>DAISXE010000044.1:0-10593 GCA_036826015.1 Ilumatobacteraceae bacterium
TCAATATCGTCTGTTGGGTACTTCATGACTTTCATGCGCTCACGCGTCATTCGTGCACCAACAACTTCGTGGTGATGAAACGTAACGCCTTTGCCTTCTTTGAATCCTCGAGTACGCGGTTTGCCAACATCGTGGTACAACGCAGCAAGTCGCGTAATGCGAAAATCAAATTCACGATCGTCCTGCAGTTGAACATTTTCAACAACAGCAAGCGTGTGGGTGAGTACATCTTTGTGACGATGTATCGGGTCTTGCTCAAGACGCATGAGGCGCAACTCTGGCAAGAAGTGATCAACTAAACCAGTGTCAAACAAGAACCACAAACCTTTACTTGGTTTTGTCGTTGTCATTAAACGATCAAACTCAATTCGTACTCGTTCAGCAGAAACAATTGTTAGTCGGTCCGCCATTGCTGTCACTGCTTCTACGAGTGCTGGCTCTGGTGTGGCATCAAGTTGAGAAATAAATCGTGCAGCGCGCAACATACGCAACGGATCATCACTGAAAGATTCTTGCGGTGACAACGGAGTGCGTAAAACGCCGGTCATTAAATCTGCAGCTCCCCCAAACGGATCTACCAACGTTGGTGATTCAGAAGTGATTTCTAATGCCATTGCGTTAATCGTGAAGTCGCGACGAGAAAGGTCAACATCAATGTCCGTTGCAAATTGCACTTCGGGTTTACGCGAATCAGGTGAATACGCCTCCGCGCGATGCGTGGTGATCTCGTATGTGCGATCACCAATTTTCAAACCAATCGTGCCGAACCGTTCACCTTGAGTCCACAAGGCATCGGCAATTGGCGAGACGATGCGTTTGATGTCCTCGGGAGTTGCAGTTGTGGTGGCGTCAAAGTCAATGGCCGAGAAGTCGGTATTGGCATCGGCTGCACCCACCAATAAATCACGCACGGTGCCGCCCACTAAGAACAAGCGGTGTCCAGCCTCACGAAACCGGGCGGCAAGGGGCTCCATCTCCTGGAGAATGGGGGCAAAGCGCGCAGGAATCATGTCCTCTGAAGGCTAGGCACACCCAACTGCTCTCAGGTGTTCTCTTTTCTCCCCAGTCCCCCATTGCCACAGGAGCAGGGGCACTACGGTCAAGGGGGTGAGTTTGGTCGAGCATTCCCCCCGAACGGGCACCATTTGGTCTGGGGTGGTTAGTGCACGAGTACGGCCATGGCCCCATAGTGACCACAAGGCGTTCCTTGTTATTAGTGGTGCCCACGGCCCCGAGATGCAGTTACCCGATGAACCCATCTTGAATTCATGGATACAGACGATCAGTTCGTGGGGGTATCGCAGTGTGCGCACCAGTGCTTTGGCCCCCGGAGCGTCCTTGCCCCTGGAACGCTTGGGTTTCAGCGTTTCTCAATGCCTGGTCCTCATGCAAAAGTCCCACGACCAATCAGTTCCACAGCTCGCAACGAACCATTCAACTCATCTCGTGCGCTCTCTGCCCTTGTTATCGCGGCCCACTCGCGCGACAATCGATGCCATTTTGGACGTCGATGCCGCAGCATTTGGGATGGAATGGTCCCTCGACTCAGCAACATTCGAAGAAGCATTCAAGGCCACGCGCCACTGGCGCATCTTTGTATCTCGGGCAGAAAACCGCATTGATGGGTTTGTTCTTGCCGGCGTCACCCAGTCGCACGGATTCATTCAACGTCTTGCCGTTCACCCCGATGCACAGAGACAAGGTGTTGCGTCCGCACTTCTGGCATCTGCACTGAACTGGACGCAGTCACGACGATGCGCCAACACTGTGGTGAATACAGACCACAACAATGAGGCCGCACTCGCCCTGTATCGCAAGTTCGGCTTTGCAACTCTTGACTATGGTCTTTCCGTGCTGGAGAAGACACTGTCATGATGCGATTACACCGGTTGGTTCTCGCCGCATGCGCATTAGCGACTGCTGCGATCTCATCTCCTGTGCATGCGGGTCAGAAAGAGATTGACTCTCCAATTCCGGAAATTGGCATCTTGGCTCAACCTTTCAACATTCTCACTTCTGTCAATGCGCGCTTTGTGCTCGATGCAAATGTTCGTAACTCGCTCGACGGCAAAGACACACTTGAGTTTCTTCTCCACCGTCGAATTGCTACCAGGGATTCATTCGCGTCAATTGCTAAAGGCGAGGTTGTTCCTGGTGTTAGCGATTCGTTCTCAGTTGCGATGTCTCGAGTTGATCGCGATTACGCTGGTCACTTAGAACCAATTGTTCCAATCATCACAACGGATAAAACCAGTTCTGCGTTGTCAATCTCGCAAGACGGCGTGTACCCAGTCACAATTCAAATCGTTGATTTTCAAACTAAGAAAGTTCTTTCATCTGTTCTCACGTTTGTCAATCGACGAACTTTGTCAGCCACCACACAAAATCTTTCCATTAGTCCGCTATTACGTTTAACAGCACCGGCTTTGTTAAAGACTGATGGTGTTATTGAACTCGATGATGCAACTCGAGAGTCTGTGAAGAGAATGATTGCATTTTTAGGATCCTTTACAGGACCTGTGACTATTTCAATAAGCCCCCAAATCATTACCGCTTTGGGAGAATCTGCTCTTCCCACGGATCAACAACTTTTTCTCGATCTACGAAACCAACTGCGCCGTCGATCAATCGCAACAGACACATTTGCGCCATGTGATCCGGCAGAGTTTGCCGGTCTTGGTTTACAACAAGAATTCATTTCTCAGATGAAGCTTGGCGAAGCAACACTGAATCGTTTCCTTCCAGGTGTCACCATTCAACGCAACGCGTGGGTTGCTACTGAGCGACTTAACCCTGATGCGGTTGAATTGCTCCGCGACGCAGGAATCACAAATATTCTGCTCAGCGACAACGCAAGTGCAGATGCAACGACAGAGCTTCCTGCCAGCATCATTAGTCATCCTGTCGGTGCAGAAAATAAAAGCATTTCTGTCGTGTCACATATTTCAAATCTTGTTGGTGCAGGTTTTGCAAACAACACAGCAGAGAAAAACGGATACGCAGTTGCGGCTGAGGCAATTGTGCAGGGAGATGATCTTGTTGCTGCTGCCATGAACCCAGCGCTCATCCATATGTTGATTTCTTTACCTATTGCTTCAATCGACCAATTCCAATTGATGGCCACTGCGACTAAAGCTCTTGCCAACGCACCCGGATTCACGCTTATTGATATGGCAGCGTCTCACTCTGTCGACAACACCACTTCTGCGATTTCTTTTGGACCTGCGCCAGATAAATGGAATACAAGTCGGGTGCCCAGCATTCAAAGTGCACGTACTGAACTAAACGCGGTGACGTCCATGTTGAGCGAAGACGACGCGCGCAGATACACCTGGGCGTACTTGTTGGGTGTTGGATCTTCCCCATCTCTCGAGAACGCCAACTCCTATGTCTCTGCCTTGCGCAAGCAGTTGCGCGCGACTCGCCAGTCGGTCACTGTGACAACGCCAGCAGTTCTGAATCTCTCGAGCCGCAACGGGTCGATCCGAATTCAGATTCGAAATGGATCAGCCGAGAACCTCACGGTTCGTGTGCGATTCAATAGCGCCAAGCTTTCCTTGGTGAATCCCAGCCGCATCATCACACTTCCGGCAGGGAGCACCACCGAAGTTGTTGTGTCAGCCACCACCCGCACAAGTGGCCAATTCCCCGTATCTGTATGGGTAGCAACACCACAGGGGAACTTAGAGGTGGTTCCCCTCATCACAATTCGAGCCAAAGTTACGGCAATCGCAGGATTCGGCCAGTTCGTGAGCATCTCATTCCTTCTCATTCTTTTGGCCTGGTGGTGGTCTCACCGCAGGTCAGCACGACGCGACCAGCGTGAGGCGACTACGGTTTCTGAGCAATGACTGTTCGAATTGTTACCGACTCCGCCTGCGACCTACCTCAAGACATGGCAGATGCCTTAGGTATTCGCATTGTTCCTCTTAGTGTCCGCTTTGGCGACACCGAATACATTGACCGTGAGACCATCACTACTTCAGAATTCTGGAAGTTATGTGCTGCTTCGCCACAGTTGCCCGAAACTGCTGCGCCATCGCAAGGCAAATTCGAAGAGTGCTACCGATCTCTCAAGGCAGAGGGTGCAACGGCCATCGTCGTGGTTGCGTTGTCGTCTGACTTGTCGGCCACCATGCAAAGTGCCGTGCTTGCTGCACGCGCGCTTGAGCCAGAAATCCCAGTTGTGGTCGTCGATAGTCGCAGCGCGTCAATGGGAGAAGGCCTCACGGTGCTTGAGTGTGCAGAAATGGCACGAGCCGGCGCCACACAGCAAGAGATTGTGGCTCGCGCAGAGCAATTGGCCCCCCGCACACACGTCGTTGCCGCTCTCGACACGCTTGACAACCTGAAAAAGGGTGGGCGAATTGGTGGAGCAAAGGCCATGATGGCAAGCGCTCTCTCCATTAAGCCTCTTATTGAGATACGTGACGGCAAAGTGGAAGAAGCTGGTCGCCAGCGCACGCGCTCCAAAGCATTGGCCTTCCTTATTGAGACACTTCGTTCGCATGAAGGAAAGATTGAACGTCTCGGTTTGCTGCACGCGCAGTGCGCAGACGTCGATGCATTCGTCGCGATGGTGAAGACCGTCTACACCGGTGACATCATCGTTAGTGACATCGGTGCAGTCATCGGTGCACACGCCGGTCAAGGAACTATCGGAATCGTATTTCGCCTAGCCGAATAAGGGGTATGCCTCCATCGGAGGCAATCCACAACTAGCGTCTGCTCCCAGTAATGGCTGCACCACATCACACCAGTGACCTCATCGGCGGACGCTATCGCCTTGAAGGAATGATCGCTTCTGGTGGCATGGCCGACGTCTGGCGCGCCACCGATCTCACACTGGGTCGCACCGTTGCAGTAAAGATGTTGCGCGAAGAAATCGCGGGTGACGTCGTTACTACAGAACGCTTTCGCCGTGAAGCACAAGCACTTGCACGACTTACTCACCCACACATTGTTCCTGTGTATGACTGCATCGACGAACATGACCAAGTTGCGCTTGTTATGCGTCTCATCGAAGGAAAATCTCTTCGTGGTTTGTTAGACGAAAACGGAACATCTCGTCAACCAGGACAACTCAGTGCTCATCTCACATTGCATATCGGACGCGCGATTGCATCGGCTTTAGCAAAAGCTCACGATGAAAACATTCTTCACAGAGACATCAAGCCCGCGAACATTTTGATAATGAAAGAGGGCGAAGTTTTACTCACGGACTTTGGCATTGCCAAACCATTAGTGGCAAGCGCTGACGACCACACAGATCTCACAAAACCAGACATCATGATGGGAACTGCAAAGTATTTGTCTCCCGAACAAGTACAAGGTCGTTTGCTTGATGGTCGCGCTGACATCTATTCCTTAGGTCTCGTTCTCTACGAATGTTTGGCCGGAAAAGCCCCATTTAAAGGGGAAAACGAACAGCAAACTGCTATTCAGCGTTTGCAACGTGACCCAACACCACTCGGTGGAATTCGCTCTGATATTCCTAGCAATCTCATTTCAGTCATTCACAAAATGTTGATGAGAAAACCAGAACATCGCTACACCACATGTCATGAAGTCGTTCGTGCACTCGACGAAGTGTCACAACAAAATCATGATGCACTCACACCTGTTGATGGACTCAATCCATCCATGACACCTGCAACAACGCGCGCACGTCCTTCGTTGAATGATCCTCTTATGCCCCAGAGGACGCGCCGACCTCTTGAACTTGTTCAAGAAGACAACACACCAGTTCGTGCAACTAAAGCAAAAGACAACACGCCGCGTGGTATCGCACACACGGACACAGCATTGCCACGTTCACAACGAACCTCCACAAAGCGCAACTATGTTCCGATTGCGCTTCTGTTGATTGCGGCACTCACAATGACTGTGATGTTGTGGCGCGGACTTCAAGATACGAATTCACAAATTGGTGCACCTGTCATTAACGAAGTTGCAGTTGGTCCCGTGAGTGTTGTGGGCATGCGTAGTTATGATCCGAACGGCGATGACGGACAAGAAAACGAAACAATGATTCCGTTTCTTACCGACAACAATCCGGCGACCACATGGACCACCGTGTGTTACGGGAATCAGTATTTCGGTTCGAAAGGTGGTGTGGGAATCGTCGTTCAACTGTCTGGCGTCGGTCTCGGAACTTTGGCTGCCAATTTTGCAACTGCGCCATGGAATGCAGAGGTGTACGTCTCCACAGGGGACACCCTCCCCACTTCGATAGACGGTTGGGGCCTTCCCGTCACTCAATCGGCGTCACAACAAACAGGTATTGGCAACTTTGAAGTGAAGAGCCCAGCTCAAAATGTGCTCTTGTACCTTCGCGAAGCGGGTCGCAGCACCTCTTGCAGTAACAGCAACCCATTTAAGGGTGCACTTTCCAGCCTCAGCTTCACTTCGGCCAAATAGTGCCACTTCGGCAGGTGACTAACCTGTGAGCATTACTTCCTCGCCCGACGATCTTTTGATTCAACGTGCCAAACGTGGAGACTCTGTTGCAACTGACGCCTTGTTGCGTATGCACTATGACTCTGTGCGCGCTGTCTGTCACCGCATTGTGGTGAATAAAGCCGACGCCGAGGACGCAACTCAACATGCGCTCATTTCAATAGTGCGAGCACTGCCCGGATTTGATGGCCGTTCAAAGTTTTCTACGTGGGTCTATCGCATTGCGACGAATGCTGCTCTCGATGAGGTTCGTCGCATTCGTCGCCGACCTACCCCCACCGATATTGATGCAACTTTTGTCCTGCCAGTAGGCGATGCCACAGGAGCAGTCGAAGCACAAATGGACGTGGCGCAAGCATTGGCTCTGCTGCCAGAGGAATACCGCACCACCCTTGTGTTGCGCCACGTTGCAGACCTTGATTATGAGGAAATCGCTGAAATACAAGGGGTTCCCGTGGGCACAGTGCGTTCTCGCCTGGCTCGCGGCAGAACCCAATTGGCCAACATTCTTGGGAACCAAGACACCTCTTCGGGGCGTCATAACCCTGACGAAAGGAACATGTGAGCGACGACCAACAACTTGACCCCCGCATAGTTGCGGCGCTGCGCGATCTTCCTGCAGCGTCGAACGCAGTACGCGACGCCCACATCGCCGAGGCACTTGCCTATGTGTCGCCTTCTGTTGCTCGTCGTTCCCCTCGGCGTTGGCTCGCAGTTGCAGCTGCATTGGCCGTATTTGCAGGTGGAGCAGCAATAGGTCGCGGTACCAAAACCTCTGGCACTGAAATAGCTGCGTCACCGGGTAGCTCAAACCCCATCAAAAATGTCTCCCCCGATGCAGCGTGTCCCACCAGTACAGATTCGGTGAAGGTGGGTCAATACTTTTTGGGCAATGAACAGCGTGAAGTATGGGCCAGTAACGGAGATCTCTTTGTGTACGTGTCCAGCACCTGCAAAAAAATGGCAACTTTCACGATTGCAGATGCACCGGCTAGTGAGCTTGTCTGCCTCCCATCAATTGCAAACGCAACCGACTCCATCATTGGTGGCTACACCATGGGTGATGCGTACCGAGTTCTTGTCAATACCCCCACAGATATTCTCGAATTCAGTGGCGACAGTTGTTCACAATTGACTAAATATCCGCAGCCGTAGCCACAGATTCGCTCTGCGCCTCTCAGTGTCACCGTTAGGCTGATTGCATGGTGTCCAACCCCCTCACCGACCCAGAATGGGCCGATAGAACCGTCGATTTCATCGACAGGGTTGTGAGCACCGTTCGTCGATACACCACTCAGCCATTGGTCACCACCGCACGTGGTTTGGTCTTTGGATTGCTCGGATCATTCGGGATTGTTGGAATTCTGGTCTTGTTGATTGTGGGACTCACCCGTGGTCTCCAGGCAGCACTCGATTCCATTGTCAACCACGATGCATCCGTGTGGATTTCGTATTTCATCCTTAGCGCGGTCTTTGCAGTCATCGGATTCATTCTGATGCGCCGCCGATACACAGAAGAAGAAAAATGAGCACAGTTCGTAACACCATCATCATCGGTTCAGGCCCAGCCGGTCTCACCGCTGCCATCTACACCGCTCGCGCATCGCTTGCACCACTTGTCATCGAAGGTGAACCAAGCTCCACCAGTGATCAGCCAGGTGGTCAACTTATGCTCACGACAGAGATTGAAAACTTCCCTGGTTTCCCTGAAGGCATCATGGGACCAGAACTCATGATGAACTTTCGTTCACAGGCAGAGCGATTTGGTGCTGAATTCATTACTGAAAAAGTAACCAAGGTCGACTTCTCATCACGCCCGTTCAAGGTGTGGATTCGTGACACCGAATACAGTGCAAATTCCATCATTGTTGCTACCGGCGCACAGTCGCTCATGCTCGATTTGCCCCGTGAAACCGAGCTAATTGGCCATGGTGTTTCCACCTGTGCAACATGTGACGGTTTCTTTTTCCGTGGTCACGAAATTGCAGTTGTTGGTGGTGGAGACTCCGCTGTTGAAGAAGCAATGTTCCTCACAAAGTTTGCAAGCAAAGTGCACCTCATTGTTCGACGTGACACATTGCGTGCATCTCGCATCATGCAAGACCGCGCACTCACAAACGAGAAGATTGAAATCCATTGGAACTCACGCGTTTCCGAATTGCAAGGTGAACAATCACTCTCCGGCGTCACACTGACCGACACCAATGACAACTCCACTCGCCCGCTGGCAGTTACTGGTCTTTTCATTGCTATTGGCCACAAACCAAACACGGCAATTTTCCAGAATGTTCTCAACATGGAAGACACTGGTTACTTGCTCACTCGTGACGGCTCCACATACACCGACATCGAAGGCATCTTTGCGTGTGGCGATGTGCAAGACCACACCTATCGCCAAGCGATCACTGCTGCTGGTTCAGGTTGTATGGCTGCTCTCGATTGCGAGCGTTGGTTGGAGCACCAGCACTAATCAATCATGAAGACGCGTATTGGTGTAGTTGCTGTCTCCGACAGGGCCTCAACGGGCGTCTACGAAGACAAAGGCATCCCCGCCATCTGTGCTTTTCTTGATTCCTGTATCACCAGCGAATACGAGTACGTGGCTCGATTGATTCCCGACGAACAGGACACCATCTCAGCCACGTTGGTTGAGTTGACAGATGTTGAACACTGCAGTCTTATTGTGACCACCGGTGGTACTGGTCCTGCTCTGCGCGATGTGACTCCCGAAGCCACCGAAGCAATCTGCCAGAAAATGTTGCCCGGCTTTGGCGAACTGATGCGTCAGGTGTCGCTGCAAATCGTGCCCACCGCCATCTTGTCGCGTCAATCTGCAGGAATTCGTGGAACGAGCCTCATCATTAACTTGCCTGGCAAGCCTTCGGCCATTGCCGAATGCCTTATTGCAGTCATGCCTGCAGTGCCCGACTGCATCAGTGTCATTGGTGGTTCTGCCATCACACTGAACGACACGTTCGGCACATACCTACCTCACAGTTCTTGAACCTCGCAGGACTACACTGAAATCAACGAAAGGTATTGCTATGGCTGACGGAATCATCACACTCACAAGTGCAACATTCGACGAAATTGTTAATAGTTCAGACACTCCCATTTTGGTGGACTTCTGGGCCGAATGGTGTGGACCGTGCAAGCAAATTGCACCAATCCTTGAACAGATTGCTGCAGAGAAGGCTGGCCAAATCGTTATCGCGAAACTCAATGTTGACGATCATGGTGACATCGCTGGTCGTTTCAATGTCATGAGTATTCCCACCATGCTTTTGTTCTCCGAGGGTGAGATCAAGACAAAAATCGTTGGTGCGATGCCAAAGGGTCGCATGCTCGAGGAGCTCAACCCATTTCTTCCGGCTTCCCGATAAAGCCAGGCCACCGCGGACCAGCGGTGCATGATCTGCAGCGTCGTTTATCTGCAGCAGGTTTTCTTGCGCCAGGTTCTGCCGAAGACTCCACGTTCTGCGCGCGTACACACGCCGCATTATTGGCATTTCAAGATTCATATGGTCTAGCTACCACTGGTGAATGCGATGAACAAGTGTGGTCATCACTTATTGAAGCGAGCTGGACTCTTGGTGAGCGTTTGTTGTTTCTTCGTTCTCCCAACATTCGTGGTGACGACGTAGCGAGTCTGCAATCACTTCTCAATCGTCTTGGTTTTGACTGCGGACGTGTTGATGGCATCTATGGCCCGCGAACTTCCGAAGCAGTTGCAGAGTTTCAAGAAAATATTGGACTGCCACGTAATGGCATTAGTACGCCTGAATTCATTGATGTTTTGAAGCGTATGGGTTCACAAACGGGCGATGGTCCAGGTGTTGCGGTTGTGCGTGAAGGTCTTGCGTTATCAGACGATGTTGTTAGTGATTCACTTCGACTAGTCGTTGGTTATTTCACTGGTGGTGCGCCGCTTGCTTCTGCAATTGTTCGACGTGCAAAAGAATCTCACCCACTTACCAGCACAGTTGACTTCACTGCATCTGAACAAGCAAAAGCAGCAAACGCATATCAAGCAGATGTGTACATCGGATGCGAAAACTCCGATGATGCGGGCTGCACTATTTACTATTACGAAGTTCCAACGTTTTGCAGCGTGGGTGGTCGCAATCTTGCATT
>DAISXE010000045.1:0-10380 GCA_036826015.1 Ilumatobacteraceae bacterium
GCGTTTAGGTAGTTGTACACCGTGATGCGAGAGACACCCATTGCATCGGCCACGTCCTCCACAGCACGACGCAACGTAAATGCACCACGCTGATCCAGCATGCGCACGGCGACTTGCTTATCGCTGCGCGACAAACTGGTAAGCGGTGCACCCAATTCACGCTCCACTTGAGCAATCAAACGATCAAGTGCACCCTGCAATAGCGGCAAACGCACTGCAGCGATGATCTCGCCTTCCCACTCCAACGCAACATCTGAAATGCGAGCGTCCTCTACCGAAACAAGGTGTGCGCCAACAGCATCAAGAATTGGCTTGACGGCTGCAAGAAGTGGATGCTGAACAAAACCCATTACGCAGAAGCCGATTTTTCAGTATCGATGGTGACGTGAGTAGCGCCATGTGCATATGCAGCAGTAGTGAGCGCAGACAACACTTCCCCGGCGCGAGTCTCATCGACGCGAACAGTTGAACCGAACGGCCCAATCTCTACGGAGATGCCAAGAGCTTCAACTGCCTCAATTGCACGCGTGACATGAGCGCCAGGAGCGCCATCGGTAAACGGCTCAATGGTGAATTCAATAGTGATGTCAGCCATCGGAGGCTCCTTTCGTCTACAAGGTGGAAACAGCCTAAGACCGTAAGCCGAGGGTCACTCTCGCCATAGCCGAGGAAGTACCAGTGCCACGCTGTCTGGCAGGAAGGGTTTTGCCCCAAGCCACACGGGCAATTCCTCTTGGCTCACCCAATGGGCCTCGGTAATTTCCCCGTCGGCAAAGGTGAACGGGCCCTCGGTGCGGCACACAAAGCAGCCCGCCAGCAGGCTGACCGTGGCGTCTGAATATGCCCCCGTGCCCAAAGGTTCTAACGAAGCCCCCGCAAGTCCCAACTCTTCAGCCACCTCGCGGCGCGCGCCATCTTCAAAAGATTCTCCCGGCGACAACACCCCACCCACGGCAAGATCCCACCAGCCAGGCCACACATCTTTTGTCTCTGCTCGTCGATGCACCAGTATCTGGCCGGCCTCGGACATCACCGCTATAAACACCGACCGATGTCGAAGGCCTTCTGCACGCATCTCACGCCGAGAAACAAGGCGAAGAACATTGCCTGCAGCATCTACTTCTTCCACCATCTCTGGCGGAGAGTTTTCTGGGCGTGCGGCCATTCTGTTCTCCATCGCAATGTGCCTACCATGTGTCATGGCCAAAAACACACTGACAGCAGACGACGCGCGCGATCAGCACGGAAACCCTGCCGGCATCTTGGAACAAGCACAAGACCTCATGGGTGAAGTTGTTGAACTACGACGCGAACTGCACCGTTGGCCAGAGATTGGTAACCACCTTCCCAAAACACGCGAAGCAGTACTCGCAGCATTAGAAGGTTTGCCACTCGACATCACATTGCACGAAACAACAAGTGGTATCGCCGCAATGCTCACTGGTGATCAGCCAGGCGACACAGTTCTTATTCGTGGCGACATGGACGCACTACCCATGCCCGAAGACACCAACGTTGAATTCAAATCACACGTTGAAAATGCAATGCATGCATGCGGACACGACACACACACTTCAATGCTTGTTGGTGCAGCAAAATTATTGTCGGCTCGCAAGGCAGACATAAAAGGTCGCGTCTTGTTTATGTTTCAGCCTGGTGAAGAGGGTTACAACGGCGCAAGCGAAATGTTGAACGAAGGTTTGCTCGATGTGGGAACTGAATCTCCCATCACGGGCGCATTTGCAATTCACGCAGCTTCAAACATTCCGGGTGGCTTCATTGGTTTGAAGGGCGGCACCATCATGGCGTCAAGCGACACCATGACTATTACTGTTCGCGGCCGCGGTGGCCACGGAAGCGCACCACACTTCACACTCGACCCTGTTCCTGTTGCATGCGAAATTGTTCAAGCACTGCAAACACTCGTTACTCGCCGTATTGATGTGTTTGACCCAGGTGTTATCACTGTTACTCAAATCCACACGGGAACCACAAGTAACGTCATTCCTGAAACTGCAATGATCAACGGCACAATGCGCGCAGTGAGCGAACGCACACGCTCACTAATTCACGATGGCATTCGCCGCGTTGCAGAAGGCATTGCTGCTGCTCACGGTATGGAAGCCGAAGTTGAATTGAACTACGGATACGACGTCACCATTAACAATGACGAAAAGGCAAACTTTGCTGCAGATGTTGCTACGGCAGTCTCAGGTGAACGCAACGTGCGAATGATGGACCACCCAGTCATGGGTGCAGAAGATTTCAGTTACGTTCTGAATCGCGTACCTGGCGCCATGATGTTCCTTGGTCTTATGCCAGAAGGTATGGACATCATGAAAGCTGCACCAAACCACAGCAATCGTGCCATCTACGAAGAGACACACATGGCCCGCGGTATTGCGGTGTATTCATCTGTCGCCCTACGCCACTTGGGCGTTCCGCTTAGTTAGTTTTCCCGATGGCTGAGGGCGAAATTCGACAGGACAAGACCACCCGTCTGTCTCGTCTTGAACTTGAAGATACGTGGATATCAGAGGTGTTGGCCTCGGCGAATTCTTGGACGGACTTAGAAGAACAGGCACAATGTCTAAGTTTGTTGAGGGAGTTTCGTGAGACTGGGAAACTGACAAAACATCCAGAGATGAAAATTCTCCCTCGTATCGTCTACGAGTTGTGCGTGGAAGTTCCGACCATGAGTTCCCAACAAAAGAATCACTATTGCGGAGGTCTCGCAAAGGACATAAATGATTGGTTATCTGAACAGTTCTTCAACATTGAGTTGACTGCACCAATTGTTATGTTTCCCCTCATTCCTTCTTGTACTAATCGGAATGACCACGTAAAGCACCTTTATCAATGCGAAGCAAAATTTGCTGTCCTGCGAGATCCTAAAACTAATGCTCCCGTGAAACGTAGAGTTCCTCGCACTCCCCAATGTCCTCGCGGTGTTGCACATTGTCCTCACATCACTACGGGATATGGCCATGGCCACTCACACCTTTGGCCAATCATGAATCTGCCATGGTGGAAATGGACGTTACATGAATTGATTGCTCATGCAAAGCTTGATTATGGATCATTAGTTCAATCTTTTCAATTACGCAACGGTGATGGCGATGGCTTAGTGAACGCGATCGGGGGTGAAATAAACAGACTGAACGAAATTCGAGAACGCTGTAAGTGTCGCGAATGCAGCAACCGATTGGAATTCAACAAGAAATATTCAATTAAAGACGCTGTCTATCGAGCGACTACAACTAAAGAGTGCAGTACTCCAGAATGCGGTGGCCCCTCTGTGTATCTCAGTCATTGCAGTGGGTGTGGAAACATTATCGATAGTCGCGACAGCAGATTTCAAGACAAAGATAATTATTATGTTTGCATTAGCTGTGCCAGTGGGAAAGACCTTGAAATTGCTGGTAGGCAATGCCCGCAATGTAACGGCATAAATACATTGCGTGGAAATAAACGCAATAAACAATGTCGAGAGTGCAAGCATAAGGTTGAATTGCCCTACGCCGCTCGAAGGGGTCGATTCTCCTCGGCGCAGGAGTCCGATTTCGACATTGAAAGTAACTGGCCTCAAGATTTGAAATAGTGCGGTTTATTGGCCGTCGGGAATCCAGTTTCCGTGGAAACCATTGGGGATTCGCGCAGGCACGTGCACCACGGCAATGGGATCTTCCGTAATTGCTTGCGCATTGAATATCGCTAGATCAGATGTCTGAGTTTCAGTATCTAAACGCAGTGCCATTACGTATCCATCGTCTTCAGCTGTAGCGCCTTCACGCGGAATAAACACTGGTTCGCCATAGCCGTAGCGAGCAGTGTCATTGCGTGCTTCCACTTTTCGACTGTCGAGATTTACCTTGATCAACGTGTCTTGCTTAAAGCCTGCGCCAATGCCGGCGGTGTAGCCGAACTGATTACGAAGACCAACTAACGACTCATTAATGCGCGGGAACTCTTGTGGCCGGTCATCAATACGTTCATGAGTATGCGTGCCAGTGACTGCATTCAATCTCCAACGGTCGAGCGTTGGCGGGCCTTCGCTTGGTCCACGTCGTTCTTTGTCGAACATCTTGCTGTGACGTGCTGCGTCGAGTACCACTTCATCACCATCGTCATATGCATTCATGGGGTGGAACAAATAGCACGGATCAACATCAATCCACTTCACATCGTCGCCATCGCCTTCACGCGGAAGCAAACCAATACGTGCTGGGTAATCGTGATCCCAGAAGTACGGAAGCCCTTGGCCGGACATTGCTGCTTCCAAGTTGAAAACTGTTGGCAAGTCAAACACCAAAATGTATTTCTGAGTAAACGCAATGTCATGAATCATTGGGCCACCAGTAGTTGGAATGTCAACGTGACGACGTACGCGACCATCGGTACCAACTACGAGGTACTGCACTTGATTGCCCCAACCCCAGAAATATGTCATCACATGTAATTCACCAGTGACGGGGTCTTTCTTTGGGTGCGCCGAAAATGCATGTGGCAATGTGCCATCAAGATTCGAAACACGAACAGTGTCGAGGTCATATGACAACTCAATTGGTGGAGAACCAGCTTCAACAATTGCAAACGTCTTTCCGTTATGACCAACCACATTGGTGTTTGCAGCAAACTGTCCATGGTCTGCTGGCCAATCAGATGCTGGTCGTGGCTCGTTCAATAAATCTGCAACATCGTTGTTGCGCACCCAACGGTTGCGATACCACTCTGCTTTCCCGTCGCGTAAGCGCAGACCGTGCACCATTCCGTGCCCTGTGAACCAGTGATACTTCGCCGGGTTTACATAACCAAGTGGGTTTGGCCCATTACGCAAGTACCGACCATCTAGGTCTGCGGGCAACGTGCCAGTTACTTCCAAATCAAAGGCTGTCACTTCTTCAGTCACGGGGGCCAAGTTGCCCTCTAGGAAGGGGTTACGGCGTTCGTTTTCTAGAGCTGTCATACGGTGATGATAATCCCTTTTTCAATGCCGTTGGAAGGGGTGGGTCGTGGCAGGCTATGAACCGTACGTGTGTAAAACACCAATCGATTGGGGGCCGCAGTGAGCGCAATAGAAACAGGAACAGATCATCTCCTTGGACGCGTAGAGGGCCACGTTGCTGTGCTCTCTTTCAATCGTCCCGAGGCACGCAATGCCCTTTCAGATGAGATCTACGACGGATTCGCTAAAGCTCTTCCCGCGATTGCTGCTGACTCAAACATTCGAGTACTCATGCTCACCGGAGAAAATGATGCGTTTTGTGCTGGTGGCGACGTGAAGGGAATGCACGCACGCAACTCAGGCAAGGCCAGTGGCCGCGGCTCAGTTGAAGACGCCATTGCACGACTGCGTCATATTCAAAATCTCGTCAGTGGTTCCATGCGCAGATTGCCACAACCAGTCATCGCTGCTATCCCAGGTGCTGCTGCAGGTGCCGGACTTTCAATTGCACTTTCTGCCGACTTGCGAATCGCTTCTGAAAATGCACTGCTCGTCACAGCTTTTGCCAATGTTGGTGCAAGTGGTGACTTTGGAATGTCGTGGTTCTTGCCTCGCATCGTTGGCGAAGCACGCGCAAAAGAATTGATGTTCACGTCACCTCGCCTCAGCGCTGCCGAAGCACTCGACCTTGGAATGGTGAACAAAGTCTTCCCGCAGGAAAAGTTTGCAGAACACGCAATGAACTATTGCCAAGAAATGGCTGAGCGCGCTCCTATCGCATTGCGATACATCAAGGAAAACATCAACCGTTCGTTATCTGTCACTCTTGAAGTTGCACTCGATGCTGAAGGTGTTGCAATGCCTCGCACAATGTCAACTGCAGATCACCGTGAAGCTGCTGCGGCTTTTGTTGAAAAGCGCCAACCAAAATTCACTGGCCAATAACTAGTTAGGTTCGCGTGGAAGGCCTAGAGCCCTTTCGCCAATCGTGTTCTTCTGAATTTCATCGGTGCCACCACCGAGTGACATTCGAGGCGCATTCAAGATGTGATACATCCAGAATTCACCATCTTTATCGCCCACTTCATGTGCCGCTGCTCCACTGAGTGCTAACTGTGCAGCAACCGAAGCAACAAATCGTGCTTGCTTTGTTCTCCACAACTTTCCAATGCTTGGATGCGCTTTACGTTGTCCAACCCAACCCATGATCTTTTCGCCTGTATATGCGCGAGCAAGATCTTGCCGGATTGATTCGTCACTGTTCTTCCCCACCTTTGCAGCGATGTCTAACAGATAATGCACGGGAACTGCAGCAGAAACATTTGCTTCTCGCTTCTCATCTGCACCTACTTTGCCAAGCGAACTTCTTTCATGAGCCAGTAGTCCGGTAGCTGCACGCCAACCATCATTCACTTCACCCACAACCCATGCACGAGGAACTCTTGCGTCTGTAAAGAACACTTCGTTGAACTCTGCTTCACCAGTCATCTGACGCAGTGGACGCACTTCAACACCCGGTTGCCTCATAGGAATTAGCAACATAGAAATACCTTTGTTGCGAGGTTCGTCACCCGTGCGTGCAAGCAAAACACCCATGTCTGAATGCTGTGCACCAGATGTCCACACCTTCTGACCATTTACTATCCACTCATCACCATCAAGAACGGCTGTGGTGCGCAGACTCGCAAGATCACTGCCTGCCTCAGGCTCTGAATACAACTGACACCAAATATCTTCAGCTCGTAGAGCACGCCGAATGAAGTACTGCTTCAGCTCTTCTGTCCCGTATTGCATGATGATGGGAACAGCCATGTTGAGGCCAATACCCAACATTCCATCTTCTGTTGGCAATCGCCCTTGCGCGGCAATCTGAAAACGACGAGGGCCATCAACAACATCGGTTCGACCGCCGTAGGCCTCGGGAATTCCAAAACCTACAAGTCCTGCGTCTGCCATTGCAGCCCGCAATACACGAACTCGCTGTTCTGCACCTCGGCCAGCGTCTTTCATCAGCGCTGGCAACGTAGTGAAGAAAGCCTCTGCCTGCTTCTCGAAGTCGTCGACCATGTCATTGACACTATTCGTTAGATACGGTCATAGGTGCATGAGCGCGCATCATTCGCCCCAACCCAATGGTCAACGACCACTCGAAGGTATCCGTGTTCTGGATTTCACACGTGTCCTATCGGGGCCGCATTGCACCCGCATGCTTTCAGACCTTGGTGCCGATGTCATCAAGCTTGAACCGCCCGAAGGCGACCTCACGCGTTTTGCATTTCCCCGCGTTGGTTCAATGTCTACTTATTTTGCCCAGCAGAACATTGGCAAGAAGAACATCTCCATGGACCTCAAACAGCCAGAGGCCATTGCACTAATCAAACAACTAGTCGAGCATTGCGACATAGTTGTTGAAAACTTCCGAGCCGGCGTCATGGACAAACTTGGCATCGGTTACGAAGTTTTGTCGGCAATCAACCCTCGCATTATCTATGCAGCAATCAGTGGGTACGGAAACTCTGGTCCATGGATGCATCGCCGTGCATATGCATCTGTTGTGAATGCTGAAACGGGTCTGACTGGATTACAAGCAAATGCGCGTGGTGGCGATCTCGCCAATGATCCGCACAGCCATGCAGATGTGTACACGGGCATGGAGATGGCATCTGCAATTCTCGCTGCGTTGTATCAACGCACAAATACAAATGCCGGTCAATACATTGATGTGTCAATGGCGCAAACCATGATGTATGTGAACGAACACGTACAAAATGAACTGTTCGATCGCCCTGTACCTGCTGGACAAATTCGCTCGTTTCAACCTGGTGATTACCCAGTGCTACAAACAGCCGACGGACGAAATGTTGTTGTGAGTGGTCACCCCGCCGAACGCGGAACATTTGACCTTTTTGTAACGGCAATGAACCGACCAGAACTATTGACTGATCCACGATTTACTGATGTCGAAACTCGTTTGAAAAACTTTGAAGAGTTCAGCACCATCATTCGGGAATGGGCAGCAACAGTTCCAAACCCCGATGCACTTGAAAGCATCATGGAAGTTGCTGGTTTAGCAATGGGAACACTGCGCACTATGGACGAACTGTCTCATACCGACTGGGCTGCAGAACGAAACGTGATTATTGACGCCGACGATCGTTCAGGCTCCACCATTCGTGTTCCGAACTCACCATGGATGTTCTCAGGTTCCGATACATCGACGCGTGGAGTTCCGAAATTTCGTGGCGAAGACAACGCCGAAGTGTTCACCAGTTTGTTAGGGATTTCACCAGAAGAAGTAGAGCGCCTTACTCAGGCCGGCGTTCTTTCTATTCGGTTGCCGAAAACGAGTTAACGACCGGAGTGGCCAAAACCACCACCGCGATTGTTTTCATCGAGACTTGATACTTCAGTCCACGTCACTTCTTCAACACGCTGAATCACAAGTTGTGCAATGCGGTCACCGCGATACACGTGATACGGACGAACCTGATCGGTATTTAAAAGCACTACTTTTAGCTCGCCTCGATAATGAGAATCGATCAAGCCAGGTGCGTTGACCACACTGATGCCGTGATTCAGTGCGAGGCCACTTCGTGGCAATACAAACCCCGCATAACCAAGAGGTATTGCGATTGCAATTCCCGTTGCTACCAATACACGTCCACCATTGGGTGCAAGAACTGCGTCGTGAGCGGCATACAAATCAACACCAGCATCACCCTCGTGCGCTTGCTTCGGGAGTGGAAGCCCCTCGTCTAGGCGCATGACTTGAATCTCTGGCATCTCTCCACGCTATGACCTCTCCACATACCTCTGCAATCACAACAGGCAATAGATTGGTGAAGTGCTGATTTGGATGGACCTCGAGATGACAGGGCTAGATCCCGAGACTGACGTCATTGTCGAGATAGCCACCCTTGTTACCGATGACGAATTGAACATTGTGGCCGAAGGCCCCGACCTCGTTATTTTCCAGCCTGATGATGTGCTCGCACGCATGAATGATTTCGTGACGAAAATGCACACCACCTCGGGTCTCCTGGAACTCATCAAGGTGTCCACTGTGAGTGAAGCCGAAGCCATGCAGCAGACACTCGACTTCATCAAGATTCATAGTCCAGAGTCGGGAAAGATCCCACTGTGTGGCAACAGCATTCGCACCGACCGCAGCTTCCTTGCAAAGCACATGCCAGATATTGAGAACTGGTTGCACTACCGATGCGTCGACGTATCAACAGTGAAAGAGCTCGTGCGTCGCTGGTACCCCGGTGTGGAACATGGTCGCCCCACAAGTGCTGGTCAGTCACATCGCGCGATGGACGACATTCGCGATTCCGTTGCGGAAATGGCTTACTACCGCGATCGTGTGTTTCGCACGCCAGATGAATTAAAGAAGCCCGCTACGTGAGCACCGATACACCTCGGCCGTTGAAGTCTGAGCAACTACAAGCCACAGATGAAATCGTTGAAGTAGCGCCCGGAGTTCTACGCACTCAATTGCCTGCCAACATCACAGGCCTTGGTCACGTGAACATGTATGTGTTGGAAGACGAACGCGGTGTTGCAGTTGTAGACCCTGGTCTTCCTGGCAAAGATTCATGGAAGGCTCTCACCAACAGACTTGCTCAAATTGGTGTGCCGCTTAAGCGCGTGCACTCTGTGATTGTTACTCATAGTCATCCAGACCATTACGGCGGCGCGGCGCAGTTGCGCGCAGAGTCTGGTGCAGACATCATCACTCACCGACTGTTCCGCACGTTCTATGACCCCGCTGAACCACCCGATGTAGATGCAGAAGAACTTGCACTCATGATGCGATCACCTTTTGAAGCACCTCCTTGGGGTGGGCCTGCAATGGATGTTCCCTGGAAACGAAAGATGCGTATGCGCGCAGCACGAACTTTTCCACGACTAATGAAAGTGCCAACTCCATCTGTTCGTCTTCGTGAAACCGACCGCATGAAGTTTGCAAAACGCGATTGGGTGGCAGTGCATACGCCCGGACACACACACGACCATTTGTGCCTATTTGACCCAGAAACAGGCACTTTATTGAGTGGTGACCATGTATTGCCGTCTATCACTCCGCACATCAGCGGCCTCACTGCACACGGTGACCCACTCACTTTGTTTTTCGACTCGCTTGACAAGATTGGTAATTTTTCGAATCAGATTTCAATTGCATTGCCAGCGCATGGAACTCCATTTACCAATGTTGGTGAACGCGTGCAACAGATCAAGGACCACCACGCCGAACGCTTACAAAAACTGCGTGACACCAGCAATAGTCTCAGCAGGCCTGCAAGTGTGATGGAGTTTTCTACTCACCTCTTTTCACCACGTGCACAAGGTGCAATGGCAGACAGTGAGGCGTACGCCCACTTAGAGCATCTGCGACTTCTCGGTGATTTCGAACGTCGCGATATTGACGGCGT
>DAISXE010000046.1:0-10294 GCA_036826015.1 Ilumatobacteraceae bacterium
TGTCAAAAGCTTGGAAAGTGACTGGCGTAGAAGCCATCATCACTGCCTCTGATGTACCCGGACAATTGACGTATGGACTCATTAGTGAAGACCAGCCAGTATTCGCTTTCGATGTTGTTCGTTACATGGGCGAGCCGATTGCGGCTGTTGCAGCAGACCATCCTGAAACGTGTCGACGAGCACTCGCTGCGATTGAGATCACGTATGAAATATTGCCGCCTCTTACCGATCCGGAAATGTCTATCGGCGAGCAACATATTCCCATCCACCCAGATGGAAATCTCATTCGCGAACAACGCATCGTTTCGGGCGACATCACTGCCACCGGACCAATTGTTGTCGAGGGCACATACATCATTGGTATGCAAGACCAAGCATTCCTCGGCACCGAATCAGCCCTAGCAACACCAGATCATGACGGTGGCGGCGTTGAAGTCTTCGTTGCTACGCAATGGCTTCATGAAGACAGAAAACAAATGGCAAAATGCCTCAACATGCCAGAGGAAAAGGTTCGCCTCACGCTCGGAGGAGTTGGTGGTGCGTTTGGTGCACGCGAGGACATCAGTCTTCAAGTGCACACATCACTATTGGCACTACGAACCGGTCGCCCCGTGAAGATGCAATACGGCCGCGAAGAGAGTTTCTTTGGCCATGTACATCGACATCCAGCCAAGGTGTGGATGAAACATCACGCAACAGCAGAGGGTGAAATTGTCAAGATTGAAGCGCGCTTCTTGTTTGATGGTGGCGCCTACTCTTCTACCTCTGCTGCGGTACTCCTGAACGGCATTACCCACACGCAAGGGCCGTACAGATGCCCCAATGCAATCGTCGAGGGTTTCGCGTCGCGCACAAACAATCCTCCTTGTGGTGCCATGCGTGGCTTCGGCGTTGTACAAGCTTGCTTTGCCCACGAAGGACAGATGGACAAAATTGCCGAGGCGGCTGGCATATCGCCAGTTGCTGTGCGACTACTGAACGCAATTCGCACCGGTGACACCCTGATTACTGGGCAAATCCTTGAGAGCGTTGCACCCGTAGAGCGATGCATTCGAGAGACTGACGCACTCCCCTTGCCGCCTGCATTGCCAGTAGACGCGCATGAACTTTTGCTTCCAGGCGGATCAGGTCTCACAGCAGATCGTCGACACATTGTTCGCGGAGTTGGCTATGGAGTCAGCATCAAAAACATCATGTACAGCGAAGGGTTCGATGACTACTCCACAGCTCGATGCATCCTCCAAGATGGCATTGCCACTATCAAATTCGCAACCAGTGAAGTGGGACAAGGCTTCGTGACTCTTGCACCACAAATTGCACGCTCGGTACTAGGTGTAGATGAAGTGATCACGGAGACCATTGATACGCAGATCGGATCAGCTGGTTCGACATCAGCATCACGGCAGACGTGGATGAGCGGAGGCGCTATGGATGGTGCCTGCAGAATGGTACGTGAGCGGTTATTCGAACATGTTGCAGCAATTCATAAGCTCGACCCACTGCAATTAGCGATCGACAACACCGATGTTGTGGATACGCGTGGAAGTCTGCGAATCCCTGTGACAGAAGCATCCAGTGGCGTTCGCTTCGAAGAGACATTCGAATATCATCATCGCCCCACAGAAGACCTTGATGAAAACGGTCAAGGCAACTGCCACGTAGCGTTCGCATTTGTTGCACACAGAGCCGTTGTTGATGTTGACCCTGAATTGGGTCTAGTAAAAGTTGTACAAATCGCTACGGCTCAAGATGTTGGCCGCGTCCTGAATCCGCTGTCAGTTCTCGGTCAAATCGAAGGCGGCATCGCACAGGGACTCGGACTCGCGGTAATGGAAGAAATCATTGTCCAAGACGGCAAAGTGAGAAACCCAAGCTTTACCGACTACTTGCTGCCCACCGCACTCGATGCACCAGCAGTGATTGCATCAATGATTGAAGAGCCAGACCCACAGGCTCCTATGGGCGCCAAAGGCGTTGGCGAACCGCCGTGTATTTCAGTGACACCAGCAATCGTGGCGGCGATTCGTAACGCTGTTGGAAAATCGATAGATCGTTGTCCCGTACGTCCACAAGACATCTGTTTGTAATTTACGAACCAAAGACTTTTTTGGTGTAGTCATTCGAGAACACCCGATTCGGGTCCATCTCATCACGTAGTTGCAAGAAATCGTTCCAGCGTGGATACAGACGCGACAGTTCTTCAGCCCCACGATGGTGAATCTTTCCCCAGTGAGGACGGGAGTCATACGACCTCATGATGTCTTCCACATCTCGAAAGAAAGCCTCGTGCTCCATGCCTTTAAACACGTGAACTGCGATGTATGCACTTTTGCGACCATATGAGGTTGAAAGTGGAACATCGTCTGCATCTGTAAAGCGAACTTCTACAGGGAAGTTCAATAAATAACCCTTACGTTCGATCATGGAGCGAATGTCAGTGAGAGCTGGAACTACTGCTTCTGCCGGAATGGCATGTTCCATTTCGTAAAACTTCACGAGTCGAGGGCTGGAAAAGATTTTGAAGCTTTTGTCTACGTATTCGCGGGAACCAGAAGATGGCAGCGCGGTCGCAAGTCGAGGGATCAGTGCAGGACGTAGCTTGCCAACACGACACAACGCACCAAACGCATAATTCTCCATGAAGGTTTTCTCTATCCAGCCTTTCACTTTCGGCAAAGGTTGAAGAGCGTCAGTGGTTCTGTTGTTTCTCTTTGTTAGAGCCCATTTTGTATGAGGTATCCAAAAGAATTCGAAATGGTCATTCGCATCTGCGAGTTCATGGATTTGTGGCAACAAAGAATCCAACTTCATTGGCTCTTCTCGTGCGCGTAACGCAAAAGCAGGCACAACCTGAATTGTGCACTCCGTGATAGCCCCCAGCGCTCCGACTGACACGCGCGCGATATCAAGAATCTCGGGATGAACATCAGTGGAGCACTCAACGATTGAGCCATCTCCTTTCACAATTCTCATTCCGACGACTTGAGCTGCAAGCCCTGTCAGACGAGTACCTGTGCCGTGCGTTGAGGTTGAGATTGCTCCCGCAACGGTTTGATATGCAATGTCACCCAGGTTGGCCATCGCTAGACCCTCGGCATCTAGGAGACGGTTGAAGTCATTCAGATTGGTTCCAGCCGCGACACGAACTTGATTCTTTTCGCGGTCAATTGCCAAGATCCCCGACATCTTTTCGATGCTCATTAGATGACCCGAGGTGAGCGCAGCACTGGTGAAACTATGGCCAGACGCGGCGACCTTCACCGTGTGTCCAGCCTCTGCTGCAGATCGAACTATCTCGCTGACCTCTGTTTCAGAAGTGGGATGGGATATCGCCACCGGGTGCGCAACCTGGTTGCCCGCCCAATTCGACCAAGTCTTCCTCATGCCCCCATTCTTACCCATCAGGGTCTCCAGACGCCGCTCCGCTTCTCAAGCACCAGTCTGAAGGGAATAAGGTGGGACATCGCATCTCAGAGGAGAATCAGATGACAGTTACTCAGGTTCCATTGGTGGACTATCTCGTTCTAGGTGATTCCCCTCACCTCACAGCAAATGAATGCACGGCATGTGGAGCGCGATTCTTTGACCGTCGCAATGCCTGCGCTTCGTGCTTCGCAACCGACTTCAAGAAGGTCAAAATCGCAACCGACGGCGTTGTCCGCTCATTCACCATCGTGACATTCGCTGCGCCTGGTGTACCTGTACCTTTCGCCGCAGTCATCGTTGACTGCGGAGGCACAAGTGTTCGCGCGAACCTTGTGAACGTCGATCCCACTCCAGAAACCGTGACCTTGGGAATGAAAGTGCGTCTCGCAACGTATTCCCTCGGAACCGACGACAATGGAACCGAAGCTATTGGCTTTGGATTCGAACCCGCATAATTTCTACAACATCTAAATAAATAGGAGCACAACATGGCAAGCGACGACATCTACATTCTCGGAATCAACATGACAAAGTTCGGTAAGTATCCGGACAAAGACACAGTCGACCTGGCGGCGGAAGCAGTCATCGCCGCCCTCGCAGACGGTGGCGTCACCATGCGCGACATGGGAGTGCTCGCAGCTGGTTGTCTCATGGGCCAAGGCGGCATCGGCCAACAGATTCAAAAGCAAGTCGGTCAAACTGGTATTCCCGTGTACAACGTTTCTAACGCATGCGCTACTGGCGCCACAGCGTTGCGCACAGCAATCATGGCCATCAAGGCTGGCGAATGCGACATGGGTCTCGCAGTTGGCGTTGAGAAGTTAGCCGGTGTCGGCCTTCTTGGCGGCGGCGGTTCTCCAAAGAGCAAGTCAAAAGAATGGACTCCCTCAGGTCGATTCGGTTCCGTTACCAATACTGATGGCCTCATCGGTACAGCAACTATGCCAGGCACCTTTGCACAAGTCGGAATGGAATACGGTCACAAATACGGTGGCGCTACGTTCGAGTTGTTCGCAAAGATTTCTGAAAAGAACCATGCGCACTCAACACTGAACCCACTAGCTGCTTACACAAAGCGCATGTCGTTGGAAGAGATTATGAATGACATCATGATCTCCTACCCCAACACTCGCCCAATGTGTTCAGCCAACTGTGACGGCGCGGCCGCGGCAGTTGTAGTGAGTGGTGCCAAACTGCGCACTCTTTCGAAAGAACAACAGCGCCGTGCCATCAAGGTGTCTGCGTCGATTCTCACGAGTGACCCTTACCAAGAGGCATGCCAAGTTCTTCCAGACGTCAACACGCTTACCCGCATTGCGGCTAAGCAGGCGTATGAACAGGCCGGTGTTTCACCATCTGACCTTGACCTTGTCGAATTGCACGACTGCTTTGCAACCGCCGAATTAGTTCACTACGACAACCTCATGTTGTGCGAAGAAGGCGGCGCAGTCGATTTCTTCAACTCAGGCGCTACCTGGCGTGACGGTTCCACACCGGTAAACGTTTCTGGTGGACTCGAGTCAAAGGGTCACCCAATCGCAGCAACTGGCATTGCCAACATCTGGGAAGTCTGTCATCACCTTCGTGGCGAAGCAGGTCCACGACAGATTGAGGGCGCAAAGGTTGGCTTGGCTCACGTCATCGGCCTCGGTTCAGCATGTGGTATCCACATTCTTGAGAAGTCTGCACTCTAAGAAAACCTGAGTTGGTGCCTTTTGTCGCCATCCGAGGCGGTAACTGTCCAACATGAATACTGAGCAAGGCATCCGTCCAACGGAATTATTTCGAATACGAGCCTTCAGTCTTTTATGGCTTAATAGCTTCATATTCATCCTTGTTCAGAGCACTCAGCGTTTTGCGTTTGTGTGGCTTGCGCTTGAACTTGGAGCGAAATCAAACATTAGTGGCTTCATTTTGTTTGTAATGGGTGTACCAGCACTCCTCATCTCACTACCAGTTGGCGTCATGAGTGATCACATGAATCGACGGACCCTATTGCTCACTAGTCAAGGCGGGGCTCTGGTCATCACGACACTCATTGCTATTACCGTGACCACTGGCCACATGACAATCACTTGGGCAATCGTTGGATCTTTCATTGCGGGGATTTTCATTGCACTCGGATCACCCGTTCGGTCTGCAATCATTCCAACACTGGTGCCAAGCGACAAGCTCGTAGGAGCTATTGCTGTAAGCACAATTGGAAACAACATTGGTCTCATCATCGGACCAGCAACAGCCGGACCCGCAATCGCATTGTGGGGAATCGAAGGAGCCTTCTGGCTGCAAGCAGTGTTGTACCTTATTGGATTCTTTGTATTGCTTCCTCTTGAGTTGCCAGCAAATCACAACACCACACGTCGCCGACTTCGTGAAGAGATTTTTGGAGGGCTTCGATTCATTCAAGACAATGCCGCAGTTCGTTCCTTCTTTGTACTACTCGCTGGTTCAGTTCTTTTCATGATGGCTCCCTGGATTGTGTTGGGTCCGCAGATTGCAAAAGAGCAGGCTGGAGCCACAGGTAGTCAAACCACTCTCCTCTTTGCCATGTTGGGCGTCGGTCAGTTCATCACTTCCATGTTGATCATGCGTTACAACCATCTCATGGTCAAAAAAGGACTGTGGTTTATGTGCGGGCTTTGTTGGGGAAGCTCCGTGCAAATGTTGCTTGGCCAATCCTCATCAATCTTTATGATGGGCCTTTTCTTGTTCGCATGGGGCATGGGCGGAGGGTTCTATATGAATCTCAGCCAAACCCTCATTCAACACAACACGCCACCACAAGTAATGGGCCGCGTTATGGCAATTCATTCGTTGCTAATGAGTGGACTTGCGCCAGCTGGAGCACTTGCAGTCGGTGTTATTGCACGGAGTACCGATACAGCGCCGTGGACCTTCACGGTCTGCGGTCTTCTCATGCTCGCCACAACTCTCTTCTTTCTCATCTTTCGTCCACGACTGCGACCAATGGCATAAACATGAAACGCATCGCGTTACTTTTAGCGTTTACGGTGTGCATACAGTTGTCAGTCGTTGAAAGCACACGTGCAGAGGTATACAAAGACCCTGCGACACTGCTCTACCGCATTGAGACAAAGGACCCAGTCGTTTTCATCACTATCGATGACGGCAAAGATCGACCGGCCAATGCAGAGGCTGTACTGAACAGACTGAATTGGCCGATTACAAGTTTTCTTGTGCCCAAACTAGTCGGCGCTCACGCCCAATGGTTCTCTAACTTTGGAAGAGTTAACGACATAGGCTCTCACACCGTTCGTCACATAGCCCTCAAAGGTTTGTCATTCGAAAAACAAAAGGAGGAGATTTGTCGAGGCGAAGGCCGTTTACTCGGCAAGTTTGGAAGGACTGTCGGATATTTCCGGCCACCCTTTGGCCTATGGGATCAAAACACACTCAAGGCAGCTGCTGCATGTGGAATCTCTCATGTATTCCTATGGCGAGTTTCGTTGAATGGACGAACCATCACAACGTGGGGCGGCAACATTCGGGCCGGTGACATCATCATCATTCACTACGTAGGAAGTCTCGCTCAAAGTCTTCGTCGATTAGAACGAGAACTGAAGCGACTGAAGCTGACACCAGCCAGACTCTCTGACTACGTGAAATAACAAAAGAGCGACGCCGAAGCGCCGCTCTTTGGTGTCGAAGGGGGGACTTGAACCCCCACGCCCGAAGGCGCCAGTCCCTTAAACTGGTGCGTCTGCCTATTTCGCCACTTCGACGTGGAATAGAAATGTTACCGAGGTTCTCAAGAGAACCAAGAGGTCATGTCAAGAGAAACGCGAGTGCCACCACTGTGAAGAGCCAAATAGTGGCAAAGACGGTGGTAATGCGATTGAGGTTCCGTTCAGCCGCTGCAGACCCGAGTGCAGCGCCACTGGCGCCTCCAAACATGTCTGAGAGGCCTCCACCCTGCCCAGAATGGAGCAGGACGCCCACGATGAGGGAAATCATCGAGACGACATTGATAACGACTGTGATGTACATGACTATGGAACGCACGGTTATTGACCCTATCGCCTCAAACGGCGCCATTACCTATGGTGACAGCAGTCGTAAGGGGGAAATGACACGCAACCGCCCTCCCAGACTCATCAAGAGCAAGTGGGGGTTCCTGGGCTGCACACAGGTCAGTAGCCAGCCAGCAACGAGTCCGGAATCGACAACCTGAAGGCGGGTCAATCGGGGACGGCACATCGCCTACCAACCGTATGCGTTTGTCCGAGTGCCGCATCGCAGGATTGGCTACGGGAACGGCCGATAACAAGGCTTTGGTGTAGGGATGTGACGGATTGCTGTACACCGTTGCCGAGTCCCCTATTTCCACAATTTTGCCCAAATACATAACAGCGACTTGGTCGGCAATATGTCGAACGACGGAAAGGTCGTGCGCAATGAACACGAAAGACAGACCGAGATCCTTTTGAAGATTCTCAAGAAGATTCAAAATCTGTGCCTGGATCGAAACGTCAAGAGCAGATACAGGTTCGTCTGCGACTATCACCGATGGACGCAAAGACAAAGCACGAGCAATACCGATTCTTTGACGTTGACCACCCGAGAACTCATGGGGATACCTGTTGTAATGCTCCGGATTAAGTCCCACACGTTGCATCAATTCTTGAACTTCAGCCTTCTCGTTTCCCTTTGTCACAATTCCCTGGATACGCATCGGGTCACCAATGATTTGGCCGATTGAGTGGCGTGGATTCAACGACGAATACGGATCCTGAAAAATCATCTGCAACTTACGACGCATTTCGCGTAATGCCTTGCCTGACAATGTGGTGATGTCTACCCCATCGAGAACAACAGATCCAGAAGACGGATCAATTAAACGTGTCACCAAACGAGCCAAAGTGGATTTACCGCACCCAGACTCGCCCACAATTCCAAGGGTCTTTCCAGCTGGCAAAGTAAACGACACCCCGTCAACAGCCTGCACGAGATCTGTCGGCCGGCCAAGTATTCCCGACGAACCAGTTGGAAAGTACTTGATTAAATCAATTGCTTGAAGGGCGATATCACTGCTCATCGGGCAGCTGCCTTTCGACCGAGCGAAATGATTTCATCATTAGGCAAATGACATGCAGTCACAGATCCTTGAGAGCCAACTACACGCAAAGCTGGCACGTCGGTCATACAAATTTCAGAAGAGTGCGCACACCGAGGATTAAACGAACAGCCAGCAGGAAGAGAAATAAGTGAAGGTGGAGACCCCGGAATTGTGGCCAGAGCTCCACGACCACTTAGTTCCAAACTATTCACAGCTCCGAGCAGACCCCAAGCGTACGGATGCGTGGGTTCAGAGAACAGCGCTTCAACTGTTGATTGTTCAACGATGCGACCACCGTACATAACTAGTACTTCTTGAGCCGCTTCTGCGATTACACCAAGGTCGTGTGTAATCAGAATGATCGCCATATTGAACTCTTTTTGGAGCTCTTTCATAAGGTCTAAAATTTGAGCCTGCACAGTGACGTCGAGCGCTGTTGTCGGTTCATCAGCAATAAGGACCTTGGGATTATTGATCAGTGCGATCGCAATGACGATTCTCTGCCTCATTCCACCGGAGAATTGGTGGGGGTACTCATCAATTCTCTTCTCTGGGTTTGGAATTCCGACCTTCTTCAACATCTCCAAAGTGACACCACGTGCGTCGGATTTAGATGCATTTGGATGATGAACCAAATACGCCTCAGCGATTTGCTTACCAACTGTGTAATACGGGTTCAAAGCAGACAATGGGTCCTGGAAAATCATGGCAATTTCGCTTCCACGAATCCGTCGCACATCACTTTCCTCAGCAGTCAAAACATCGACGCCCGAAATCAGAATCGAGCCAGAAGTGGTGGCCGTGCTGGAATTGTTCAGCCGCATGAGCGAGGACGCAGTTACCGATTTACCAGAACCGCTTTCGCCGACTATTCCAAGCGTCTCACCACTGCGCAATTCGAATGAGACATTACTGACAGCCGCTACGTCTCCATCTGGTGTATGAAAGACGACAGAGAGGTTCTGTACAGAAAGCACACTTTCTTGAGTCATCGTTACTTCACCCGCACTCGTGGATCAAGGTATCCATAGGCGATATCAACGAGAACATTTGCAGTAACAATGAAAACCGCAGCGACCATTGTCGTGCCTACAAGCACTGGCAGATCGGATTCAACCACCGCACGAATCGACATCTTTCCCATGCCGGGAAGAGAAAAGACGCTTTCTGTGATGATTGCTCCGCCCAATAATCCAGCAAAGTCAAGTCCTGCAATCGTCACAATGGGGACCAATGCCTGACGCATGACATAACGGCGAAGAATCACTCGTGTTGTCAGGCCCTTTGCTACACCTAGCCGAACGAAGTCTTCATTCATAGCCTCGAGCATTCCATTACGAGTGAGACGCGTATAACTAGCAGCAGAAAGTACGGCAAGAACGAGCCAGGGAAGAATCATTGTGCGGATAAACGTTGGGAAATCATCAAAGGGAGATTCGTACGATGGGAACGGCAAAATGCGCAACCAAATCACAACGGAAAACAGAACAAGAAGTCCGATGTAGAAGGTGGGCAGGCTCACGCCGATAGAAGTAAAAATTGATGCTGCCCGATCTTGCCACTTACCTTTGTGCAGAGCCGCAACAGCACCGGTGCTGACGCCTATCAACATCCAAAGAATGAAGGCACCGATCGACAAGTACGCAGTAACCGGAAACGTCTGTGCGATGAGTGTGGTGACACATTCATGTTGACCGAATGAGTAACCCAATGACGGGGCACCACAACTAAATGCAGCGGCACCAGTTCCATAGTCGCGACCAACAAAAATACCCTTAAGGAACAACCAAT
>DAISXE010000047.1:0-9911 GCA_036826015.1 Ilumatobacteraceae bacterium
GGTGATCACCCACGGGAAAGAAACCCCAATAGCGGCTACCAACGGGCACGCCGTCGTTCAGAGATTCGGTAACAACTCCGTACCCCATGGCAGGAAGTCGCCCCCAGCCTTCTTCGGTGGGGAAGAAGCCCCAGTAGTCAAGAAAGTCGCCACTGTGGGCATACGAGATGTTGTTCGAAGTGAGTGCGAGCGACTGAATGCTGAGTAGAACGTCACCAGATTGCAGAGCGCGCGGTTGAGAGTCGACAATGCGGTGATTGCGAATGTCGGTGCGGTCAATTTCTAAATGCATGAGAACCTCTGTAGGCGAGCGTAATAAGACCCCTTATGTTCTCATGCGAGCAGGGTGTGTTCGTTAGCGCACTTGTTGCACTGTCAGAATTACTGAGGGAACGCCGGGTCGAGTCGGTCCGGATTGAGCAGGCTTGGCCAAAATCTCTGTCCTGATGTCTGCAGATGAATACATCAGTTCAAAGTAGCTGCCAGCTTCGAGAGCGATCATGAAGTTCCATGAGGCAACAAGCCGCTGTGTTGAGGAAATGGTGACTTCAGTATTCGTCCAGACTGCGTCGATATTGTCGACGCGTAACCAGATGTCCATGGTGTCATTGCCGCTGTCAGTTTTGGCGAGCTGAGCAGAAAATTGAATGTTGTAGGTACCCGTTCTTGATACGGAGATGCGAGAATCAGATGACACGCTCACGCCATCTGCTACGACGCCGTTGACTCCTGGAGCTATTTGGTTGAACGTCATTGCCTTGGGTGTGTTGGCGATGTCGATTGCCTGTGTTGTGGTGTCATAGAAGGAGCCAAAAGAGGGGATGAATCCATCGGTGCCTTTAGTACCTTGAACACCTTGTAGGCCAGAGTTCCCTTGAACACCTTGTACTCCCTGAAGTCCTTGTGGCCCTTGTACTCCCTGAAGTCCGGCCAGGCCTTGTAGTCCGCGCAGCCCTCGTGTGCCAGGCGGACCACGGAGTCCAACAATTCCTGTGGTGCTGAACCGTGCGTTTTTCAAAGAACCTTTTCCTTGAGTTGTGTCGATGTAGATGCCAACCACACAATCACGGATTGCCCCGACCGACCCTTCTGCGTATTTCGTTGTAAAGAGACCTGATCCTGTCATTGCACGGATACGCATTCCAGTGATAAGTGGCGTCGGATTGTCAACGGTTACGTATTTCATTCCGTTCGAAAGCGAAATGGTTGATATCGCAGTCACAGCGGTGAGGGGAGTGGAATCAAAAGAACACGTTGCCGACTGAACAGTTCTTACAACAAAGATGACATTGAAGAAAACTGCAGAAATCAAAATGACGGCAGCTTTTCCTCTCACGTGAGAAGTATGTAATTCTTAAGGCTCGTTAGACCCTGATTTTTGTACTCATCGCACATGAGGGAAGTACCGAGACCTTCCCGTGGTTAGGCGATGGTGATGCTGTCCATGGTGACTTGAACGCCCATCACGTATGCATCGCCATTCTCTGTCGAGATGCGCTCAGCAATTGCTTCCACGTCAGCAGCATTGGACACGGGAATGAACTGCACGGTGTCCCACTTGCGGCCATCACCGATGATGGTTCCCTCAACATGAAACTGCACTGCTTCGGATAAATCGGCAAATGCAGCATCACGGTCTGCAGATTGACGCACGACCATCGCAACAAGGCGATTCTCTAGCGGCATTGGTCGGGTACGTGTATCCATGGATTCATCAACCGGGCGACAGCACACGAGAGTGGTGCGCTCCATGCCGGCAGCTTTGTGAACATGCTTCTCACCAAAGTCAGGTCGGCTTTGCATGTCGATGAATGACTTACGTGTGGCATAACGAACAATGCCGATGCGATCCCAATCTTCCGTTCCCTTGTTATTGCTGGCAACGTCGCCGTAGAAGACAACGTCTGCACCAATCTTGTTGAGAACAGATGATGGGTTGTAGCGGTCGTCAGCTTCTTTACCGCTGATCTCTTTGCCAACACCCTCGCCATCGGAGTACTGAGCAACCTCGTGATACTTCATGAGGTTCACCATGTAGATGGGGCCATCCTCCTCGGGTGGGCGAGTGGCAAGGAACATTCCATATTCCTTGTCGATGGTTCCGTACTTGTGCTTGAGCGGCTTGTTCTCGGACATGGTGACCTCATTGGTTGGTGCTTGATGGAACCGTAGTCCCGAACCAGACATGAGATTTCACCGCAAAAGAACGCAGTTCATTCGGGGCGGTGAGCCCCTCTAGATAGAGATTTACTTCGTGATGGGTTCGCGAAGATGAACTGGCTCGACTGGCTTCTTCTTACTGCGCACGCGAAGGTTGAGTACTTCTACGAACACGGAGAATGTCATTGAGGCGTAGATGTAGCCCTTGGGAATCTTCTCACCGAATCCCTCGGCAAGAAGTGTCACGCCAATGAGGAGCAGGAATGCAAGCGCCAGAATCTTCACGGATGGGTGCGTATTAACGAAGGTGTAGATGGCCTTTGATGCAACAAGCATGATGCCAATCGAGATGAGAATCGCAATCACCATGACGGGAACATATGTGGTCATGCCGACAGCGGTGATGACCGAATCAATAGAGAACACCAGGTCGAGCAAGAGAACCTGACCAATAACAGCAGCAATTGTGGGTGCAGTCTTGGAAGACGTTGCGCCTTCTTCGCCCTCCAACTTGTGATGGATCTCTTTTGTCGCCTTATAGATAAGGAAGAGTCCGCCAGCAAGAAGAATCAATTCTTTGCCACTGAAGCCGACAGAGCCAATCGAGAACAACTCTTTCTTGAGGGTGATGATCCAGCCAACTGCAAGCAGGAGAATCACGCGCATGCCACCAGCTGCGAGAAGGCCAATCTTGCGGGCCTTGTCTTGCTGCTCTGCAGGCAACTTTGACGCAAGGATCGAGATGAACACCACATTGTCGACTCCGAGAACAATTTCGAGTGTGAGGAGAGCAGCGAGGGCGCTCCAAGCAGTGGGGTCAGAGATCCATTCCATGAGAGGAAAAATTAGCAGTGGATGGAGTCTTTATAAGGGAAAAGAGCGTAGTTATTTGGGATTAGTTGTTCGGGGAGAGTGATGCTCCGAAATTCTTGCCGCGAGAGTAAGCAATTGACGACGCAGCATGATGCCGTCGCCAGGTCCGAGGATAAGACGCTCAATCATCTTTCCGCCGGGGACGTTGATGTGTGAACGCATACGAGTGACGAGTCGCGTACCTTCAGGTGCTTCGCGCAACTCGTAGGCAAGGGTGAAGTGCAGACGGGGAATCTTCTTCTTTCCATTCTTTACTTCTAAGACAAAGTGTTGGGACGGTTCAACGATGGCAGCCAGAAAAGAAGTGGGGCCAGCGGGAACAGCATCGCCTGTGTTCACGTTTTGCCATTCTTCGTGTACTCGGGTGGCACTTCTGCGTCCCAGGTTGTCAAGCCAGTCGTAGCTGTACCAACCGGCTCTGCCAAAACCCATTTGGCGAATCCACGGGAACACATCTTGAGGTGGGGCAGGAATGGTGATGCAGCGAGTTGCAACAACTGTTGCATCTACGCACAGATCATCGCCGATGACAGAACTATCGATTTCTTCCTGGGTTGCTCCCCAATATTGAAACATCATGATTCAGCTGTAATCCGTGAGTTGCGAATCTCCGACGACCACACACGAGCAAGTATCCACACGGCGCAGACACCGCTCAGTGTCCAGGCAAAAGTGCGCACAAGGTTTGCAGTCATTAATTGATCATGAATTGCGGCATCAAAACCATCGGCGAGATCTCCATGAGCAGGTGCTGACCAGACGCCACTGATGACAAGTGCGATTGCCATACCCACTCCGTTGAGAAATGCGGGGAGACGAAGATCGCGGCGATTCCCGAGGAAAGCGAGGATGAGTACACCGAGCAATGTGATGCCTTCGATCAGCCAGGGGAGAAGCAGCAGCTTCCCGATTCGATTCACATGCTCTGACTGAAATGCCATATAGGTGGATTCTCCAACATGTGCGAAGAGTGGATAGTGCACATAATGAATGGTCCAGATGAGGCCGACCATGAAGAGTGTGGAAGCCATGTGAGCAATCACGAGTGTTCGTGAGTATCGCTGAAGTGTGGACATATCGAGAGGGTATCGGTTGTGGCGATTGTTGATTGCGAAGAGACGCTGGGCACAAGTCGATTTTCGCCGGAGCATCGCTCTTTGGAATGGCTTCACTCAAGGATTTTCAAGACCGCAACCGCTGAAGCAATTGGCCCTGACGTAGAATTTAAAACAATGTCTTCTGAGAACAACAACGCATCTATTCGAGTCGGTCTTCTTGCTTACGGAGCAATCGGACATGAACACAATCTTGCGGTGCAGGGGACTCCAGGTCTCACTCTCACAGCGGTCTGTGATGTCAATCCAGAGCGAGTGGCAGCAGCCCGTGAACTAGCCCCATCGGTGGAGGCGTTCTCCGATGCGACTGCGATGCTCGATTCGGGTCTGATCGACCTTGTCGTCATCTCAACGCCTCCCAATAGCCACTACTCATGGGCGAAGGAAGCATTGACACGCAATGTCCATGTAGTGCTGGAGAAGCCAATGGCATTGACGGCTGAGCAGTGTGACGAATTGATGGCACTTGCGGCTCAGAAGGACTTGCTCCTTGTGGTGTATCAGAACCGTCGATTCGATGCGGATTTTGTGACCATGGCACGTCTCATATCTGAAGGTGCCATTGGAGACGTCTTTCAATACGACAGCTTCGTCGGTGGCTATTCAGAGCCATGCACGTATTGGCATTCCAATGCCGAAGTGTCGGGTGGAGCAATCTTCGACTGGGGTAGTCACTTCCTTGACCAAGTTCTCACTGTCATTCCTGATTCAATCGCACATGTCAGTGGCCAGAACCACAAGCGTGTGTGGATGCATGCAACGAATGCTGATCACGCACAGGTCACCATCACGTTCACATCAGGTGCTCAGGCCATCTTTGTGAACTCTGATCTTGCAGCAGCTCGCAAGCCAAAGTTCTATGTACTTGGAACTAAAGGCGCAATTGTGGGTGACTGGGACCCTGCAGCAGAACCTGCAGTAGCGGACTTGCCAGCTATTCTCACATTGCATTCACATGATGGTGCACGGTCCGTTGTCGCACTTGATGCTGTGAAGCCATTTTCATTTCATCATTCCATCGTTGAGTACTTGAACAACAAAACTCCGATGTCGGTCCAGGCATTGCAGTCACGCAATGTTGTCGCCATTATGGAAGCAGCTGAGCAGTCGGCAATCACCAATGCGCTTCCCATCGTTCCCAACATCGCACTTTCGTGACCGTTCGTTGGGGGTTCATTGGTGCTGGCTATGTAGCCAGTCGGGCAATGGCTCCTGCAGTTCATGCCGCAAGTGGGGCAGAGCTGTATGCAGTTGCAAGCCGTGATGCTGCCCGTTCGGCAGAACTAGAACCAACTGTTGTTCACAATTCGTATCGTGCGCTGATTGATGACCCTGCAGTTGATGCGGTGTACATCAGTCTGACCAATGTTCAACATAAAGAGTGGGTGATTGCAGCATTAGAAGCTGGCAAACATGTGTTGTGCGAGAAGCCCCTTGCTTTGAATGCTGATGAAGTTCGCAGTATGAATGCAGTTGCTGAGCGTCACCAACGCCTTCTTGTAGAAGCTGTGTGGACTCGTTGGCAGCCTCGCATGAAGAGAATGGCCCAAGTGATTCAGCGCGGTGATCTGGGTGACGTTCAGTCGATTTCGTCTGCGTTTACATTCAAAGGTGATCTCACCGGCAACTACCGGTCAGAACCAACGATGGGTGGCGGCGCACTGTTGGATGTTGGTTGTTACCAGGCACATCTGTGGATGATGCTTCTCGGAGAAACTGTTGACTACTCAATTGAGTCAGTGGAGCGGACTGAAGGCCCCACCGGTATTGACCTCACAACGTCAGTGCAGACCATATTGAACGGATTCATCCGCGCTGATGCACTGTGCTCTTTTGACATGGCCCCTGAACAGCGGATATCCGTAACGGGCTCAATGGCTGCGATGCACACGGGTGATGGTGAAGCTTTCACTCTATGGAAACAGGACGCCACATTGTTAATCGGTGACACAGTGGAGACATTCACTCCTGACGATGCATTTTCGCTGATGGTGCAAGATGTGAGCGCTGCTATTCGTGGTGAAAGCGCAGAAGTCTTCCCTGCATCGAGTTCTCTCCGCGTCGCAGAGATCTTGGATTCAATCCGCAATCTATAAATCAGTTGTTAGATACGCATAAGCCATCTGCGTAGTGGAGTCAACGATTTCTTTGATGCTTGTTTTACGACCAATGAAATCGCTTGGCTCAAGAAAGACCACTCCGAGAATCGTCTGATAGATCAAGCGCGTTGTGTTCTCGCTCGCGCGTTTGAGATCTTTGTGTACGACCTCGCTCCGGTGCGCTTTCAGATTATTGAGCATGGATTCATATCCAAGACGGCGAACCATCACCGCATCGTCAGAAGGGTGCGTAATGAAGTAGGCAAACAACTGTCGTTTCTCGTAGGCAAACTCGATGAGGGTTTTACATCCGAGGCGAAGCCCACTCTCTAGGTCGGGCTGCTCAATGCTTTGGTTGAGTGCTTCAAAGATCTTCGATTCATACAGTGAGGTGAGATATCGCTGATGAAGTGCTTCAAACAGCCCTTCCACGTTCCCGAAACGTGCGTAGAAAGAACCCACCGTGGCGCCAGAGAGGCGTACCACGCTCTCGACCGTGACCTGTTCAGCGTTGCCGTTGTGCAATAACTGTTCTGCTGCGTCCAGCATGTTCTGCTCGGTCGCTTTACTCCGTTCTTGCTTCGGAGGAGTGGCCACTTCTTTAGTTTAGGACTACGGCAGGAGGCCACGAGTACTTCGAGAGAGTCGCAGATGTAGCTAGGAGACCAGCACGGTGACGTTCCTACGGATCGTCTTTGGCTTAGGAACCTGCTTGGACTTTTTCGGTGTCACTGCGATGGAGACCACGCAGTTGCCCTTCTTCAGTCCTCTCACTGTGTTCGCACGCGAGAGTGAACAGATCTTCTTTGACTTCGCCGAAATTGTTGTGACCACTTTTGCACCCTTTGGAATTGAAAGGGAAGCTGTCTTTGCAATTGAAGTTGCCGAGATTGCCTTTCCTTTTTTCACTGTGGGCTTTGCCGCAATTACTGAGGCTTTGGATTGAATCAGCTTGGACTTAATGGTGGGTGCGGAGTGGGTGTAGCCAGCTGCACTGAACTTGAACCAGCCATCTGACTGAGTCATCGAGGTCGTTGCAGTTTTTGGCGCACCCGATTCATCGACAACAGCAACCTCTGACGTCACAGGGGAATCGTCAAGGCCGTACAGGCACTTAGCAATGTCCGATCGGAGAATGAGGTCGTAGCGACCCTTGAATTCGGTTTTTCCATCTTTCTCATAGTGTGGTGCAGCCACTTTGTAGTTGAGACTGGACGTTGCACTGTCAAACGTCGGGGGGCCTTCAGAGTAGAGAGTGGAGTTCGTTGCCACGATGCCTGTCACTCCGACTCCTTCCGAAATACATTTCGGCGACCTTGTCATCTCTTGATAACTGAGAGTACGAACGCTCCATTGAGACGGAATAGCTGATGCGGAATCCTTGATAAATGTGGTCCACAGTTTGAGTTGTTCAAAAGAAGATTCTTTATACGCGACAGGGTTGGATTGTGCATTGCGTAGTGTCGGAGCCAATGAGAGTGAGCCAGGCTGACGTGTCCCACAGTTTGATGAACAGTTCGCTGTAAACCATTCTTGAACTGGTGTTGGTAGGTCGGCCCACTGTGCGCCGGTCGACACGATGGGGACCTTCGTTGGCTGGGCAGAAATCTGCACCGTTGTGACGTTGTCTGCGGTGCTAATTGACGCGGTTGGGTCTGCAAGGCGACCGTGCAACCAGCCTGCTGGCACAGTTGAAAGGCGAACCTTCAGAGAGAACTTTGCCCCAACAGGGAAAGCACGCTTGAGAGCGCACTTTGAATCTTCACCCCAATTAGCGCATCGAATGCCTAAGTCCTGGTCTGCAGCAACTCCGCGAAAACGAATCTGCGACTTACCGTCAGGGCCTGCTGTCTCATGAAAGTCATCCATGCACTGGCCATTGAACTGAGGGTTGCATGTTGTCTGATGAATATTGACAGGTGTGATGCTCGCAAAAAATGATCGTGATGGTTTCCGCGCATCACCATTTACTTTCATACCGCTGACGGTGACAACCACTTGGTAGTCAGAGCCTTCAGCATGAGGTAATCCATTAAGAGTCCACAAACTTGGTGGACGGCCACTGGGTACGCCGTCGGTCGTTGAACCTGTGTAGTCGTTCATTCCGCGAGCGGGAAAGAATTGCTTAAATGATCCGGCGATAGCAGCTCCGGCCGACGTTGTAGCCGCCACACTTTCGATGCAGTCGATGGTTGTCGTTGCGTCACAAGGTCCAAGAACAGCCTTGAAGCTGTAGTTACCTGAGCAAGATGCATCTGTGGTGCTTGTGCAGAGTTTGCTTCCCGTCTCTGTTGCGCCGGTGAGAAGCGACACGTTGTCGCGAAGCCCAGAAATTTCATTCAGTTCTATTCCGTGAAATCCGGATGCTGAAGTGACTTGGCTAGGGAATTGTTCATCTTCAGATGACACTGAGTTTGCGCTGCTACCTGAGACAGTCAATGTGAGGCCTGCCAATGCCGTAATCAGAACTGTTGCAATGAACTTCTTTTTCACTGAATTACCCCATTTGTATTTGGGTAATTCCTAGCACACGGGTCTCCTAAGTGAGGGTGAGTCGCAGATGACTGTTGTGATCAGGGGTCTGCCCATCGCTCACGACGGAGTGATTAGTTGATGCGTTCCATCTTCATGGTGAAAGCAGTGTGGTACTGCCATATGAGATAGTCGCCGTCTCTGTGACGGCGAACTTCAACTCCATCCAAATCTTTTGGTCGCAACACCAAGGCTTCGTCTTCGTAGGACGCAGCAACAATCAGTGGCGTAGTGAGATCCATCTCAAACACATCGTGGCACCCGTTCTCATACGTGCCGTCCACGACGAGAAAATCATGGATGACATGTCCGGCGGTGATGATGGTGCGCAGTCCCGCTTGCTCAATTCGCTCAACATGATTCCAGAGTGGCAACGACTGTGGTGCTGGCTCGCCGTTCATCAGAACTTCAATGGGTCGCCATGTGCCACGCAGATCTGGCGCGTCGGAGCTGAGTGGTTCATTGCATTCGGTGAGAAATGGTCCCGGCATTTCACCATGCCATCCACCTGTAGGAGTGTTCACGCGAGGGATGTCTGCTGAGAGCGCCATGGTCATACATTAGAACTAGTACCGATGTGGGCCATCACCTACCGCAGTCATGTCTTGTAGACAGCGTGTCTATTAGGTGGTGAGATACAAGTACGCCATCTGCGTTGAAGGGATACTTGGGTTCCTCTCCACGTTTTCCGAATTGGAATAGTTCACATTTTGATGTGATGCCCGCGGTGTTTACAGCTTGTGTACTTTAAACACATCATGAACCGAAGACGACGGAGACTAATAGTTGCTGCAGTAGTGGTCCTTGCACTGTGTGGAGGAATTGCTGGAGCACAGAGTTTTGTAATGTCGCGGATTGCCGCTCGTGTGGAACAAGAAATTCCGAATGCATCTGGAGTGAGCGTGTCAATACCACTTCGTGAACTACCAGGCGCCCTTGCCTCGGACTCAATTAAATCAATGGAGATCAAGATCGAACGGTTTCTGTTTAAGGGAAGCAACACGAATGCAGAACTTGAAATATCTGCTTCACGCATCAGTAAATCCCAGCCGACTCGAGTTGGCTCATTGAACGTGGCAGCCACAATCCCGACAGCAACAATTTTGCAGTCTGCCAATTTCAACGATGCTCA
>DAISXE010000048.1:0-9659 GCA_036826015.1 Ilumatobacteraceae bacterium
TCTGTAGAGGGAACAATGTCGAATGGGCGAGTACCGAGATATGTGTACGGGTTGGTGTTCATCACAATGCTGAAATACGCATTGGGAACTTGAGAGTTGTTTCCAAAGTCCACTGAAAAGTGTGGGCGCTTCTTGTCGTAATCAAGTGCCCATGTACGCAATGCAGCAGCAACAAACAATGGGTGGCCGGCATAACGCTTCAGTGCTGCACGTTGTTCCACACGGCGTACTACCGCTGCGTCAAAACCGATTCCGGTGTGGAAGGTGAAATAACGACCGTTTGCTTTGCCGAGGCCAATGGGAGAAATGTCATTTCGTTCGAGCGCATCAACAATGAGATCAACTGCCTCGAGAGCGTCATTTGGCATGCCAAGGGTGCGGGCAAAAACATTGGTGGAACCGCCGGGAAGAACAGCAAGGGCAGTGTCAGTCATCGCGACTCCGGTGGCTACCTCGTTCAAGGTGCCATCGCCGCCGTAGGCCACCACCACGTCGATGCCGCGGCGGGCTGCATCTTCGGCAAATCGAGTGGCATGGCCACGCCTGTTTGTCTCTACGACCTGCACGTCGTGATGGCGCGCCAGCCGTTGGTGGACCACCACGGTGTTTTTCGCCGTCACAGAGGACGCAAAGGAGTTCACGATGAGAAGGAGGCGCAAGGCTTTTTACGGTACCAGCGCACCGCCAGAGGCATGCGACGAGGTTCACACAGAAACTGGACTTTGGAGCCTCGTCGGGTTGGGTGAAGGGGCTACCTCTCGGTAACAATGGGTGCCATGAATGTGATCGTTTGTGTAAAGCAAATCCCAGACCCAGCAGCGCCTGGTGCGCTCGATGGGGCAACCAACACTTTGAAGCGTGATGGCAAGCTCATCCTCGACGAGTCAGACGGCTACGGCGTTGAAATGGCCTTGCAGTTAGTCGACGCTGCAGGCGGCGGCGAAGTAAGTCTCGTCTCTATGGCGCCAAACGGTGAAACATCTGGTTTGCGTACAGCGCTTGCAATGGGCGCAGCAAAAGGTGTGCTTGTATCCGACCCTGCATTGCAAGGTTCAGACGCACTCACCACTGCAAAAATTCTTGCAGCAGCAATTCAGCGTCTTGGTGGTGCAGACCTCATCATCGGTGCAACTGAATCATCCGATGGTTACACCGGAACTGTTCCAGAGCAGATGGCAGAAATCCTCGGACTTCCTTCCGTGACTTTCGCAAAGAAAGTTTCTGTTGAAGGCGGAACATTAAAAGTTGATCGTCAAACAGAAAACGGTTACGACGAAGTCACATGTGCATTGCCAGCACTCATCAGCGTTACTGCTGGTGTTGTTGAGCCGCGCTACCCATCGTTCAAAGGCATCATGGCTGCAAAGTCAAAGCCAGTTGAAGAAGTCACCGCAGCAGACCTTGGCATCACGCCAGTGGGCTGGGCAGGTGCCGGACAAAAGATCAGCAACGTTGCCCAAGCAGAGGCACGTCAAGCAGGCGAAATCATCGAAGATGATGGCGAATCATTCGGCAAGATCATCGGGTTCCTTGAGAACCTGAAGGTCATCTGAGTCGGAAGCATTAGAGGAGTATCACAATGGCACTGAACAACATCTGGGTTTTCGCACAGGCAAGCAATGGCGCGCCTACGTCAGCCACACTCGAACTGCTTACAAAAGCACGTTCACTTTCTTCAAACGTTGTAGCAATCATCGGAGGCGACGGCGCATCAGCTGGCGTTCTTGGTGAATACGGCGCAACAAAGGTGTACGCAATCAATCACGGTTCAACACTTCCTGGCGTTGCAATTGCATCTGCTTTGAAGTCAGTAATCGATGGTGGCGAAACACCAGACCTCATCATGTTCCCTCAGAACTACGAAGGTCGCGACGTGATGGCACGTTTGTCAGTCAAGATCGACAAGACAGTCATCACCAACAACGTAGACATTTCAGATTCTGGCGACGGCGTCACAGTGGTTACACCAATCTTTGGTGGCAACACATTGGTGAGCACCACATTCACTGGTGCAGGCCCATACCTTGCAGCATTCCGTCCGAAGTCTTTCGCAGCAGAATCTGCAGGCGGTGCCGCAGCAGCAGTGACAGCAATCGCAGTGCCAGATCTTGGTGCAGCAGGCGCAGCAAACGTCACCGCAGTGCATGTTGAAGAGACAAGCGGTCCAAAGCTTGACGAAGCAGACATTGTTGTTTCTGGTGGTCGTGGTCTTGGTGAATCACCGAGCTATGCACTCATCGAAGAACTTGCAACATTGTTGAAGGGTGCACCTGGTGCATCTCGCGCAATCGTCGACGCCGGCTGGGTTCCATACAGCTACCAAGTTGGTCAGACCGGAAAAGTTGTAAAGCCAACCATCTACATTGCAGCCGGTATTTCTGGTGCAACGCAGCACATGGTGGGTATGAAGGGTTCAAAGAACATCATCGCCATCAACAAAGACAAGGAAGCACCAATCTTTGGTGTTGCAGACCTTGGCATTGTTGGCGATGTTCACAAGGTTCTTCCTCAGATCATCGCTGCTCTCAAAGGCCGCTAATTAATCATTGTCGGTTGCACGTAGTGCAATCGCAAGACCCTCTTCTGGGTCTTCAATAACTAGATGAAGCCCCCACCCACCAGTGGGGGCTTTGTCATAGGTGTACGCGGTGTAATCGAGCGAATCGAGCACGTCGGCGAACTCTTCTGCATCGCACGGCCAGTCATCTGCCATGCCGGTAAACGTGGCCAAGAACCACCATGCTTCACCTCTGCCTGTTGCAGTGCCACGACGCTTGCCGTGCGCGCCACCACTGGCGCCGGCCCACGCCAACCATGCCAGAGCCTCAATTGCGGTGAGAGGCGTTGTGCGGGCTTGTGACAGCCCCAGAGCACCGAGAGCGTCTGCTGTTGAGCCTTCCACCACCACGGCATCGGCATCGCCGTTTGACTGTGCTGTCCACGGTTCAACAAGGCGACGAAAAGCCTGCACAGACTCTGGGTCATCAGTGGGCTGGCATGGGCTTGTGGTCATCAGATCTACTGCACGCGGCAGGTTCGGCTCGGGAAAATCAACACCGTCATCTGAGTATGTTGCGAGTTCATACATCGGTTCCCACGTTTGCACTGCAAACGGAATATCGAGAACAGATGTTTCGTTTTGTTCAATCTCGTCACCGCGCATTGCACGTTCATGAGCAATGAGTGATCTGTCGTGTCCCTCAGCCAAATGTTCTTCTAATTCTTCCCAACGGTGATGCACTGCAATGATTTCACTCACAGGCCCAGGCATAAATGTGCGAGCAGTGTCATCTAGTGCACGCACTGCGTATTCGGCAGGAGACCATAACGCGAGTCGGTAATTAGCCAATGTTGCAATAGGCCACAACTGTCGACCAGTTGAAACTGCAGCACGAGCTTCGTTGCGAATGTCAACTAAAAGTTGCCAGTCACGTGCATCACACGTGCCGTCTACAAAACGAACAAGTTCGTCTAAATCTGCGCGACGAATGAGATCGTCTAAAGAAGCGGCCATGGGTATTGGTATCTGCTCTCTGGCGCTGGGAATACCCGATTTTCGAGCAGCCATTCGGTTCTTTCAATCATTGCATCAATTTCATCGTCTGTGAGCAGAGCCGCAACATTTACTGGCACAGACTGAACGAATGATTCAAGTGGTTCCAAGAGCGCGTCATCAATGGTTTGACCAGCAAAATCCCAGATGACGGTGCGCAACTTGAACTCGTCGCTGAAACATACGCCGTGGTCGATGCCCCAAATTTTGTTGTGTTCGTCAAGGAGCACGTGGCCACCTTTTCGATCTGTGTTGTTTGCAACAATGTCAAACACAGCCATGGCGCGTAATTGGTCGTGAACATCGGGGTGTTCTTCATACAGAATGAAGTAGTGCTGTTGTGGGTCGTAGTTCACAAACAATTGCAAGGAACCCTCACCAAGTGGTCCGTCACACAGCACAGTTGGTGGCACTAAGTGATATCGCAATGCTTCGCTTAAGCGAAATGCAGCAATTTCTCGTTTGTATAAGCCAGGTTCGAAATCCCACAAACTGCGCTCGCCAACGAGTGGTTTGTAAATACCTTTCACATTGTCTGCTGGGTCGCCCACAGTGACAAGAAATGTGGCGTTCGAACTGTTGGGCATGCGCCCTTCAATATCGATGGCCTGTGTGGAGAGACGCTCCACGATGACTGGGTCTATGCCCATGTCAGTTGAAGCGAGGGCAGGCGTGGCCAGCAGGGTTCTTCGGCGAGCCGCACCATTTGCACGTTTCTCGCCCGGCGTTCAGGAATAAATCAGCTGTGTCACAGAACGCACGAGCCTGAGATGGAGTGAGAAGTACACGCACCACAGTGCTTGGGTCTTCGTCATCATCTGATTCATCAAGAAGATCGAAAACATCTTCGTCGTCTTCGTCGACAAGAACCATTTCTTCTAACTGCACGACCATGCGCATGTTGGGTCGGTCTACACCAAGGCCAACCGAACCCAAGACAAAATCCTGCTCGACGGGGCTTTGCAAAGTTGCAGACATGTTGTCGATGTCTTTCGATGTGTCGGGCATATCGGCGAGCATGGTGCGCAGGTATTCAGCCAGTGCAGCAACTTGTTGCTTTTCGCATTTCACACTCACTGTGCGACCATCGGCGCGAACCTGCAAATAGAACGTGCGATCGCCCGGTTGTCCGATGGCTCCAGTTGCAAACGCATCTGCATTTTCGAAGTCGTAATAGAAACCCATGTGTCTATAAGTGTGGCAGAGAAGTTACGAAGGACGCAGGTCGGCCAAAGAACCACCTGTGGAATTGACAGTGAGAACAATCGGCCCGTGCCCGCTATAGGCAACGGCACTTACAGAACACGTACCGATGACGATGCGTTGGAACAGGTCGAGGTGTGTTCCCATGGCGTGGGCTACAGCAGCCTTAATGGGGTCTGCGTGGGATACGCACACCACGACGCCACCGGGATGTTCCTGGCGAATGTTGTCGAGGGTTGTGACCATGCGTGTTTGCATTTCGGTGAACGACTCGCCGTTGGGAAAACGAAAACTGCTGGGCGCACGTTGCACAGTTGACCACTCGGGTTTTTTCATGAGAGTGCTGAGTTGTTCGCCAGTCCAATCACCAAAGTCACACTCAAGAAGACCTTTATTGATTTTGACTCGTTGTTGCAATGCCTTGCCAATAGGTGCTGCGGTTTCGCGCGCACGCTCAAGTGGCGATGCGTAAATGGCATCAACACGTGGAAGTTCAGCAATACGTTCGGCAACTGCGTGGGCTTGTTGCACGCCGGCTTCGGCAAGGTGTAGTCCGGCAGCTCGACCCGGCAAAACCTTTCCCGTTGTAGGGGTTTGCCCATGTCGCACCATCAAGATGAGAGTGGATTGCGGTGGGGCAGGACGAGTCTTTTTTGTGGCAGCCATGGTGCAATCAACCTACTGTGGGAGGCGTGGATTCACTAAGTCAACTTCGGCTCGATGTCAGTGCTTGTGATGCATGCCCGCGGTTAGTTGAGTGGCGAGAGACAGTTGCTGTAGAAAAACGTGCATCATTTCGTGACGACGAATACTGGGGCAAAGGCGTCCCGGGGTTCGGCGATCCGGATGCATCTGTTTGGGTGATGGGTCTTGCGCCTGCAGCGCACGGTGCCAACAGAACAGGTCGCATGTTCACCGGTGATCGCAGTGGTGACTGGTTGTATCGCGCCATGCATCGCGCCGGCTTGGGTTCACAAGAAACGTCTGTGCATGCAAACGATGGATTGACATTGCACGGTGCATGGGTGTCATCTGCGGTGCGTTGCGCGCCACCAGATAACAAACCAACACCCGATGAGCGAGACACTTGTCGAGGTTTCTTGCAACGAGAACGTGAATTGCTTACAAACGTGCGTGTCGTGGTGTGTTTGGGAAGTTTTGCGTATGAAGCTGTGTGCAAAGAATGGGGAGTTCGCCCGCGTCCAAAATTTGGTCACGGAGTAGAAGTCACCGCGCCAGATGGCACCGTCCTCATTTGCTCTTTTCACCCCAGCCAGCAAAACACTTTCACTGGCAAACTCACTGAACCAATGTTGGATGCAGTGTTTTCGCGTGCGGTTTCCTTAGCTAAGCGCTGAGTGCTTTCGCTGTCATGCTTGCGGCCAGCACCTGCGCAGTATCTGCATCATCAAGAAGTCCGGCCATTCCAAAAAAGCTGTGGAACATTCCGTTGTAACGAATAATGCTTGTAGGCACACCGTTCTCAATCAGACGTCGTCCGTATGCTTCGCCTTCGTCACGAAGTGGGTCGTGTTCCGCAGTGATCACTAGTGCTGGCGGTGCACCTTTTAACAAGTTGTCTGGTGAGAAACCTGGTGATGCAAGCGGATCTTTCCAGTCAGAACCCTTTGGCATGTAATGGCCGATGAACCAAGCCATTGCACCTTTGGTCAACACTGGCCCAGCTGCATTTTCCTGATGTGATGGAAATGATTGCGTCATATCAGTTGCTGGGTAGATCAACATTTGAAATACAAGTGGCACTGGTCGTTGTTGACTAACTACTGCTGCAAGATTTCCACCGGCACTGTCGCCACCAACGGCAATTCGATCAGGGTTGATGCCAAGTTCCTCTGCATTGTCGTAAGCCCAACGCAGCGAACACAACGCATCCTCAGCAGCAGCTGGCCATGGGTGTTCTGGTGCGAGACGATAATCAACAGAGAGAACAGCGTGCCCCATCTTGTTTGCAAGCGAACGACACACTGCATCGTGAGAATCAAGATTGCCGATTACCCAACCACCGCCGTGGTAGTACACGAGCAAACCGAGGTTCTTGTTTGCATTGGGTCGATACAAACGACATGGAACACCGCCGGCACTGATGTCACGAATCTCGTGCACATTTTCTGTAGGTGGTACTTGGCGCGAGAGGTAGTACGTACGAAATTCTTCGGGCGTTGATTCTTCAATCAATGGCCCACCGAGTGATGCCATCATTTCCAATAGTGCTGTTGCTTGTGTATGCAGTGCCATAGAGCCCCCTTGTTGGTGTCTCTACAGTAACGCTGAAATTAGCGGGGCGAATTACCCGCGATCAGTGTGGGTTATTCAGCAGGTTTTGGCTCTGCGTCAGCAGCAGGCTCTACTTTTTTCTTGAGTGCCGGAGTGCCCACTTTGACTGTTGATTCAGCCCAGTCTGGCCAGCGACGACGGCTCACGATAGAGAGCGTACGTAGCAATTTCATTGCCACTTCGTCTTCTTGTGCAGGACGAGCAATGATGACCTTGTCGGCAATCATGCGGTTGATGACTTCTTCACCCAATTCAGTGCGAACAATGGTGAGAGTCCAGTCGTTGTCTTTGCCGATGCCACCCGTTGCGATGTCTGAATGTTCTGCTGCAAAGTCAGGGCAGGTCTTGCAACCTGTACGTGTCCACCCGTGGCATTCCTTCAAATCGATTTCGTGGAACGAACCATCTTTCATCCAGATTTGAAAAGCGCCTTTGATGTTCATCTTCACCATGTCTTCTTTTTTCAGGCCGTACTTGGCCTCGAAGAGTTCAGGGAAAATTGCATCGTCAAAAGTTTTTGAGCACAAGAGGCCGATAGTGAACAAGAACGGCTTTGAAACTTTGCCCGCTTTGCGATCCCACATCACTGGTGGGGAAGATGTCTGACATCCCATTCCCACAAGCGCGAGGCGAGAAAGGCCTTTTTCCTTTGCTTCAGGAAGCGCAAGTGGGTTGGCGCAATAGGTGTATCGGCTTCCAGCAGTCGCAAGCACTTCTTCACGGTTGGTAACAACCGCAGGCTTTGCTTTCCACTTGTCGTCTTCTTCCACGCCGCTAACAAGCGCGCCATCGATGTAATCGTTCTTCAGCAACCAGATGAGCATGGCCGAAACGAATCCACCGTCTTGACCCTTTTCGTGTTCTTCTGTGTCAGCTGCGCGAGTGAGAAGAAGTTGACGCCAGATGCCAGACATTTCGTTGTCTTCTCTGTCGCGACCAAAGAGGTGATTATTCGCAGCTGATTCCCATGTGCGGAATCGAGGGCATGCACGCGTGCAAGTGGTGCAACCTTTTTCACCATGGATGCAATTGTCGAGGCCGAGTTCCTCTTCTAAGTGGAACGGGATGTACTTGCCCTCTTCGTGCTCGTATCCGATGACATCATGCGGGCATGTGACTACACAGCCTGCACAACCGGTGCAAAGACCAGTGTTGATGACCTCTTCGTAGAGTTCTTTCCATTGCGCTGTCCAGCGCGCTGCCTTGGCGGGGGAATCTGCCGTCATTGTCATGCAAGCAGACTAGGGGCTAGATGGCGTCTGCTCCGTGCTCGCCCGTGCGAATGCGGATGATTTGTTCAACATTGGTCACCCAGATCTTGCCGTCACCGATTTTGCCGGTGGCTGCAGACTTCTGAATGACGTCGATGATGGACTCCACATTGTGGTCTTCCACTACGAGCTCCACCCGAGACTTCGGGACGAAATCAATCTGATATTCAGACCCGCGGTATGTCTCGGTGTGTCCACCTTGACGACCAAAGCCCTTGACTTCGGAAACCGTGATGCCTTGAACGCCAGCAGCCTTGAGGGCTTCTTTGATGTCGTCGATCTTGAATGGTTTCACAATGGCGGTGATGAGTTTCATGTTTCTATTCTGCCTTCTTGAAAAGTGGTGGGTGACAATTACTGGTATGCAGCTTCTGCGTGCTGGCTTTGGTCAAGGCCAACTAGTTCGTCTTCAGCGCTCACGCGAAGCCCAATTGTGGCATCAATGATGCGGGCAACCACGTAGGTGACGATGAATGAGAAGGCAAATGTTGCGCCGATTGCGATGAATTGGTTGACCAGTAACTTTGAGCCGCCACCGAAGAACACACCGTTAGCACCAAGTATGTTGACTTTCTTGTCTGAAAAGAATCCAAGAAGGATTGCTCCCAGAATTCCGCCAACAAGGTGCACTGCGATGACGTCGAGGCTGTCGTCGAACTTGAATGCATTCTTGAGGGCAAGTGCGAGGTAACAAACTGCGCCGGCTGTGAGGCCGATGATGATTGGTGCCATGCCGCCAACGAATCCGGCACATGGTGTGATTGCTACTAGACCAGCAACTGCACCCGATGCTGCACCCAATGTTGTTGCGTGACCTGCACGAAGTTTTTCAACCAACAACCACGACAACATTGCCGATGCTGCAGCAAGGTGTGTGTTTACTAATGCTTGAGAAGCGAGGCCGTTTGCAGCAAGTGCAGATCCAGCGTTGAATCCGAACCAGCCAAACCACAAGATTCCTGTTCCAAGCACTGTGAACGGAAGGTTGTGCGGTGGCATTGCTTCGCGTGGCCAGCCTTTGCGGTTGCCCAACACAAGAATCACAGCGAGTGCTGCTGCACCTGCGTTGATGTGCACAACTGCACCACCAGCGAAGTCGAGAGCTCCACGTTGGAACAACCAACCATTGGGGCTAAACACCCAGCGCGCAACAGCGGGGTAGACAACAACTGCCCACACACCGATGAGAATTGCGTACGCAGAAAACTTCAAACGATCTGCGGTAGCGCCTGTGATGAGCGCCGGAGTAATGACTGCGAACATCATTTGGAATGCGAAGAAGGCGACAATTGGAATGACCAATGCAAAGTCGCCTGTGTATCCGGGCAGAGTTTCGA
>DAISXE010000049.1:0-9462 GCA_036826015.1 Ilumatobacteraceae bacterium
CACTCAACCTTGTGGTGTGTGCCGAATGGGTCACCACAGAAGATCATGTGCAACGACTCAAAGCATTGGGCTGTGATTTACTGCAAGGAAATCGCATTGGTGAACCAATTGCCGCAGATGCTTTTGCACTGAAACTGCAACGCACCAACTCAGTGCAGTCGCCTCTCGACTAACGCTGCGCTATTCAGCAGCAGGCGCGGGCCCAAGACCTGCAAAGAACGCCAAGAGCGCTGGTGCACTATTTGCCAGGCGGAATACAAAAGACCCGGTCGACATATCGCTGTCCACTGGCAATGCATACGACTTCGCGGTTCCGTCACCCATTGGGCGCAACTTTTGTCCCAGGTCAAGCAGGTCTAAACCTTCATCCACCACGATTGCAGCAGAGAATGCATCGAGCACTACATGAGTTTGCAATGGGTGTCGCACCAAATACTTCGCCACGTCTTTAGCCAACATGGACACAAATGCTCGCTGGCGATTACCGCGACCAATATCGCCCGTACCTTCTAAACGCCACACACCATCAATCTTTTGCTCATAATGGCGAGAACGTGCATACGCCAATGCCTGCGCACCAGATTGCAGTTTGCACGCATTGCGGCGACCAATGTAAAAGCCAGTTGCTTTGTCGCGTGCAGGATGCGTCACGCAAATATGAACTCCACCAATGGAGTCAACAATTTGTTTGAAACCAGAGAAGTTGATTTCTACATAATGATGCACAGGAACATTGAGTGCGCGTTGCACTGTCCGTATCAAAATGTCTGGTCCTTTTTGATACGCAGAGTTGATTTTTCCGAAACGATCCGTTTCACCGATACGTACTCGCAAGTCTCGCGGAATCGACATCATGGCCACTGCTTTCGTTGCAGTGTCGTACCGAACAAGAATCAGCGTGTCAGACCTCATGCCAGGGTTGGCAGCTTCTGAACCCATCGTGGCGTAATCAGAATCTGAGGGATCTGCACTGGCGCGTGAATCCGAACCGACCAGCAAGTAATTTTCAACGCCTTCACTGGCTGGCGACAATGCAGCCGTTGCTGCTGGCACGCGACCAACAGTGTCAAGTTGTGAATTAGCGGCTCGTACGATTCCTAACGCTCCAGCAAGAGTCATCACAAGTGTGACACTGACCAAAATCATCCATCGTGGTGCGCTCGCAGCACGAGAAATTTTAGAGTCATTCAGCACATGTCCACGGTAGTCAGTCGGAAGCAGGTCGGAGATGCACCACATCTGCAGTATCGATGCGATGCGTGATACCGCAGTCATCTAATACAACTAGGCGGCCATCTGGCTCCACTGTTAATGCTCGACCAATCACATCTTCACCATGAGGCATCTCGGCCCGCACCTGAGTTCCAACTGTTGCAACACAACGCAGATATTCCTTGTGAAGGTCATCATCACTCAAAGCAAGCAATGCATCGATCTCTGGCAACATCAATTGCAAAAACTCAGCTGGTGTTACTTCGCGCGACCAACCGTTTGCCGAAAGACTCGTTGCCCCTGGTGGCGCCCACCGAATGTTGCAACCAATACCCACCACGACAAAAGGAATCTTTCCTTGCGCGTCAGTTGGTGCAGCTTGCGCCAAAATGCCCGCCAATTTTTCTGAACCCACCAAAATGTCGTTTGGCCATTTCAACTGCGCATCTACTCCACAGATCTTTTGCGCTACAGACGTAGCAGCCAGTGCCACCACCTGAGTAAGGACATGCAGCCGATCAGGTACTTGGCGAAACAAGAGCGAGACCAAGAGATTGGCTCCCCGTGGCGCTTCCCATGTCCGGTCGAGGCGCCCCCTGCCCGCAGATTGGTACTCCGCACGCAAAACAGAGCGATCCGGGGCCCCCTGATGGCCTGCAGCCATAAGGTCCGCATTGGTACTTCCCGTCTCTAAAACGGTCTGAATGTGCCAATTCTCGGATGAGTTCGCATTTTGGTGGTCCATCAAGGCAATATTGACACCTGTGTTGAAGAAAATCCTTATCGCCAATCGCGGCGAAATCGCTGTCCGTGTCATCCGAGCTGCCCGAGAGATGGGCATCGCCACCGTGGCTGTCTATTCAGAGCTCGACCGCAACGCTCTTCACGTGCGTTTGGCAGACGAGGCATACGCCCTTGGAGGCAGCACTGCTGCCGAGAGCTACCTCAACACCGAAGCAATCTTGAAGGCCATTACCGACAGCGGCGCCGATGCTGTGCACCCCGGATATGGCTTCTTCAGCGAGAACCCAGACTTTGCTCGCGCCATCACTGCGATGGGTGTTGCGTTCATCGGACCACCACCAGAAGCAATCGACGAAATGGGCGACAAAGTGTCCAGCCGTAAAGCAGCACTTCGCGGCGGTGCCCCCATTGTTCCTGGCACCACAGAGTTTGTAACAACTGCAAAAGAAATTACCGACTTCGGTGCAGAGTTCGGCTGGCCGATTGCGATCAAAGCAGCATTCGGTGGCGGCGGTCGTGGCATGAAAGTTGTGCAGTCTGCAGCAGAAGTGCAAGACGCCATGGATTCAGCACAGCGCGAAGCAAAGAGTTTCTTTGGTCGCGATGAAATTTATGTAGAGCGCTACCTCACGTGGCCACGGCACATTGAAGTACAGCTTGTGGGCGACCAACACGGCAACGTCGTGTGGGTCTCTACTCGTGACTGCTCAGCTCAACGTCGTCACCAGAAACTGATTGAAGAAGCACCAGCACCTGGTTTGCCAGACGGTGTGGAAGAAGCAATGGGTGAAGCTGCTGTAAAGGCAGCAAAGGCTGTTGGTTACTACAACGCCGGAACTGTTGAGTTCATCTTCCAAGATGGCGAGTTCTTCTTCCTTGAGATGAACACTCGCTTGCAAGTGGAACACCCAGTCACCGAAGTCATCACAGGTATCGACCTTGTTGAATGGCAGATTCGTGTTGCATCAGGCGAGAAACTTCCAATGACACAAAAGCAAGTACTTGCTGCACGTCGCGGACACGCCATTGAAATTCGTATCAACGCAGAAAACCCTGCTGGTGGCAAGTTCCTTCCATCGCCGGGCCCCATCACAAAACTTGTCGCACCCGACGGTTTCGGAGTTCGCTTCGACGGTGGCTACGAATCTGGTGACGAAATCAGCCAGTACTACGACAACTTGGTCGGCAAGCTTGTTGTGTGGGGTCGCGATCGTGATGTTGCAATTGCGCGCACACTTCGTGCACTGAAAGAAATGGTTGTCGAAGGTATCGCCACAACTATTCCTGCAGACATTGCAATTCTTGAACACCCAGACTTTGCGGCGGTCACGCACTCCACAAAGTGGGTAGAAGAAGTTCTCGACCTCTCACATATCGGTACTGCACCAATTGCTCCAGCTTCAACAGAAGACGAAGCACCACTTGTACAGCGCAACACCACTGTTGAAGTCAACGGTCGTCGTTTCGATGTGAAGATTTGGGTACCTGAGTCCACTGGTGTTGCTGCACCTGCAGCAAAGGCAAAGAAAGCCCCACGCAGTGCATCTGGTTCTGGCGGCGGTGCCGGCAGCGGAAGCGGCCAAGTAGCCGTACCAATGCAGGGAACAATCGTGAAGGTTCTTGTTGAAGTGGGTCAGGCTGTTGAAGCCGGACAAAGCGTTGTTGTGCTCGAAGCCATGAAGATGGAAAACCAAATCGAAGCCGACAAGAGCGGAACCATTAAGGCTGTCAACGTGAAGCCCGGTGACACCGTCGGTGCCGGCGACGTTGTCGTAGTTATCGAATAACTATTCGGCTGCTTCAGCCAATGCTTCGGCTAACGCCGGATGCACCAACAACGACTCTTCAATGTCAGTGACCTTTAAGTTCGCTGTCACTGCTAGAGCAATCACGCTGATGAGTTCGGCTGCATGGCTTCCCACGATGGAACCACCAAGTACCTCGCCAGTTGCTGGGTCACTAATGATCTTTACGAAACCACGTGGGTCGTTATTAATGAGTGCTTTTGCCGTACTTGAAAACGGCACCTTAGTAACACGAATCTTGCGACCAGATGCAAATGCCTCGGCTTCTGCCAATCCGACGTCTGCAATTTCTGGCTCTGTAAAAATTGCTGACGCTGCTTTGTCGTAATCAAGGTGGCGATGCGGGCCTTTCGGGCCACCCACTACTTGTTCGGCAACTTTGCGGCCTTGCATAGAAGCAACAGACGACAACGGCAATTTTCCACTGACGTCGCCAGCAGCATAAATGTGCTTAACGTTGCTCTCACAGTGACGATCGATGGGAATGTATCCGCCATCGAGTGCGATGCCGACTTCTTCCAAGCCAAGATTCTCTGTGTTTGGAATGGAACCAATCGCCAACACTGCATGTGTCGTTTCCGATGAGCGTCCGTCATCGCACACAACGCGCACGCCCAATTCAGTTTTCTCAATCGCAATCGCACGTGCACCTTTAAACAGTCGAACACCACGAGACAAGAAACTGTCTTCAAGTACGGCAGCAACTTCGGGATCTTTGCCAGGCAACACTTGCTGGCGGCTGACAACAAGCGTGACCTTTGATCCGAACGATGCAAACATGTGAGCAAACTCAACACCCGTAACACCAGAACCAATAATCGTGACGCTCTCGGGGAAAATGCGGGGCGGGTAGCAATCTCTGGTTGTCAAGATGCGGTCGCCGTCTGGGTGCACCCATTCAGGAATACGTGGGCGCGAGCCGGTGCACACCAAAATGTCGTCAGCCTCGAGATCAAATTGTGAACCATCAGCACAATCAACATGCACTGCGTGAACGCCTGTAATACGAGCAGAGCCACGAACGATGACAACACCTTGGCTTTCCAACAAACTGGAAACATCTGTTGAAAGTCGAGCCTTGATGCTTTCAATTCGTGATGTCAGTGCGTCGACATCGACTTCAGCTTCGCGTTCTTCAAGACCCATGCCCGAAAGACTGTTTGTAAAACTCATCGCGGCGCCCGTAGCAATCATTGTTTTTGATGGCACACAATCAAGAAGGTGCGCAGCGCCACCCAGAATTTCACGTTCAATAAGCGTGACATGAATTCCCCGTCGTGCAGCAGATGTGGCAGCCGAATGCCCCGCTGGACCGCCGCCGATAATCACGAGTTTTTTATCCATGTTCACGGATTAGATGTTACTGGCAGGGTCGTTGCAGTAGTGGTTGTCGTTGTGGACGAAGTTGTGGTGGGCTCTCCAAACGTTGGCAATGTCGTTGTGGGCACAGGAACTTTGTTCGGACAGTAAGTGGAGGGGTACCCATACTGATCACGGCGCTCCCCTACGTATTCAAAATGCATTCCGTCTGTTGGCCAAAAGTTTCCACCCCACGCAAAACCCCATTTGCGAAAAATACGTACGACAGAACAATTCATCTGCGGGACACCACCTTGTGGGTTAGTAGCAGTGTTGATGTCAAACGCCATTCCCCATGCGTGTCGCGAAGGCGAACCAAAGACTCCACCGAACCTGTTGTACCGACCAACAAAACACCCGCCGTAACGATTCGAATTACGAACATCAATTGCATTACTTAATCCGGCAGCTTTGATTTCCGACAGTGCGTTCTGAAGTGCAGCGGCCACTGCCTTATGACAGTTATTTGCCAGATTGATTCCTTGATACACCTTTTTCCACACGATGTTCTTTGTCGCCCACGTTGCGTCTACCAACATGGAACTTCCCGTCGTTGGTTTGTAGATCAGTTCGCCCAGCAACCTCTTCGTTGTTGCAGTTCCCAATGTGCCGTCTGGATTTACGCGATCCCACGATGTACGCAGCCGAAATTGACTGCCAATAGGAAAGCGCTTTGCTTTCCATGCAGCAATGACAGATTTCGAAGATGACATTCCAGTCACCATGACCCGAGAAATTTTCATATCTCCCAACACGCGTGCCGTGGTATCGGTCATGTAGAAATCTCCCCAATCAACAAATCGATCGGGAACAATTGCGCCGACTGTAAACAACTTGGGACGAAATCGTGAATCTCTCAAAGTCATGACGTCGCCTACTTTCGCACCTCGAACTTCAGCCGAGGTCTCTCCCATCAGCACATATCCGTCGGCGGCAGCATTAGCCATCTCTTGCCCACCGACGGCAGCAATGTAAGCAACGGGAGCAACCATGGTTGCCATGGGAATTCTCCAGCCGTTTGTTAATCGCAAGACGTCTTCGTCATTGCGTCGTTGGCCTGTTAGCGACACCATGGGAAACGACACCACATGCCCCACGGCCCCCACAGAAGTGGCAGCTGCCACCATTGAACGCGCCATCGACGGCGTAAGCGACGAGGAACGAGAGATAGACATGGTGGGCGTCAGCAATGTGCTCGGAAAAGTCTTGTCTTCGCTTGCACTTGCCTGACCGACGACGAACGTGGTTGCAAGCACGATTGCTACTACTCCAACTTTCCACCGCATCTTGTCCACAGTAATGCCGTCTGGCTAAATGACTTCCTCGAATAGAGCCTCTGCCAACTACCGTAGGGGGTCTGTGAGTGACGAAGTAGAAGAACAAGGTGCTGGCGGTCTCGAACAAGAGAAAGCCAGACGATTAGCAGCCCTCGATGCAATGCGCTCTAAAGGCGACAATCCATACCCATACCGCTTCGATCGGTCTCATTCGCTTGCCGACATTCGTGCTGAGCACACAGAACTAGAACCCGGGTCAGAAACAGAATCACAGGTTTCCGTTGCCGGGCGCATCATGCTGAAGCGTGACCAAGGAAAACTTATTTTCGCTACTTTGCAAGACCGCACCGATGCAGTGCAGTTATTCATTTCAAAGGCCGTCGTAGGTGACGAACTTTTCGACTACATCAATGACCTCGACCTCGGTGACTGGGTAGGCGCAACAGGCAAAGTGATGACCACACGCAAAGGCGAGCTATCCATCAAAGTGGAGAGCCTCACGCTTTTGTCCAAAGCCGTGCGCCCTATGCCAGACAAATGGCATGGCCTCACCGACACCGACACTCGTTATCGCCAGCGCTACGCAGACCTCATTGGCAACGAAGAATCTCGTCGCATGTTTGCAGTACGTCATGCAGTGATTGCAAGCTTCCGTCGCACACTTCACGAACGTGGATTCATTGAAGTAGAAACTCCGGTGTTGCATGTTGAGGCTGGTGGCGCACACGCACGACCATTTCTCACGCACCACAACGCGCTCGATATGCCTCTCTATCTGCGTATCGCACTTGAGTTACATCTGAAGCGACTCATCGTTGGCGGCATGGAGCGCGTATACGAAATCGGACGCGTCTTCCGCAATGAAGGAATCTCCACGCGACACAACCCAGAGTTCACGATGATGGAGCTCTATCAAGCATTCGCTGATTACACAGACATCATGGATCTCACAGAAACCTTGTTTGTCAATGCCGCTATCGACGCCACAGGTTCTTCCGTGGTCACAATTGACGATGTACAGGTAGACCTTGCACAACCATGGCGTCGTGTTCGCATGATCGACCTCGTGAAGGAAGCAACAGGAGTTGAAGTACATCCGTCGCAACCGCGTGAACAACTTGCTGAACTTGCAGATAAGCACGGCGTAAAAGTTGAGAAGCATTTCGGCCCTGGAAAAATCATCGAAGAACTCTTCGAAGCCACATGCGAAGCCTCATTGCGTGAACCTACATTTGTTACTGGTCACCCCGTGGAAATCAGTCCACTCGCCCGTGAAGATCGCAATGACCCATTCCTCACTGAGCGATTTGAATTGTTTGTCGGTGGCCGCGAGTTAGCAAACGCATATTCAGAATTAAACGACCCAGTTGTACAACGTGCTCGTTTTGAAGATGAGCAGAAGCAAAAAGAAGCTGGCAATGCCGAAGCCGGCACGGTCGATGAGGATTACATTCGCGCCCTTGAATACGGCATGCCACCAACTGGTGGTCTCGGTATCGGCATGGATCGCCTCGTCATGCTCATCGGTGGCGCGCAATCAATTCGTGATGTCATCTTGTTCCCCACACTTCGTCCGGAGGTTTTCTAATGTCACACAATGCATGGGGTGTAGGTATTGCCACACTCGACGCCACTGGCGCCACACTTGATGTTCGTTTCAGAACCATCGGACTCGGAGACTTCTCTCCTGCCGATGCCCCAACATATGAACCATCTGTCGACTCCGACAGAGACCGCGGTGTTGTATTCCACGCTGTCGCTATCACTATCGACACAAATGAAGCTCCTGCATCTGCAGCAGATGTGTACTTGCGGCTCAATCTGTTGTCACAACGATTCATGCAGCCACGCACCATCAACCTTGACGGAGCATTTGGTCTTTTGCAAAACGTTGCGTGGACATCGAAGGGTCCAGTAGCTATCGATGCCATCGAATCTGTGACCTGGAACTTTGCTCAACGCGGCGAACATATCGTTGTGCACGGAGTAGACAAGTTCCCTCGCATGACTGACTATGTAGTTCCAAGCGGAGTACGTATTGCCGATGCAAGTCGTGTTCGCCTTGGAGCACATCTCGCACCAGGCACAACTGTCATGCATGAAGGTTTCTGCAACTTCAATGCCGGAACACTCGGTGCTTCCATGGTGGAGGGCCGCATTTCTGCCGGCGTCATCGTTGGTGACGGTTCAGACATTGGCGGTGGAGCATCCATCATGGGCACATTGTCTGGTGGCGGCAAAGAAATGGTCACCATTGGCGAGCGTTGCTTGTTGGGCGCTAACGCGGGCATTGGCATCAGTCTTGGTGATGATTGCATCGTGGAAGCAGGCTTGTATGTGACTGCTGGAACCGTTGTCATCGATCCTTCTGGCAACACGGTGAAAGCAAAACTTCTTTCCGGGCAATCCAACTTGTTGTTCCGTCGCAACTCCATCAGTGGTTCTGTTGAAGTCATTTCGCGTTCAGGTTCATGGGGCGGCCTCAATGCCGACCTCCATAAGAACTAATGAATCCCGACGAACTCGAGAATCTCATTCGCTCTCGGCGAAGCAGTCTCTTGCTCGATGCTGAAAAACAAGTTGGCAATGATCTTCTTCAACGGGTCATCGACGCCGCACAGTTCGCGCCCAATCACAGACGCACATGGCCGTTGCGCATTGCTGCAGTAACCGGTGCATCTCGTTCCGTACTTGGCGACACCATCGCAGACGCAATGGCAATGTTTGGTGACGACGAAGCAAAAGTTACAAAGGCACGCACGAAGTACTTGCGCTCCCCTGTTGTACTAGTTGTTGCTTCGGCACAAGGCTCTTCGGAAAACGAAACAGAAGAGAACAAATACGCAGTCGCCGCTGGCATTCAAAACATGCTGCTTATGGCGCACAGCCTTGGTCTTGCTGCCTTGTGGGGATCACCTGCAAAAGGTGCAAACGAAGCAATCGCGCGAACGTGCGGATTCGAAACGTCAGACCATGTAATGGGTCTTGTGTATGTGGGTTGGCCAACGCAACAAGCACCAAGCGTCGAGCGCCCACCAACTCGTATCAATTACCTCGATTAATCG
>DAISXE010000050.1:0-9267 GCA_036826015.1 Ilumatobacteraceae bacterium
GGTTCAAATGCCAATGCTCTCGACGTCGCAGGTGTTTTGTCACTTGCTGCGTTGGCATTCATGTGTTGGAAGTTTCGAGAAGTTGTCAGCGTGGTAGACGGCGGTACGCAGGGTTATGACTTGTTGTATCGAGGTGGTCTCATCGCAGTAGGCGTGGCCACATTGGTTGCTATTGCCACCGTGACGCACCCGCGTTCGCGATTAGGTAAGTACGTCATTGGCACACCGATCTTGGTGTGGATAGGGAAGCGTTCCTACGGTTTGTACTTGTATCACTGGGTTGTTTTTCAGGCGTATCGAAAACTTGCCGGCAACGCATTAAACATTCAAGAGTTTCTTGCGCTCATGGCGGTCACATTGGTGATAACTGAAGTCAGTTATCGATTCATTGAAACTCCGGTCCGTACGGGACGAACAAAAGCAATATGGACTGACTGGCGTCGAAGCGGTGGAACGTTGAAAGGCCCTATTGCGGTGCTGCTTGGAACGCTTGCAGTAGTTCCCGTGTTCTCCGTGGTGAGCATGGTGGGTGCTCGTGTGATTCCAGATGACATCACAGCCGGTCTTGATGAAAATGAGGAAGCTGTCACACGCATCACAACGACAGTTCCGAATTCTCAAAGCACGATCCCTGGAGTGACGACAACAACGACAGCACTGGTGCCAAAAGGAAAGATTGATGTCTTGGCCGTGGGTGACTCTGTCATGTTGGGTGCAGCGAAGAAATTGAGTTCGTATGGCCTCACAGTTGACGCGGAGAAAAACCGACAAGTGCTGTATGCCAAACAAATCTTTCGGTATTACTCATCAACAGATGAACTAGGCGACAACGTCGTTATTCACCTTGGTACAAACGGCACAACTAAAGCCTCAACCTTCGACTCGATTCTTGGGCCACTGAAGGACGTAAAGCGAGTGCTGGTGCTCAATATTCATGTTCCCTCTCGCGAGTATCAAAAGATCAATAACAAGATCATCAATGCTTTGCCCGAACGGTGGAGCAACGTCACGGTGCTCGATTGGTATGGGTTTTCAAACCCGCACCCTGATTGGTTTGCCAAAGACAAGGTGCATCTCAATGCGGTCGGTCAGGACAATTACGTGGCCTTTATCCTGCGGGGCCTCGGTCGCTAAAAAGCCGTTTTTCGGTCTCCCAGCATTGGGATTCCACGGTCGTGAGTGCCTACGCTTAGAGGCATGAAAACTCCCGTTCGTATCGCTGTTACCGGAGCTGCTGGCCAAATCGGTTACAGCCTCCTATTCCGAATTGCCTCTGGTGCCGTCTTTGGTCCTGACACTCCAGTGATTCTGCAATTGCTCGAAATCACTCCAGCGCTCGGCGCGCTTGAAGGCGTACGCATGGAACTTGATGACTGCGCATTTCCATTGCTCGCAGGTATCGAGTGCACAGACAACGCAGAAGTTGCGTTCGGCGATGCAGACGCAGCGTTCCTTGTTGGCGCAATGCCACGTAAAGACGGCATGGAGCGCGGCGACCTGTTGAGTGCAAACGGTGGCATCTTCAAACCACAAGGTCAGGCCATTGCGGCGGCTGCAAAGAAAGACATCAAAGTACTTGTTGTTGGTAACCCAGCAAACACAAACGCATTGATCGCAATGAACAATGCCAAGGGCATCGACCCAGGCCGATTCACAGCAATGACTCGTCTCGACCACAACCGTGCTGTTAGCCAATTGGCTGCCAAAGTCGGAGAGCCTGTTACCGCAATCAAGAAGATGACCATCTGGGGTAACCACTCAAGCACCCAGTATCCCGATCTCTTTCATTGTGAAGTGAATGGAAAGAGCGCAGCAGCGCTCATCAATGATCAGGCTTGGTTGGAGAATGATTTCATTCCAACAGTTGCCAAGCGTGGTGCCGCCATCATTAAGGCTCGTGGTTTGTCGTCTGCTGCATCAGCCGCAAACGCAGCTATCGATCACATGCATTCGTGGGCACTCGGAACAGCCGAAGGCGACTGGGTATCTATGGCGATTCCATCTGACGGTAGTTACGGAGTTCCTGAAGGCATCATCTCGTCGTTCCCATGTGTATGTAAAGACGGCAAGTACAGCATTGTGCAAGGTCTCGAAATTGACGAGTTCAGTCGCGCCCGCATCGAAGCTTCAGTTGCTGAACTTGTTGAAGAACGTGACGAAGTAAAGAAGCTGGGTCTTATCTAATGAATGTTGCGTCACTGGTCGACACTGACCGGTGGCCAATGAACGACAACGCCTTAACATCGCAATTGAACCAAGCTTTTGTTGATGAAAACATTGTTGTGTTGCCGGGATTCATTAAAGAATCTGCATTACCTGGTTTAGTTGCCGAGTGCGATGAGTTGGCGCAGGTGGCGTATCACACCACGGTGAATGCCAATCTTGAAGTAGTCGCATACGACCAATTCCCGAAGGACAGTGTCATCCGTGCACTGTACGAATGGGAACCGTTAATGGAGTTTGTCGCTCGCGTTCTTGGAGAAAAACAGTTGTATCGGTATGCCGATCCGTTTGGTGCATTGAACTTGGCAGTCATGCGAGACGGTCATGAATTGGGATGGCACTTTGATCAAACTGATTTTGTCGTGTCCATTGCATTGCAACCTTCACTTGAAGGTGGCCATTTTGAAAACGTGCCACGCATTCGATCCATGAGTAACGACAACGTAGAAACAGTTGCAGCAATTCGTAACGGCGAGCGTGACGACCTTGTACGAATTGAACCTATGACGCCAGGAACCTTGATGGTATTCAACGGTCGATGGAGTTATCACCGCGTCTCGAAAGTGCACGGTGATGTCGCACGGCATGTCGCTTTGCTGGCATACGACACGAAACCTGGCACAGATTCAAATATTGAATTGAAACTTGGCCGCTATGGAAGGTTGCCAGCATGAGTGATCAACGCATTTTTATTGGCGAGGGTTTTGTCGGTGAAGGCGTCAACGCAGCTCACATCAACACAGTGATGGGTGCTCGTAATGGTCCAGTCGGCACAGCGTGGGCAACTGCACTTGCCACGCCGCGTGCGGGCCACGTGCCGTTTGTGGCTGTTGCTAAACCAGGAGTCCCGATCCTTCCGTTCACTTTGTTTGTGAATAAGGCAGCCATCGAAAACGACACTCACGGGTCTCTCACCTGGGGCGCCGCGCAGGCAGGAGTGGCTGCCGGGGTGGGCCAGGCACACATCGACGGGCATATCCCCCCGGTCTCAGAGTCGTATGTCCTCATTGCTGCTGTATGGGTCAATCCGGCCGCAAACGACGAGGAAGCAGTCTTTGCCAATAATCGGGATGCGACGCTCTCAGCGCTCGCTATGGCGCGTTCCAGCGCACCTGACATGGACGCTGCCATCGCAGTCATGCTGCAGCCCGAAAATCCCTATTTCCGCCAGGGGTAGACCCTGAAGTTGCGAACTGGCAGTAGTTCTGATTAGATACCTGACTAAACCACTCGGAATTATCAGGAATCCAAAATGACCACCATCACCCACACCAGCAACGACCGGCAGAGTCACTCAGCCGCGCCGCGCCTGAGTGTGAGTCGTGCTCGAGTTGGTCTAGTAGTTGTGTTGTTGGCCGCGGTCACTTTGGGAATCGTGTCAGCACAATTTGGCTCGAACGAAGATTCGTCTCGTGGCTCTCAGCCAAGCACCACACGTTCTCTGTAAGAACTACTCGTACACAGTTTCTGATCGCACTGAAGCGAACGCTGCATCAAGTGCAGCAAAGACGGGGAGCGAATCCATGATGCGCTGTGAGTCACCACCAATGCGAACGTGACCCTTGATAAAAACTTCTTGTGCTGCAACTTGTTCAGTCGCAACGGCAACTGCGGTTTCCCACGATTGTTCCATGCGCACATGTTCAACTGATGCAGGACCAGCACCAAAAGTGGCAACACCGTTACCTACTTGCAAGTGATACATAACAGTGCCTTCTGGCCCATCGTTGACAACTTGAGTGATTCCGATCTCGTGAGTCTGTGCCGCGGCCTGCATCGATTCACTTGCGCCTACAAGCGACTGCATGGCTTCTATCCATTCAAGACTGAGGTATCTCATGCATCTATTCTGCCGAAAGTTTTAGAGAACTGCGCGAGAACTTTTCGAACGTGAGTGGGGGAAACACAAAGGGCCCGGGTATTACGCCCGGGCCCTTTGCTAGATGTAGGTCTATTCGGCAGATGCCAGAATCGTTGACTTCTGACGACTGGAACGAATCACTGATGCACCGAGCACTGCGAGTGCTGCGGCTGCAATGAGAAGACGCGTTGTGTCGTTGTCTTGGTTACTGATGATTGCAGGAAGAATCAACAATGAAACAAGGTTCATCACCTTGATCAATGGGTTCAATGCAGGACCAGCAGTGTCCTTGAATGGGTCACCGACGGTGTCTGCGATAACAGCAGCCTTGTAAGGCTCTGATCCCTTGCCACCATGGTTTCCGTCTTCGATGTACTTCTTAGCGTTGTCCCATGCACCACCAGCATTGCTGAGGTAGTTCGCCATGAGCTGACCAGTAAGAATTACAGCGGCAAGGAAGCCACCAAGTGCTTGCCAGCCGATACCGAAACCAACGATGACGGGTGTCAACACTGCAAGAAGTGCAGGTGTCATCAATTCACGAAGCGATGCTTCTGTGCAAATGTCGATGACTGGACCGTATTCAGGCTTCTTTGTGCCGGCCATGATTCCGCCATCGCGGAACTGGTTACGAACTTCTTGCACAACAACACCAGCGGTACGGCCAACGGCACGAATCGACAATGCGGAGAACAAGAATGGCACGGAGCCACCGATAAGAAGACCAATGAAGATCTTTGGGTCAGCAACGTTGATTGCAAGCTCTGGAGCCTTGAACACACCATCAGCCAAGTTCTCAGCCTTGATCATGAGTTCTGCACCAGCAGTTTCAATGAATGAAGCAAACAATGCAACTGCAGCGATAACAGCAGATCCGATTGCGAATCCTTTTGTTACAGCCTTTGTGGTGTTACCCACTGCGTCGAGAGCAACCATGATCTTTTGTGGTTCGCCGTGGAACTCGCCAGACATTTCTGCAATACCTGCAGCATTGTCAGACACTGGTCCGAACGTATCTTCCGAAACGATCACGCCTGTTGTTGCCAACATACCCATGCCGCACAAAGCAACGAGGTAGAGCGAGAACGTAAGGTTTCCGCCGCCAAGTGCCAATGCCACACCAATCGCGATTGCGATTGCGATTACTGCGTACACGCTTGATTCAAGACCGTATGCGGTACCCGACAAGATGGCGGTTGCTGGGCCAGTTTCTGCTGACTCTGCAATTTCCTTTACAGGACCATGATGTGTTGCGGTGTAGTACTCGGTGAGACGGCTTACGAGTTGCGCCAATACAAGACCAACTGCAACTGCACCAAAGACTCTCCAGCCTGCGCCGCCCAAAAGCTGGACGCCTTCGCCGGCTGTGCCTTTTTCGTTTCCAACATAAGCAAGTGAAAGTGCAAGTGTTCCCACAAGTGTGAGTGAACCAGCAACAAGGAATCCCTTGTTGATTGGCTTCAATGCGTCTGTTTCGCCTTCTTTTGCCTTCACTGCGAACACACCAAAGATTGATGCGATAACGCCAATGGCGCGCGCTGCGAGCGGGAATACGAGTCCCATTGCTGGGTTCAAACCAATTGAGTTAAACGCTGCAACACCAAGAATGATTGATGCAACGAGTGTTACTTCGTAACTCTCGAAAAGGTCAGCGGCCATACCTGCACAGTCACCAACGTTGTCACCAACGTTGTCGGCGATTGTTGCTGGGTTACGTGGGTCGTCTTCAGGAATTCCTGCTTCAACTTTGCCCACCAAGTCAGCACCAACGTCGGCTGCCTTGGTAAAGATGCCACCACCAACGCGCAAGAACAGCGCGAGGAGTGAACCACCAAAACCAAAACCAACAAGAATCACGCTTGAGGTGTTCTGGAACAACATGATGATGACTGTTGCGCCGATAAGTCCGAGACCAACGGTGAACATACCTGCCACGCCACCGGTGCGGAATGCAACGGTGAGTGCCTTTGGCATAGAACCAGTGAGCGCGGCTGCTGCCGTACGCACGTTTCCACGGGTCGCAAGGGTCATACCGATGTATCCGGTGAAACCAGAAGCAGCACATCCGAGGATGAACGCAACGGTTCGCCAGATTCCGGCTTGCATAAAGGACAACGCTTCCGTTGCCTCCATGCCTTCACCTTTCATGATTGCAGTGGACGTGATGAACACGATCGCTGCAAGGGGAACGAGAATCATGACAATCGTCTTGAACTGACGCTTCAAGTAGGCGTTAGCACCTTCTTGAATCGCCAAGGCGATCTCTTTCATCTTCGGCGTGCCTTCGTCGGCCGCCATAACTAAACGGGCAAGATAGAACCCAACGGCGATAGCAAGGATCGCTGAAGCAGCTGAAAGCCACAACACCGCCCATTCTCCGCCCTTGAGTACGAATTCCTGGTACCCGCCTTCTGCTGCAAATATTCCTGACACGGAAATTGTCTCCTGGCATGTTTTGGGCCACCAAGTTTTGATGGCCTCTGTATGGAACATTGCAAGAGTAGTGAAAAACGGCACTCAGATACGAAATGGTCAAGTTGGTGCCCAGGGGGGCTTGGGGGGTACCGTTTCAAGTGCAATTGCACCACTGGGTGGCCCAGTCGGCAAGGAGTCCAAATATGGCACAGATAGTCACGAGCCAGAGAGGCCCCGTCACAGGGACCGCTACTGCCAAGAAGAAGCGTCGTCCGTTCCTTCTTGACCTCTATTCCACCGCGGTGGGCAAGAAGTACGTCATGGGCACCACGGGTATCGCAATGATGGGATTCGTCCTTTTCCACATGATTGGGAACCTGAAGATGTACGCAGGTGCATCAGACCTCGATCACTACGCGCACTTTTTGCAAACACTCTTGTACCCACTGGCGCCCAAGGGATGGGTTTTGTGGATCCTTCGTGGCGGACTCATCTCGATGCTGTTCTTGCACCTTCATGCCGCGTATTCACTCACCGTCATGAATCGTCACGCACGACCTGTGAAATACCAGAGCAAGCGTGACTATCAGATTGCGAACTTTGCAAGTCGCACAATGCGCATGTCCGGATTAGTAATCCTGGCGTTCATCGTGTGGCACCTTGCAGACTTAACTTTTGGAGTCGTTAACTCTCAAGTCGGCGAGATGGTGACTCACTCTGGTGATGAAGAAGCAGTCAAGGCTGTGTACGCAAGTGTGGTGCACTCGTTCAATCGCACACCTGTTGCGTTGTTCTATGTATTCGCAAACGTGCTGTTGGGCATTCACTTGTTCCATGGCGCGTGGAGCATTTTCCAATCGTTTGGCTGGAATAACCCTCGCTTCAACACATGGCGTCGCGCATTTGCCACTGGCTTTGCCGCACTTGTTGTTGTCGGAAACGTTTCATTCCCTATCGCCGTCATGGCCGGCGTTGTCGGCTGACCCATCGCTCTGAAGAAAGAAGAACCCAATGAGCCTCACAGATGATCTCCTAGCAAAGAACACAGTTCAACTCGACAGCAAAATTCCTGCTGGCCCTATGGCCGACAAATGGAATAGCTACAAAGACAACATGAAGTTGGTGAACCCCAACAACAAGCGCAAATTCAAAGTCATTGTGGTGGGTACCGGTCTTGCTGGTGCTTCCGCTGCAGCAACACTTGCCGAACTCGGATATCAAGTCGATGCGTTTACATTTCATGACTCTGCACGTCGTGCGCACTCCATTGCTGCCCAAGGCGGTATCAACGGCGCGAAGAACTACAAGGGTGACGGCGACAGCATTCATCGTTTGTTCTACGACACCGTCAAAGGTGGCGACTTCCGCGCACGTGAAGCAAACGTGCATCGTCTTGCTGAAAACAGCGTCGACATCATTGACCAAATGGTGGCTCAAGGTGTTCCTTTTGCCCGTGAATACGGTGGTTTGTTAGACAACCGTTCATTTGGTGGTGCTCAAGTAAGCCGTACGTTCTATGCACGCGGTCAAACTGGTCAACAGCTTTTGTTGGGTGCTTATCAGCAGTTCTCTCGTCAAGTAGGTCTTGGTGGCATTCGTTTGTTCAACCGCACCGAATTAATTGACATTGTCGTTATCGATGGACATGCGTCAGGCATTGTTGTTCGCGATCTTGTGACCGGTGAACTCCAATCACATGCTGCTCACGCAGTTGTGTTGGCAACTGGCGGATACGGAAACGCTTTCTTCTTATCAACCAATGCAATGGCGTGCAACGTCACTGCAGCATGGCGTGCGCATCGTAAGGGCGCGTTGTTTGCGAACCCTTGCTACACACAGATTCACCCAACATGTATTCCACAAAGCGATGACAGCCAATCAAAGTTGACTTTGATGTCAGAGTCGTTGCGTAACGACGGCCGCGTGTGGGTTCCAACAAATCCAGACGAGACACGTCCTGCACACGAGGTGCCCGAGAACGAGCGCGATTATTACCTTGAGCGTTTGTATCCATCGTTTGGCAACTTGGCTCCTCGCGACATTTCATCGCGTGCAGCAAAGCGCGCAGTCGACAAAGGTCTTGGCGTTGGTCCAAAGAAAAACGGCGTGTATCTCGATTTCGCTGATGCTATTCAGCGCCTCGGTCGCGAAGTTGTAGAAGAGCGTTATGGCAACTTGTTCCAGATGTATGAACGCATTGCCGGCGAGAATCCATATGAGCAGCCAATGCGTATTTATCCAGCGAGCCACTACACAATGGGTGGTTTGTGGGTTGACTACGAACTCATGACAAATATTCCAGGTTTGTATGCAGCCGGAGAAGCCAACTTCTCCGATCACGGTGCTAACCGTTTGGGTGCATCTGCGCTCATGCAAGGTTTGTCCGACGGTTACTTCGTTTTGCCGTACACAATCGGTAACTACTTGGCACCAATGTTGAACAAGGCAATCCCTGGTACAGATCACCCAGAGTTCAAAGCGGCAGAAGAAGCAGCGCGTTTGCGTTTCAACGGCTACCTCGCTGCTGGTGGAACAAAGTCTCCAGACTTCTTCCATCGTGAACTTGGAAAAATCATTTGGGATTACTGCGGCATGGAGCGCACAGAACAAGGTCTTGAAAAGGCATTGTCCGAAATTCCAGCGTTGTACGAAGAATTCAAGAAAGACCTACGCGTCACCGGTAGTGGCGAAAGCATGAACCAAACGCTTGAAAAGGCTGGTCGAGTCGACGACTTCTTCCAATTGGGAATGTTGATGTGTCAGGACGC
>DAISXE010000051.1:0-9170 GCA_036826015.1 Ilumatobacteraceae bacterium
GAGACCTTTGCTAATTCAGACGGCTGAACAGCAATTGGACCAATATCGAATGAAAGTCGCGCTCCGCCTTTCACCGCTCCTGTCACTAATACGAGAATAAGGAGCAAGATAGTGACGGCATAAAACAGTTCAGCACTTCCGCGAAGCTGCACATAGTCCATCCACATGACGACGGCCATTGCCAAAATTGCAATGATGACAAAAATTATTTGTCGTTGAACAAACTGGAATGGGTCTACTCCTCTGTTCAACAAACGTGGTCGAGTTGCCGAATAAATGATGAACGAACCGATGATGGTCAATGCACCCACCGCAGACATGAGGATCCAATCGATACTGCGAGTGGGGTCAGCGAATCCACGTTTGATGTTTCCTAAACCAGAGTTTGGTCGACGAGTAAACATTGGACGCATCAGTCACGCACCGAAGATCCGACACCGACAAGACACAATGGGTTTGGCAACATCTGTGGTGACGCCACGGCATAACTTGCTACATCTAACGGGTCTGCCGGCACTGCAGGATCTACACGAACCTTTCCTGCCAAAGCTGTAAACACACACTTCACGACGGGTGCTGCGGCGCGAGACCCGTAACCACTCTTTTCCAAGTACGCAACAGCGGTATACGGCTGTGCAGGATCTGTACTAAATGCTCCAAACACGGACGAGTCATTCCATGGCAGGTTGCCTGCACCTTGAGCGGTGCCCGTCTTTCCGGCAATAGGTAGCGCGCGCTTCGGATATGACCGAAAGAGTTTCTCGCCAGTAGTCGAGTGATAGATATCGGAAGTAACACCAGGCCCAGTGATTACACGCGTTAATCCACCAACAATCGCTTTACGAATTTCCTCACGCATGCCAACATCATTCAATAACTGTGGATCGACAAAGTCCTGCACAATTGTTCCGGCCGCTAAATCAACACGGCCTGACTTTCCGTTCGGTGTTCCGGGCGCCCAGATTGCACGCACAACGCGCGGTCGTAACACTTTCCCGCCATTACCCAAGGCGCCATAGGCCACAGCCAACTGCAATGGGCTCGCCGACAAAAGGCCCTGACCGATTGAGAACTGCACGTTGTCACCGACGTAGTAACCCTTGCCTTCTTCTTTTGCAATGGCACCGTCGGCTGCAAGCCGTTTCTTCAAGGCAAGACTCGGAACGGTGCCGATGTACTCGTACGGCAAGTCAATCTCAGTAGGAGATCCAAAGCCGAACAAGCGCACCTGCTCCTCTAACACTGGACGATTGCCCGTTTGAGTAAAGATCTCTTCACCGATTTTGTAGAAGAAAACGTCAGACGAAACTGCTAACGCAGTTTCCATATTGATACGACCATATTTACACGGTGCCCCGTTACCGCAATTTGCATTCTTGAATACACACTTCACATTCAGTTGGCAGCGTTCCTCCGGAATACTTTGAAGTTTGTAAGTTCCTTGGTCTCGTAACGAATATTTGAGACCACCTGCCAACTGTCCGGTGTTTAGTGCCGCAAACGCTACGAATGGTTTAAATGCTGATCCCAAGTTGTATCGGCCAGATACCGCACGATTTACCAAAATTGATAAGTCGGGGTCCTTCGTTGTTGGGAACAGTTCGCCGAATTTTTCCGATGAAATTCCGGCGTTGAACCAACGGTTATCAAAGTTCGGATAACTCGCCATCGCAATCACCTCACCGGTGTCGTGATTTAGGACCACGCTCGAACCAGCAGGAGCTTTGTAATACGTAATCTCTGGATACGCAGGATCTGGCTCGCCATTCAACAAGATTGTGGGGGCCTCGGTTCGACGTCGCACCATGATTTCGTTTTGCAGCGCTCGCTCCGTGAATTGTTGGATGTCTAGATCGATAGTTAGTTGAATATCAAAACCAGGAACTGCTTCTTTTCGATCTAGTTGTCGCAAGAAACGACCGAGAGAATCCACTTCATACTTCACATAACCAGGAGTACCTCGCAGCACCGATTCATATGTTTGCTCAACTCCGAATTGACCAACGCGCGCGTCTGGGTCGTATCCAAGATTCTTGTAGTAGCTGGTTTCAGATTCCCTGATGGCTCCAAGAAACCCAAGCACATGACTCGCCATTGGCGCATAGGGATATTCACGACGCCAATCTTCGCGAATGTCAATGCCGGGATAATCCTCGGAGCGCTCCCTCAGATACACGGCTAGATCTTCTGAAACGTCTTCTTTCAATGGAAGAGGCTGAAGTTGGTCATAGCGCTTCGACTTGTATCGATCTTCAAGTTGTTTGAATGACATCCCCAATGCACCAGACAACCTGTCCCACATCTGCGCACGAGCAAGGTCTTTGGCGATAACACCTCTGTCAATCGTTATGGTGAGCAATCGTTCATTGCTGGCAATTACCCGGCCTTTCAGATCGAAGATACGGCCACGTTCCGGGGTGAGTTTGATTGTTCGTGTGCGCACTTCTTGCACGCGTACTTCCAGGCCTGGTGCATCGACAGCTTGCAAGAACCACAAACGAACGCATAACAACGACGACAGAACTAGTGCGACGGAACCCAATATTTTGAGTCTTGAATCCGTGGTATCAGTCGCCATCAGCGAGCCGCCGATGGTTCACGCAACGCCCAACGACACACAAACTCAACAGGCAAACTAAACATCGCATTGAATAAAGCAACGACAAACGCCACAGTGAACACATGCATAGTCAGCACGTTCTCAGACCCAGTGATGGTGAAACCAATTGGCAACAGAATCATTCCGACTGCACTCACGATGGAAGATGTCAACATTCGTGACCACCAAGTGGACTCATGAACGAATGAGTGCGCATATCCCGCGAGATACCCGACAATGGCAAATACAGCTGCGCACAAACCCAAAGGCGTCGCAAGAACTAAGTCATACAGAAGCCCAACAATAAAACCCGCAATGGCACCTGTTTGCGAACCCTTTGCTAATCCAGAAGACGCCGCCAATAACAACATGACCTGCAAACACACTCCGAATGGACGAAGTTCATTAAAAAGAGTTGTCTGCAGTGACAAAAACATCAAACCAACCAGAACCAAACGGGTGTATCGATTTTCTGCAATCGCAATGAATTGATCCATCATGGCTGCACGGGTCGTTCAGTACTTGGCTGATACAACAGCACTCGGACAAAGTTTAAGTAGTCAAAATCTGCGGCAAGCTTTACTTCGAGAAGAGGTCCGAGTGTTCCTGATCGCTTGATGACTCGGCTAATTGTTCCGATAACAACATCGGGAGGCGCAAGAGACGTGGCGCCACCAGCAGAAATAACAGGAGAACCAACTTTCACGTCACCAAAGCGCACCTGGTTTTCCACAAATCTCACGATGGGAGCCTTGGATAACCCACGACCTTCGAGAGCACCGGTTTCTTTCAGTGGTAAATCAATTCCTGCAGGCACGGTGATGGGCGATTTAGTTGATTGCCCGGGTCGATTGGGCCCCACAGACCCAGGCGGTGAGGTAACTCCGGTCGGAGAGACAGTGGTCAGTGTTGGAGCATTTGTTGCGCCTGGGGTGAATCCTGCAATCCCAGTTGTGGTGGTTACTTTGATGGTTGTTGTCGTCGTACTTGTTGATGTTGTGCTACTACTTTCGGACGGCACTTCCCCCACCACTGTCGTTGTCGTTGTTGGCGGGGCATTCACTACTTTCACCGCAAGTGAATAACCAGGATCTGTCATCAGCATGACTACTGAACGTTTTTTGTACACGTCCGTAACTTTTCCAATCATGCCGGCAGCGTTAAGTACCGGCATGCCCACTTTTATGCCACATTCGGTACCGCGGTTGATTTCCACCGTTTGTGAATAATTGGACGGTGACGAACCAACCACTTGGGCAGTGCACGAAGAAATACCAGCGAGCGTTGGCAAGCCGTTAAGCGCCAATAGTTCTTGTGCTTCACGGACACTTGCGATTGCAGAGATTGTTGCACCTTCGTTGTACGCCACAAGGTCTTTCAAACGGCGGTTTTCATCGACAACAGAGTTGTAGTGAGTAATGCCGTTCCATGTGTTCTCGATTGGCCGAGTAAGAACGCGAGAAGCGCTTTCAATCGGCCTGAACACAACACCAAAACTTGAACGGGCGAAATTGATCACAGAACTTCCACGCAAATCCATGGTGATGAGAATCACTGAGGTAAGCGACAACAGCAGGATCGCCCGGCGTCGCGTGAACGAATAACCCGCCACGGAAATACGTCTACTGTTGGTCGAGCCCTGGAGAGGACATCATTCCGCGCATTGCCTCAATGTTTTCGAGTGCAAGACCCGAACCAATGGCAACCGCGTACAACGGGTCTGGAGCTATGTAACAAGGCATGCCTGTTTCGTGAGTGACTCGTTGAGTAATTCCTGCCAATAATGCGCCACCGCCGGACAAATAAATGCCGCGATCCATAATGTCGGCTGCCAACTCTGGTGGCGTTCTATCGAGGGTTGACTTCACAGCATCAATAATGGCAGTAACTGGCTCTGCAATGGCGTCGCGTATCTGTGCAGAGGTGATTTCAACGGTACGTGGTAAGCCGGACACTGTGTCTCGACCTCCAACATCTGCTGTGAGTTCTTGGGCTAACGGCCACGCTGATGCCATTTGAATCTTGATTTCTTCTGCCGTGTTGATGCCAATGTCTAAACCGAAACCGGTACGCACGTAGGCCACGATTGCCTCGTCTAACTCGTCACCAGCGACGCGAACACTTTGTGCAACAACAATGCCACCCAACGAAATAACTGCGACTTCGGTAGTTCCACCACCGATGTCAACAATCATGTTGCCGCTCGGTTCGTGCACGGGCAGACCCGCACCGATAGCTGCGGCCATTGGCTCTTCAATAATGTGCACTGGACGACGCGCACCTGCGTACTCTGCTGCATCTTGCACAGCACGTTGCTCGACTCCGGTGATGCCAGATGGAACACAAATGACCATGCGTGGCTTACTCCATCGAGATGTTGAAATTCGCTGAATGAAATAGCGCAACATTTTTTCGCACACGTCGAAGTCTGCAATGACACCATCTTTTAGGGGACGAATGGCTTCGATGTGCTTCGGCGTGCGACCCAACATGCGCTTAGCTTCCCAACCGACAGCAACTGGTCGACCATCGCGCATGTCGATTGCCACTACGGACGGCTCATTTAAGACGATGCCTTGACCGCGTACATAGACCAGAGTGTTTGCCGTACCGAGGTCAATGGCGATGTCGCGACCGATGTTTAGTGGATTATTGCGACTCATAGAAGAAACTCCTGCGGCAAGACGGAAACCATCGTGCCTGCGAGAATGCTAACGACCCACGCCTTAGAGGGCGGGGAAGAAGATTCCTAGTTCGCGGGCAGCAGATTCAGCCGAGTCACTGCCATGGACAAGATTCTCTGTGAACAAGGTGCCATAGTCACCACGAATGGTGCCCGGTGCTGCAGTGCGTGGGTTAGTAGCGCCCATCATTGCGCGCACGATCTCCCATGTATCTTCTGGGCCCTCTACAGCCATTGCCACTACTGGACCACGAGCCATGAATGCGACGAGTTCCGAATAGAAACCCTTGCCCACATGCTCTTCATAATGACGGGCCAAAATGGCAGCGTCGAGGGTGCGCAGTTCCATGGCAGCGATTCGCAAGCCTTTGGTTTCGAAACGAGAAGTAATGGCACCAATGAGGCCGCGTTCCACGGCATCGGGCTTCAACAGGACGAGAGTGCGGTTTGACATGGTTAATAGGCTACGCCGTTCGCCTTCAGAATGCCCCAGACCCTTATGGAATCAGGGCAAAACCCGTCGAAGATGGGTCCGTGCAGACCCGACAACGTATAAAGACCCAGCAACGAGGATGGCATCGTCACTGCCAGCATCGGCCAAGGCCATGTCGCAGGCGCGTTCCACAGAATCTGCAGAAGAGACGTTCGAACAGCCCATCTGTTCTGCAACGGCTGCAATCTCTCTCCCCTGACGCGCTCTCGGCGACGGCGCTGTGCAACAGATAACAACATCGAACTCATCTACTTTCAACGCAGACAAAGTGTCGGCAATATCCCTGCCGCCAAGTGCACCCACAATCAAGATGCGTCGACCATGTGGATCGAAATCGTCAAAGAAAACACTGGCACACACATCTGCGCCTGCGGGATTATGTGCTCCATCTAAAATCACTAACGGTTGATGACCCACAACTTCGAATCGTCCGGGCATCACAACATTTGCAAAACCTTCGGTGACAACTTCATGAGAGAGTGCTGAACCAAAGAACGCTTCGACGGCTGCAATGGCAACAGCAGCATTGTCTCCCTGGTGCCAACCATGTAACGGCAAAAAGAGATCGACATACTCCCCTCGTTGGGTTCGAATGTGCAATGCACGACCACCAAGCGCCAAGTGATTATCTACAACTTCAAATTGTTCACCAACAAAAAGCATTTCGTCGTGAGGCTCTGCACGGAAAATAGGCCATAAATCCTCATTGCTCTCGCCGATAATTGCGACTGAACCTTGCTTGATGATGCCGGCCTTTTCAGTTGCGATGTGAGCAAGAGTTGGCCCTGCGAACTCCATATGGTCCAGTGCGATGTTTGTAATCACCGAGACATCTGGTTGCACGACATTGGTTGCATCCCAGCGCCCCAACATTCCCACTTCAATCACGGCCACATCAACGGCAGCATCGGAGAACCATCGAAACGCAGCAGCAGTCATGATTTCAAAATAGGAAGGCCTGATGGCCGCAATACCTTCAGCATTAGCAATGGCAGCGACGGAATCAGCAAAGTCATGCTCCCCGATTATCTCACCATCTACTTGTATGCGCTCACGAACATCCTCTAAGTGAGGACTCGAATATGTACCCACCTTGACGCCATGTGCCATGAGCAACTTTGTGATGATCTGAGAAGTGGATCCTTTGCCATTTGTTCCGGTGACGTGAATGACTCGAAAATCATTTTGCGGACTTCCGAGAACCGACAGAAGTAGTTCAATATTGGCAATCGACGGCGATGTTATGCGACCAGTTTTTTCATACGAGGCGTGCTCGTCTAAATAGACGAGCGCTGCTGAATAGTCCACTGCTCTACGAGGCGGCGCGACGCTGACGCGGTGCCCGTGCAGTGGTCTTAGAGACCATCTCTGGCATGGTGTGATTCGTTACACACTCAGCGTTGACAATTACTTGAGAAACGTCGGTGCGACCTGGCACTTCATACATCACGTCAAGCAAGGTTTCTTCGAGAATGGCACGCAAACCACGTGCACCAGTACCGCGAGTAAGAGCTAAATCTGAAATTGCATCGAGAGCTTCAGGTGTAATCACCAGTTCAACATCATCGAATTCGAAAATCTTGGTGTACTGCTTCACAAGAGCGTTCTTCGGCTCAGTGAGAATTTGCATAAGAGCAGACTTGTCAAGAGCGTGTACTGCACCCACCATTGGCAAGCGTCCGATGAATTCCGGAATCATTCCGAACTTCAAAAGATCTTCAGGGAGAACTTGAGAGAAAAGTTCGCCTGCATCTTTGTCTGCTTTAGAAGCAACAGTTGCGTGGAATCCCATGCCCTTGTGCCCAATGCGTTGCTCAATGATTTGTTCCAGACCAGAGAAAGCACCGCCACAAATGAAGAGAACATTCGTGGTGTCGATCTGAATGAACTCTTGATGTGGATGCTTACGGCCACCTTGTGGTGGAACCGACGCAACTGTGCCCTCAAGAATCTTCAACAGTGCTTGCTGTACGCCTTCACCTGAAACGTCACGCGTGATGCTTGGGTTCTCTGCTTTACGCGAGACCTTGTCGATTTCGTCGATGTACACGATGCCCTGTTCGGCCTTCTTCACATCGAAATCTGCTGCCTGCAAGAGCTTCAGCAAAATGTTTTCTACGTCTTCGCCGACATAGCCAGCCTCGGTGAGGGCAGTGGCGTCAGCAACAGCGAACGGAACGTTCAACATACGCGCAAGGGTTTGCGCCAAGTGTGTCTTACCGCAACCGGTAGGTCCAAGAAGCAAAATGTTGCTCTTTTGCAATTCCACTTCATCGCGACGGATACCGGTGTTTTGCTGCATGTACTGGAGCCGGCGATAGTGATGGAACACAGCCACCGATAAAACTTTTTTGGCGCGCTCTTGACCGACGACGTACTCGTCGAGGAAGGCGCGAGTTTCTACAGGAGTCGGAAGCGAATCCAAGCGAATATCGCTTCGCTCTCCGACCTCTTCTTCAATAATCTCGTTGCAGAGTTCGATGCACTCGTCGCAGATGTACACGCCGGGGCCGGCGATGAGCTTTTTAACTTGCTTTTGGGACTTGCCACAAAAGGAGCACTTCAGAAGCTCTCCTGTGTCCGTAAATTTGGCCACGAAGGCCCTCCCTCGACGATGTGTTGCTAGCGGATTGGACCGGTGCGGTCCGTCAGCTCGCGTGAAGAAATCACACTGTCGATAATGCCATACTCAACGGCCTCATTCGCTTCAATTACGAAGTCACGGTCGGTATCTGCATGAATTCTTTCCATGCTCTGGCCCGTGTGCTTGGCAAGAATCTCCTCGAGGAGGTCACGCATACGCAGGATTTCCTTCGCTGCAATCTCGAGATCGGTGACTTGGCCGTAGCCCACCTGGCCGTATGGCTGGTGCAAAAGAACTCGCGAGTGAGGCAAGGCGAGGCGCTTGCCTTTGGTGCCGGCGGCCAGAAGAACTGCCGCAGCAGATGCTGCCTGACCAAGACAGATGGTGGCAATGTCGTTCTTGATGAACTGCATGGTGTCGTAAATAGCAAACAACGATGTGATGTCTCCACCAGGGCTGTTGATGTAGATGTTGATATCGCGATCTGGGTTTTCACTCTCGAGGTGAATGAGTTGCGCACAGATCAAGTTGGCGATGGTGTCATCAATTGGGGTTCCCAAAAAGATGATGTTTTCTTTTAGCAAACGTGAGAAGAGGTCGTATGTGCGCTCTCCACGACTTGTCTGCTCGGTGACGTTCGGAACGTAGTAATTCTGGAAGTTCATTCTGCGTCCTCCGCATCGTCGTGATCATGATCGTGATCATGGTCGTGATCACCCAACACCGTGTCAGTATCGAGTGCAGCACCATTCTGGTCTACATAAGAGATGTTATGCAGCAACCACTCGAGTGCTTGTGACTTACGCATCTG
>DAISXE010000052.1:0-8875 GCA_036826015.1 Ilumatobacteraceae bacterium
TCGCCCATCGATTGGAAGGCTTTGGAGCCTCCATCTTTGCTGAGATGACTGCGCTCGCGTTACAGACTGGCGCCATAAACCTGGGGCAAGGATTTCCGGACTACGACGGTCCACCTGAGGTGCTGCTAACTGCGCAAGAACAAATAGCACTGGGAAACAATCAGTATCCACCTGGCATTGGCGTCGCCGACCTACGACAAGCAGTGAGTGAACACCAAAAACGATTCTGGGGACTTGAGTACGACCCCAACACTGAAATTCTTATTACCGTCGGCGCAAGTGAGGCCATTGCCGCATCGTTGTTAGGGCTTCTCAATGACGAAGACGAAGTCGTGGTCTTTGAACCACTGTTTGATACCTATGCAGGACTCACATCACTTGGTGGCGCAGTGCTTAGACCCGTCACACTTCGCCCGCAGCATGATGGTCGATACACCTTTGACGAAGCAGAACTAGCACAAGCATTTTCAGGCAAGACGCGAGTCATTCTTCTCAACTCACCGCACAACCCAACGGGCACAGTCTTCACCACTGAAGAATTGAACATCATTGCGCGGCACGCAATTGAACGCGACCTCATTGTTATTTCGGACGAAGTGTATGAACATCTTGTGTTTGACAACGCAGTTCATGTCCCCATCGCAACTCTTCCCGGTATGCACGAACGCACCATCACTATTTCTTCAGGTGGCAAATCGTTCAATGTGACGGGATGGAAAATTGGTTGGGCCTGTGCACCAGCTCACCTTGTTAACGCTGTTCGAATGGCTAAGCAGTTGTTTACATTTGCCGGTGGAACACCTTTCCAAGTTGCCATTGCCGCTGGTCTGCGCCTCCCCGACGAGTATTTCTCGACACTTGCTGCAGATCTACAAGAGAAGCGGGACATACTCACGACCGCTTTGACTACTGCAGGCCTTGCGCCAATCAAGCCAGAGGGCACATATTTCATCACTGCAGATATCAGCACTAGATGGCCACACCTGAATAGCCTTGAGTTTTGTCAACAGTTACCGCATGCTTGTGGAGTGGTGGCTATTCCAGCTTCAGTGCTTTACCATCCAACACATGCTGCAGAAGGAAAACATCTCGTTCGCTTCGCGTTTTGCAAACAACTGTCCACCATTCATGAAGCGTCAGAACGACTGGTGAATTGGAAATGAAGATTGCAGTCATTCAGCACGACATCGCATGGGCAGACAGACAAACCAACTTCAATACCCTTCGGCCACTCATCAATGAAGCGGCGCACAACGGAGCACTTCTGATTGTTCTCCCCGAAATGTTCTCCACCGGGTTTGTAGTCGATCGTGACGACATTGGAGAGCCTGTCGGTGGACCAAGTAGTGCGTTTCTATCAACCATGGCCCAAGAGTTGAAGGTGTATATCGGTGGCAGTTGTCCCGAGATTGCGCCAGATGATCCTCGCCCCTTCAACACCTTCGTCGTTGCCACGCCAGATGGTTCAGAGCATCGTTATTCAAAGATTCATCCCTTTACATACGGCGGAGAAGACAAACACTTTCGCGCCGGACAAGAACATGTCACTATCGATATCGACGGACTTCGCACATCATTGTTCGTCTGTTACGACCTTCGATTCGCCGATGAATTTTGGACGTGCGCACACAACACAGACATCTATTTGGTGCCTGCAAACTGGCCAACTGCTCGTCGCGAACACTGGATGGCCCTCTTGCGTGCTCGCGCGATAGAGAACCAGGCATATGTGGTGGGCTGCAATCGCGTGGGAGACGGGGGCGGCCTCAACTATTCAGGCGACAGTCTCGTCATTGATCCTCTCGGAACAGTGCTTGCGCAGGGCCAGTCTGATGCATGCATTCTTTATGCAGACATAGAACCCGCTTTCGTTGCAGAAGTTCGGACAAAGTATCCGTTTCTGCAAGACCGCCGTTAGTTCATCTCGTACTATCTATACGTGCCCAAAACTATGAAGCCATTCTCTATACGAGCATTAGTTTCTTCAATCGGACTGATTATCGGTCTTGCTGGAATGGCATTCCTGCTTCGCACCATGTGGACACACAGAGATGAGATGAAAGATTCCTTCTCTCAACTCACATGGTCATCTCTTGTTGGGGCCGTGTTCTTTGCGTTCATGTCAATGAGTTACTTCGGCTGGATGTGGGGTCGCCTTCTTCTTCGACGTGGATACAAGGTGCCGCGAGCGCAATTGGTGTCTTGGTACTACACGGGCCAATTGGGAAAGTATGTACCTGGTGGCGTTTGGGCAGTGGTTGGCCGCGCAGAGATGGCCGTTCGCGGAGGTGTCCCACGTGCAGATGCGTACTCGGTCACTGGCCTCTCAATGTTCACCACCTACAGCGCAGCTGCACTCTGTGCCGCACTTGGGTCTCTGTTGTCGTGGGAACGACCCATTATTGGCGCAGCCCTCCTACTGGCCCTTGTCATCGGAATATCTGTGTACGCAATCGCGCCATTGCGACAACGTCTTATGGGTTTATTACGCAAAGTTACGTCTGGTACTAACGAACTCACCGCACCAAAGGACATGTTTGCTTTGACCATCGTTCAGGTGCCCGCATGGATCATGATTTCACTCTCAACAACAATCACTGCACACGCTTTTGGCGCAGAGGTTGGAATTCTTCATATGTTCTTTGTGAGCTCGTTGTCGTGGCTCATCGGCTTTCTCGTCATTGGAGCACCTGGTGGTCTGGGCGTGCGCGAATCGATCTTCACCGGGCTCCTGTCGGCATCCGTTGGCACATCAACTGCGCTTTCGTTAGCAGTTGCTAGCCGAATGATTTTTGTGAGCGTGGATTTTCTCGGTGCACTGATCTTCAACCTGTTTGCTAGAAGGTTAAAGCCATCAGTTAGCGAAGCACCGACGCAATGATGCGGAAATTCTCTTCCGACTGATTAATCACCGCAGGAAGCGCTGCCGTCATCTGCTTCTCAAGAACATCATGACGTTCTAGCGCATCGTTAACCATGTCAACCACGCGTGATGTGTCAGACAGAGCCATTGCATCTAATCCGTATTCAGTTGCACCGAATAAGTCGAGCACCTCGCGATATTTATGACTCCAACCAAGCACAATCGTCGGCTTCGCAGTTGCGAGGCCGGAGATCATCGCATGGAAACGAGATGTGACGAGCACGCGCGAATCGGCAACAAGTCGCCGCAACTCAGCCGAATACAAGTCTTCACTAATGCCAATCACCTCGGTATCGCCTTTTAGACGGGAAATAATATCGTCACACACAGGGCCATCATTCATGCGGCCTTCTGGTTTGCCAACGCGTAGTGAATGTGGCGCTACCACAACAGTGCGCCCAGTCGAACGGCGAATCTCTTCAATCAGTTTCACCATCGCGTTCACGTAGTCGCCGCCCTGCTTTTCATACAGCCCTTTAACCACAGAACTAGGCATAACTAAAACGTATTGATTTCTACAATGAGCAATTCTTTCTTCAATAGAAGCAGGAAGTGCGTTCGCAGTTGGCAACGTGAATGCCAAATCAGCCACGTCATGCACATTCTTCAATCGCAATTCGTCAAGATGTTCACGGGTTCCTGCACCTCTGGCACAAATTGCTGCAAGATGCGGCAAAATCAATTTCGCCAGTGTTTTATTTGGCTGTGTACGAAAAGGCCCCATGGCCTGTGCAGCCTTCACTGTGGGCGTTCCCAGCAGAAGCGGAACTGCAGTCATTAATGCGTTGTACACCGTGATGGGAATACCACGACCATCGACAAATGAAATGCCTGCAACGTCAATTACGCAATCAGAATCAAGAATGGCCCTGCAGCCACGGGAACGAATCCACCCCCGAGGAATATGAAGCACACGCGAGATAGCCGCAAGCAAAGCAAGTGGAAATTCCACGCAGGCAAGTCGTAATGGTTCAAGACCGAGCACATTCACATCAGGCATATCTCGTGTCTTAGTCACGTCGTCTTTGGGATAAGTGGTCAGAAGCGTGAATTGAGCCGGCCCCACATACTCATGAAGATGCTCAACGACAGACTCCGCCATTGCAGCAGCACCCTTGTTAGCTGACAATGCGGCACCAACAATGACAAATTTCTTTGCAGACATAGCTACAAAATCACACGGGTGGAATAGAGACAGGACTCTTTGTTGCGCGAACTACAAGATCTGCCAACAACCCAACAGTGATTACCTGAAGTGAGGCAAAAAACAGCAGCAATGTGTTGGCAGCGAGTTTGAAGTCACGGCCAGCCCAGTCGATGCCGAGCTTGACTGTGCCAATTCCAAGGAGCAACAAACCCAACGGCAAGAAAACCTTAAGCGGATTGTATGAAAGGGTCATGCGCACTACTTGCAGGAGATAACGACGAGTATCACTCAGCCAATGAAACTTGGAACGTCCCGCGCGAGGGAAATACTCAATGGGGAAAAACCCAACGGAATAACCGTTGCCGAGAAACGACATCGTGAGTGTTGTGACACAGGAGAAACCTTTGGGAAGGTGATGCACATATTGCATAGCTACATCGCGACGGAACGCCCGAAGCCCAGAGTTAAGATCTTTGATATCAGTTTCCGACAAGTAGCTGGCCAATTTGCGAATCAGCCACTTGGCAGGGGTACGCAAAATCTTGTGGGTCCCCTCTTCGGTTTGACGCCAGCCAACAATGTGGTCGAAGCCTTCCATCGAGTCAACTAACTCTGGGATGAGATTATTTGGATACGTCATATCAACGTCGGTCCACACAACGACCCTGCCACGCGCCGCTGTTGTGCCAGTGCGGCGAGCTGCACCACTTCCCTGGTTCACCCGGTGCGTGATCAAACGAATATTGGGGATGGAAGCAAGTTCTTGTTCGGATCCATCATTAGACCCGTCATCTACAACAATCAATTCGTACGAATACTTCGAAGCATCAAGAGCGACACGAATTCGCTCAATCTCAGTTTTTAGATGACCTTTTTCATTGAAGATGGGCAACACCACACTGATGTCATATTCAGACTCGCTTGTCATTCTTATTCCTAGGTGTTCAAAAGGTTCAACAGTGAGTTGAACCCACTCGTCTAAACAATACTCGCTGGAACCCCGGCTCTTCAGCGACGATCTCCCATGATCCTTCAATTGGGGGCCTCTCGCGCCATCCGTAAATGCATACAAAAGAGGCATCAATCACAGCATCAGGTGTTGAGGCATCAAAATAAGTCAAGCGCACAGGGTGCAATTTGTATCGCAGGAAGTAGTACAACGCATCGTTAGAAATACCCTTGTCGAAACCAATCTCTTCAACGCCGGGCATCAATGCAACTTCACGCGATGAACCAGCAGCCTCGAGATAATCCCCTCGTGGCAATAATGAATCTTGCGCAGAAGTAATTGAGCCTGCTGCAAACAACAGTGCCAAAAGGGCAAGAGCCCAAGATGCTCGCTTCAGATACACCACATACAGCACCACAGAGACAAGAGCAAAGGCAATTGTGAACGAGACGAAACCAGGCGATACAAGTTTGCTCATTGCATCAACGCCAACGATGTTGGGAAACACCATTGTGTTGCGTTGATAACCCTCTTTCACTTTGTCTAATCCGTCAATAATTTGATACGCCACACAAATGCTGATGAATGTCGCCACAGATACAGGCCACGCTCGCACGACAAAACGATGAGCTTTATACAGTGCCGCAATCCCCACCAACCAAAGTGCAGGAACCATTACCTCCACGTAACGGCCGTAAATCAGATGGTCAGCACGTCGCCCGTACAGCAATTGCAAACCACCGGTGAAGAGAATGGAGACAGTGCCGAGCAAAATTGCAATCATGGCAACGATTTGCGGATCACGAGACTTTTTCTGCGCTGAAGGAGAAAAAATGTTTGCAATCATAAACAAAAGAGCGATTCCAGCCAATCCTGCAGAAGTCGCCAGCAGATACCAGGTCTGACCAGCAGTAGTGCGAACTAATGCCGTCCACAACTCTGGCTTGAAGAGTCGCAATAACAATCGATTCTCTTGGTCATATGAAGTTGTGTACACAAGTGTCTTGACAAATGTATTGAGACTGTACGAAACAAAGTAAGCGACAAAGACCAGTGCACCACTAATACACAGCACCACCCGTGAGCACTGTTTCGTGAGAAACCACCAGCCAAAGAGCAAGAACGTGATGGGAATAAACAAGGTGAATCGGCCATGCAACACGGGCAATATTCCGACAAGAACTCCGATTGCCATCATGAGGCGAACATTCATTGACAGTGCAACACGGGCAAGCAATAACACCCACACCAATGCCATCAAACGTGCTGCAGTCTCGGGCCACGCATAAGCAGAACTCACCACAGTCCCTGGCGCCACGTACACCAAACACGCACCGATTACCGCAACATAGGTAGGCAACTGAAAGACGCGACGTGCAAGAACATAAATAACACCCGCTACACCTACGGCGCAAGCAAAGTTAAAAAAGAGAGCGAATCTGTAACCACCGCTAATACCACCCAGCACTGCAGAGCCGATTGCGGTGACTACCCCATACCCCACTGGATAGAAACTTCCCGTTGGCACGAACGCTTCATGATGGCCAAGAAAAATCTGACCATTCAGCAAGAAACCGAACTCGTCAGGATGAACAGTTGGACCTTTCATCCGCCATGCGATGGTGACCATGAATACTCCGACAGCTACAGCCGCCACAACCGAAATCCGTGCTTGTAGACGCCGTGCCTCTACCTTGGGGCCATCAGCGATCATGGTCGCGATTCGGGAGAACACTTCTACATAGTAGTCGCGTTGCAAAATCCTTATGAGTCTTCAAAAACTTGAGTTCTCAGCACTTTCCTGACTTACAGTGATTACATGGCTATTCGAGGTGTGAATCATGCTGTTCTGTACGTCAGAGATGCAGACATAACAGCAGAATTCTTTGGACGGGTTCTTGGATTTCGTCGACTCGATGACATCGGAGAGATGCCCCGCATACCAGGGGCAGCTTTCTTGCGAGCAGAACGGTCCACCAACGACCATGACCTCGGACTATTCAGTGTCGGAGCAAAAGCTCTCTCGACTACAGCCGGTACATCGTCGGTCGGCATGTACCACCTGTCATGGGAGGTCGAAACACTTGGTGATCTATCTCGATACGCAGAGGCATTAGCGCGTGAGGGCAACCTCACGGGTGCAAGTAATCATGGAACCACACGGGCCATTTACGCGCGCGATCCAGATGGCTTGGAGTTTGAACTCACATGGGTAATCCCTACGGAGTTATTGCTAGATACTGATACGCCAACAACCAAAGCACTGGACCTTCCGTCAGACATCGAACGTTTCGGCGCAGACACCCCGGGACGCCGTACCAGGTAAAGACCCGACCACGCCTATTGCATGGCGATGACGCCGTTAGGCACCCAGTTGCCATGGGCCCCATATGGCACTCGCTGAGGCAAATACACCTCTGCGATGGGTGCAGAAGAAAAATCCTGTGCATCAATAATCACAAGCCGTGAGACACCGGATTGCGTGTCGTGCACAATTGTCATTACGTAGCCATCGTCTTCGGCAGATGAATTTTCTCGAGCAGCAAAAACTGGTTCACCGCCACGAGTTGTTGTTCCGAGATGATGTTCCCAGCACTCTCCGGTGTGTAGGTCGTACTTCCACAATGATGAGCCATACACCGGTTCTTCGGAATCTCCTTCACCAGCAAGCGACATTAGGTATGCGTATTGAGCTTTCTTTCCAACATACGCATCGTTCACGCGACCAAAATCTCCGGGACGATCATCCACCATTTCCTCTGACACTTTCCCTGTCACCGGATTGATGGTCCATCGATACAAACGTCCCACTTCTGCGTAGTCATCAGAGCTTGTACCGAATGCCTCGTTCTGACGAGAGACGTGGAGCACGATGTTGTCATCGTCGTCATATGCGTTAACAGGGTGGAACACGTAACACGGGTCAATGTCGAACCAACGTGTATCGGAGCCTCGCCCATTGCGTGGCATCACGCCTAACCGTGCTCCGGCATTGCGATCAAACTTAAAAGGAAATCCTGTTGACAGTTGTCCAAGATCGAACAACACAGGCAAGTCCATAAACACAATGTTGTTACGCGTGACATTGAAGTCATGCATCATCACCATGTTTGGAACATCAATTGGATCTAACTGCTTCAGTTCTCCATCGGCTCCAATGCGAATGTAGTGAACGTAGGGCGGTTCAAAAGAGAAATAACTAAAGGCCAGCAATTCGCCTGTGTCTGGACAGACCTTTGGGTGAGCTGTCATGGAGCATGTGAGAGCACCGCCATAGTTTTCGTAACCCAAAGTCTCAAGCGAACTATTGATCTTCCATGGCCAGTGACCCTCTTCTAACGCAAGAAGTGACCCGTTGTGTGGAACCACATGCGTGTTGCCTGTTCCCCGCCCCAACTCTGGCCCCCGTTCGTAAGCGGTTCCGCGAACCTTGGCCACACTTGGCGTCTCGATGTAACGATTTCGGTACCACTCGGCACGGCCGTCTCGCAATCGCACACCGTGCAACATGCCGTCACCATAAAACCAATGCGGTGAAGATCCGGATGCAGGGTTTGGACCAGTTCGAACATAAACACCGTCGAGTTCGCGAGGAATCTGACCGATGACACGCAATTCGGTGCTGTGAATTTCTTGCTGCATTGGCTCCCAGTTGCCTTGCAGGTGCCAAGGTCGTGATGCCATTTCGGACGAGGATTCAACGATGCTCATACCCTCACACTAATTCAGGCCACAATGCCCCAGAATCAGTGGCTCAACAGCACGGATTATTAGAGATAGCCCGGTCCCTGATTCTTGTTTTGTTCCATCTGGCTGAGTGCCGCTAAGGCCTCCCCAAGCGGGACATGCACGGACT
>DAISXE010000053.1:0-8798 GCA_036826015.1 Ilumatobacteraceae bacterium
TCTGTAATAAAAGATGCACCCGAAGTTCTTGAAGTGCGTGGCGAGATCTACATGTCCACTGCTGCATTTCAGAAAATGAAAGCAGAGCGCGAAGCAGAGAATCTTGAACGTGTTGCCAATGGTCGTGCGCCATTGAGTGTTCCTGTAAATCCGCGCAACGCTGGTGCCGGCAGTTTGCGACAGAAGGACTCTGCAATTACTGCACAACGAGATCTCTCGCTGTGGAGTTACCAATTAGGCGAAGTTGTAGGCGGCCCCGAATTCACCAGTCATCACTCCACTCTTGAGTACTTGCAGAAGTATGGATTTCCCGTGAACCCAGAAATCACCATGCTCGACTCCATTGATTCTGTGTTGCAGTTTTGTCAAACATGGCAAGAGCGCCGGCATGAATTGCCCTATGAAATAGATGGCGCAGTGGTCAAGGTGGATGATCTTGCCCAACGTGAATTGCTTGGCTTCACCTCACGTGCGCCTCGATGGGCAATTGCATTCAAGTTTCCACCCGAAGAACGCCACACCATCTTGCAAGACATTCAGATTTCTGTTGGTCGCACTGGGCGTGTCACGCCGTTTGCCGTATTAGAGCCCGTATTTGTTGGCGGTTCTACGGTGGGCATGGCCACATTGCACAACCGTGATCAAGTGGCCGCTAAAGATGTTCGCCCTGGCGACACAGTGGTGGTGCGTAAAGCTGGTGACGTTATTCCTGAAGTTGTTGGCCCAGTTCTTGCGAAACGTCCGAAGAATTCGAAGCAATGGGAGTTTCCTTCGCAGTGCCCATGCCCGGTGAAATCAACATTGGTGAAACTCGACGACGTTGCCGACACCCGCTGCGTAGAACCTGCATGTCCGTTCCAACGTGATCAACGCATTATCTATTTTGCATCGCGCGGAGGAATGGATATTGAAGGTCTCGGCGAGCGAACCGTATTTGCATTGTCAGATGCTGGTTTAGTTGCAGATGTGGGCGATTTGTTTTCTCTCACAGTGGAACAATTGCTCACGCTTGAAGGTTTCGCTGAACTGAGCGCACAAAACTTAGTTGCATCAATTCAAGCGTCACGCACGAAGCCTCTTCCTAAATTGCTCACTGCCTTAGGAATCAAACATCTCGGGCCAGCTGCAGCAGATTCATTGTCATCACATTTCGGAACGCTTGACGCGATTGCTTCTGCATCAACAGAAGAACTGTCTTCCGTTGATGGTGTTGGAACTGTTATCGCTGCATCGATTGCATCGTGGTTCTCAATTTCTGAAAACCAAAGCATTATTCAAAAACTCAGAGATGCGTCGGTGGAGTTTGGTCGTGTAGAAGTCAGCACGCTTCCTCACACGCTTTCAGGTAAGGCCGTTGTAGTCACAGGAACTCTTACCAATTATTCGCGTGAAGGTGCAGAAAACGCCATTAAGGCTCGCGGCGGAAAAAGTCCGGGAAGTGTGAGCGCAAAAACATTTGCAGTTGTTCTGGGCGACTCGCCAGGTGCAAGCAAAGTAACCAAAGCAGAACAACTCAACATTCCCGTGCTCGATGAAGCAGGGTTTGAGGTGTTGTTGGAAACAGGCGAGCTACCGAAGTAGCGCTAGTCGATTAGTCGGCCTGAAATTCCCAAGTGAATGAACGGGCTTTGTTCTTCCCGTCTTCAACTTTCCAATAGCGCACAACTGCGGTGTGGATGCCTTGGGTCAACGTAGTAATTGGCGCGCCTTCTTGGGGAAGGAAACTAATTGTGTAGTTGCCGGGGTCGTAGATAGCTGTTGATGGAATTTCCACTTGCGCTCCCGGTTTTGGCATGGCGCCATCTCCCGTGAGTTCGTCGAGTCGAGTAGTGGGGATGTCAATACCGTCCACCGTGAGCTCTGCTTCGTAGCCATCGATGAAGTCCACGAGAATTTGACTCTGCTGCAAAACCTGATCGCCGGGGCCAGGTGACATGCGCTCGATGACGGCGGGGAGGCGTTGAGCATCGCGGCCGGTGGTCCCCGACTGGAGTCCGGTGATGATCAGAAAAAGCCCGAGTCCGACCCCTGCGCTGACGATGAGCGTTTGCTTGTCAATTCGGCGTTTCATAGGCCCATTCTCGCTTATATTGGGCGCGAAACCCCTGTTCATCGGTCACAGGGTAGGTTCTATGGGTCATGAGAGAGCCAGAGAACATGCCAGGCACAGTGCTTGCCGGGCGGTACCAACTCGATGCAATTCGTGTGGACGCCACCGGGTCATCCACCAGCGCAATGCAATTCGACGCCACAGATGTGTCGTCACAAGAAGCTGTCTCTGTGCGCATCGTCGCCCTCGCCAACCTCATCGACCCAGCGTTAGGTTCAACTACCCCCGACGACGCTCTGGCGGCTTATGAGTCCCAGGCAGACATCGCTGCCAGCCTGCGCCACCCCTGCATTGAGTCAGTTCTCGATCATGGCGAGGTGACCCTCGATGGTGACCGATACGTCTTCACCGTGGGCGAGCGTCTTGCCGGTGGGTCACTGCGTGAATTCCTCGACCGTGGTCGTCGCCTTACCCCGTCGCAAGCACTCATCGTGGGTATCGACGCATGCCGTGGCCTCGATGCCGCCGCTAAGCAGGGAATCACCCACGGAGATCTTCGTCCGTCACGTTTGGTGTTTGGCCTCGACCGTCGCGTTCGTCTTGTTGGTTTCGGCGCACCGTTGCGCGCGCTCGACACACTTGGCTTAGACCAAGCCACATACGCCGCACCTGAACTTGCCGATGGCGGAACACGCAGCGCATCGTCTGACGTGTATTCGCTGGCATTGATTTTGATTGAAGCGATGACTGGCGAAGTTCCGTTCGCAGCAGAAACTGTTGCAGCCGCGTTTGCATTACGCACCGACAAGTTGTTGCCAGTGAGTGCAGATTTTGGTGCACTTGCTCAAGTACTCGAGCGTGCTGGCCGACCAACTGCTCCTGAAAGATTTAGTCCGCGCGAGTTTGGTCAAGCTTTAGTGCAAGCCGCAGAGAACATGCCACGACCAACTCCGATTGATGTTGTGGGAACCGGATTGTTTGATGACGAAGTCATTGCATCAGATCCTTCGGCTCCAGCACGTCGTCCTGACATTGAATCGCAACCACCAATACAAAACGTTGCGCCACTCGAACCACTTGTGATTCGTACTACGCCAAAGTTTGGCGGCAGCGATGCAACGGGGCCAACGAGCCCCATCGTTGATTCAGTTGTCAATACAGATGCAACAAATCCATCTGGTATTCCACTCACTATTGGTGGAGACGAAACAGGCCCCATCGCAATAGATGCTGAAACACTTCGCACATTGTCTTCGGAAGATGTGACGGAACAAGTAGTGCGGCCGAAGAAGCGTTGGGGTCGCCGTATTGCAATTGCCGTCGTTGTTGTTGCACTTATTGCTGGCGTAGGTGTTGGCTCGTACTTCACTGTGTTGAACCCAAAGAACCCTGTACCTGGCCTCATTGGTCTCACAGAAGCCGAAGCACGCAACCAGGTCTCACCATTTGGTTGGGGAGTAGTGGTTGAAAAAGAGCGCAGCGATCAGGTGCAGGCGGGTCAAATCATCCGTACCAATCCAGTGCTTGGCGCAAACCTTGCGAAGCGCAGTTCAATTACTTTTGTTGTGTCCGAAGGACCAACGTTGTCGGTGCTTGTGGAACTTGCTGCACTAACAGCCGACGATGCGAAAGCAAAACTTGCCGAACTTGGTTTACAAGCAGCGCCAGTAGACGTTGCAGACGAAGCAGTTCCTGTAGGAACTGTTATTTCGTGGAGCATCCCAGATCAGCCCACATTGAAAGTTGGCGATTCTGTTGTAAAGGGCACCACGGTTTCACTCAATGTCTCCACCGGACCTGCACTGCGCGAAGTACCAAACCTTGTTGGTCTCACATTGGCTGAAGCAACTGCAAAGTTGACAGAAATGGGACTTGTGATTGCGGAAGGTCCACAACAAGGACATCCAGAAATTGCAGCCGGCAAAGTAATGGCTCAGCTTCCAGCTGCTGCGGAGAAATTGGCAAAGGGTGGCACTGTCACCATCACAATCTCCAAGGGTCAGACCACAACGCTTATCCCCACCATCTACGGCAAAGACTTAGCCACCGTGAAAGCCCGCTTGTTGGAGTACGGAATGGTCATTGGAAAAGTCACTGGCAATACCAAGCGAGGCCTGAAGAGCGCATTGATTGACGGCAAAGTTGTCAAGAACTACCAACGAGTGATCGTCGGTAAGACCGTCGACCTCGTCTTCCCCTAATCTCAATACAGCGAGCCGTTAGTGGCTCTGCGTACTTGAGGAGGAACTCATGGGAGCATTAGACGGACGCGTAGCAATCATTACTGGCGCAGGCCGAGGTATTGGTCGCGAACACGCATTGTTGTTTGCAGCTGAAGGCGCAAAAGTTGTGGTGAACGACTTGGGCGGTGCCAATGATGGCTCTGGTGAAGATGCAACTCCTGCGCAACAAGTGGTGAATGAAATCAAAGCCATGGGCGGCGAAGCAGTTGCAAACTACGACAACGTTGCCGACTGGGAAGGTGCGCAACGCATGATCAACGCAGCAGTTGAAACCTTCGGTGACCTTGACATTTTGGTGAATAACGCCGGCATCTTGCGCGACCGCGTATTGGTGAACATGACCGAAGCAGAGTGGGACGCAGTAATTGCAGTTCACCTCAAGGGTCACTTTGCTCCTTCACGTTGGGCTGCTACGTACTGGCGCGAACAACACAAGGCTGGCGTTACAAAGCCACGTCACATTGTTCACACGTCATCAACTTCAGGATTGTTCTCGAACCCAGGTCAAGCAAACTACGGTGCAGCAAAAACTGGTATCGCAACGTTCTCGCAGATCTTGGCAAAAGAATTGGTGCGCTACAACGTCACCAGTAACTCCATTGCTCCAGCTGCACGTACACGACTTACTGAAGCAACACCTGGTCTTGGCGATCGCATCGCTGCTCCAACCAATGCAGCACAGTTCGACGATTGGGATCCAGCAAACATCTCACCACTTGTGTGCTACCTCGCATCTGAAGCGTGTGCATTTACTGGCGAAACTTTCTTTGTAAAGGGCGGGGAAGTTACTCGCATCAAATCATGGGAACGTGCAGAGACTGTTGAACAGCAAGATCGTTGGCAAGTGTCAGAACTCACAGCCGCAATGAAGGACATGGCCGCAAAGGTCAACAAATAGCGCACTACCCTCGGTAGTCGCCCCATGAACCCACGTAAGAACGAAGAAGAGCTTGTAGAACACGGCCGCAACACCATTGCAATTGAGCAAGGTGGGGTGGACGAAGTCTCTGTTATTCCATGGTCGTTAATGATTCCTCGGCGCATCGCGCGCAAGGTGGGGTTAACGCGTAAGTGGGCAACTCTCATCGTTGTTCTTGCAGGATTATTTACAACTAGTTCCACCATCACCGTTCTTGTGGTGTCACTTGAAACGATCTCCAGAGATCTGAACTCGTCAGTGAGCGTTTTGAACTGGTCCATCACAGGGCCAATGTTGGCTTTCGGTGTTGTGGGTCCTGCGTACGGAAAGATTGGTGACCTGTACGGCCACAAGAAGGTGTACGTATTTGGTCTGTTCTTTGCTGGAGTGTTTGCCGGGCTCACAGTCTTTGCATGGAATGCAACATCTATGGTGGTGTTTCGCTTGTTGTCTGCCACTGCAGGTTCCGCCACTGGGCCAGCAGCAATGGCGTACATCAATCGTTTGTTTGAACCCAATGAGCGCGTACGGCCACTTGGATTGTGGAGTTTTGTAACAGCCGGTGCGCCTGTTCTTGGTGTTGTTTTGGGTGCGCCTTTGGTGGAATCCATTGGGTGGCGAATGATCTTCGTGATTCAAGCGCCACTACTTATCGGTGCATCGATCCTGGCGTGGAATATGTTGCCGCAAACGTCGCGCATGAAGAACGTGAAGTTCGATGTGAAGGGTTCCGTCACGCTTGGTCTTGGTGCCACGTTGCTACTGCTCACCATTAACCGCGGCCACGCGTGGGGCTGGACTTCGCCTGCAATCGCGGCGTTTGCTGTGGCATCCGTGGCGTCTTTGTATGCATTCGTTCGGATTGAACGAGTTGCTGAAGCACCACTCATGCCGTTGCATTGGTTGCGCACTCCGAATGTGATTCTTCCCATCGCAATTCAAGCGCTCTTGAACTTTGCATACATGGGCGGTTTCATCATCGTGCCACAGATGTTGGAGACAGGGCTTGGGTTCACGTCATCACACATCGGATGGTTAGTCATTGCTCGGCCGTTGACGTTCTCTATCACTGCACCACTTGCCAGCATGGTGACGATGCGAATTGGTGAACGTCGTTCAGGTGTGATTGGTGCAATTGGAATCATTGTTTCAATGCTGTTGTTGTCGTCAGTTTCTGCTGGCAGTTCCGACATTGTTATTGCACTGGGTCTTGCAATGTCCGGAGTTGGCTTTGGTATCGCTGGTCCAGCACTCACTGGTCTTGTTGCTAATGCTGTTGACGATGAAACTGTTGGCGTGGCAGGCGCAATGCAACAACTCCTCAGTCAGATGGGTGCAGTGCTTGGCTCCACAGTCATGATTTCAATTCACGAGATGACAGCGGGCAGCACAACTGTTGTGCGAAGTTATGGTCTTGCGTTGCTTGCTGGTGCGGTGACGGCAAGTGTGGCCGCAGTGCTGGCAGCCAAGTTGCAAAGTACAGATCGTTCGGGAACACGTAGCGAAGCCACGGCGTAATGCAAACTAGGCAGTAATCGCCTTAATGGCTGCTGCAACTTCAAACGTAATGTCGGTTTGCGGCATGGTGGTTTGCAACATCATCAAGCGTGTGATGTCACCTTCCACCTTGATGCGTCCACCCATGAATGCTTGCATGCTCGCGGTGGGGTCTTGGTCCACAAACAGTTGACGCGCAGTGTCGTAATCGGTGGTGATGGTGAGATCTGGCGATTCGAGTTGGCCAAGTTCCATATCGAGAGAGCCTTCAGACGTATTGATATAGGCGTTGATGTTGCCCTCACCAAAAGGGACCTTTGTTGTAATCACGTTGATTCGAACCAGAGCTTCAATGGTGGGAACAGAATCTGCGTACTTGTGACGGATGTCGCGAGCGGCATTTATCCATGCTTCGGAGAGAAATGGGTGACTCATGGGGAACCTCGGTGGGGTGTTTGTACGGATTGTTAAATCAATGTCGGAATACAGGGTTCAATCGGCGAGAATTGAAGGGATGTCACGAATTCTAGTCTCTGAAGAACTTGCCGAAGGCGGCCTAGCCAAATTACGAGCCGCCGGCCACGAAGTAGATGTGCAGGTGGGTCTTACCCCTGAGCAACTTCATAGTGCCATCAAGGGTGCTCATGCGCTCATCGTTCGTTCAGCCACGCAAGTAGACGAAGCTCTTCTGGCTGCAGCCGACGACCTTGTTGTTGTTGGTCGCGCTGGTGTTGGTCTCGACAATGTTGATGTTGAGTCCGCTACGAAGCGCGGAGTAATGGTTGCCAATGCTCCTGAGTCAAACATTGTGTCTGCTGCCGAACACACCATGGCGATGTTGCTTGCAGTTGCGCGCAACGTGCCTCAGGCTCATGCAGCGTTAGTGCAAGGCCGATGGGAACGTAGCAAGTGGGAAGGCGTTGAACTTTTCGACAAGACACTTGGCGTTGTCGGTCTTGGTCGCATTGGCAAGTTAGTTGCGCAGCGTGCTGCTGCATTTGGTATGCGCATCGTTGCATTCGACCCATTTGTGTCTGAAGAGCGCGCACGTGCTTTGAATATTGAGTTGTTGCCGTTAGATGACCTTGTAGCGAAATCAGATTTCATCACTGTGCATCTTCCAAAGAATAAAGAAACCATCAATCTCTTCAACACGGCCATGTTTGCAAAGGCCAAGCCATCGTTGCGCATTATCAATGTGGCTCGTGGTGGCATCATCAACGAAGCAGATCTTGCAAAAGCAGTCACCGACGGTGTGATTGCTGGAGCAGCGCTCGACGTGTTCGATAAGGAACCAACTACTGAGTCCGCTTTGTTTGGCGTGCCAGGCATTGTGGTGACACCTCACTTGGGTGCAAGCACTACAGAAGCGCAAGACCGCGCCGGATTAGATATTGCAGATCAAATCATCTTGGCGCTTGCTGGCGACTTTGTTCCGTATGCAGTAAACATCTCGGCTGCAGATGCCAACGAGACACTGAAGCCATACTTGCCACTTGCAGAACGTCTTGGTCAGTTGTTCTCATCTGCAGCGGGCGCCAAAGTGTCCGAACTCGAAATCATCGCGACTGGTGAAATCGCTGGTTATGACACACGCATTCTCACATTGTCGGCCTTGAAGGGTTTCTTTGCAGCTCGTCACGACGACACAGTGACATATGTGAACGCACCGCAGATTGCAGAAGCGCAGGGTGTCACTGTGAAAGAGAACAAGGTTGCTGCTGGTTCAGCCAACAGCGACTATGTCAACCTCGTTACTTTGCGTGCCGGTTCGCACAGCATTGCAGCCACGCTTGTTGGCCCACGCCGCCAAGCTCGCATCGTGATGGTGGATGACCACATGACAGACGTGCCACCTGCCGACCACATGTTGGTCGTGCGCAACGACGACCGCCCTGGTGTTATTGGTTTAGCGGGCACTTTGCTGGGTCGTCACAACGTAAACATTGCAGACATGGACGTAGGCCGCGCGCTCACGCCAGGTACTGCGCTCATGGTGATTGTGCCAACAGCAGAAGTGACAGACGAAGTTCTGAACGAATTGCGTGCACAGCCAGGCATTATCGAAGTCACGTCGCTTCGCGCGTAG
>DAISXE010000054.1:0-8721 GCA_036826015.1 Ilumatobacteraceae bacterium
CGCGCCCAGCATCCTTTTGAACACACCACATTGATGAGACCTGTTTCATCTTCCAAACTGATGAACGTTGCCCCCTTTGCACTCATGGGTCGCTGACGATGAGTAACAATGCCAGCCACCATGGCGCGATCACGATGCGGCACTGCTGGCAATTGGTCTGCGGTGATAACTCCTTTGGCTTGCAGTTGCTCACGCAAAAAAATTGTGGGATGACCATCGGGCGAGATACCTGTAGCCCATAAGTCTGCAATTGCTTCCTCTATCGGTTCCATACCCGGCAATGTGGGACGTGTTTGCAGACCCATGATTCCTTGCAGTTTGTCAATGTTCCCGTGCCCAAATGCGCCCGCTTCCCATAACGCGTGGCGTCGGTCGTCTCCGAAACTGGCAGTAAACGCACCAGACGTAGCCAACGCTTCAACCTGTGTGCGTGACAACGCCGGCACACGTGTCACCAACTCTTCAATTGATGCATACGGACGATGTATTGCGATCTCGCGAGCCAGTTCAGAACCAATACCGCGCACTGAGCCAATGCCAAGGCGTACCGCAAGACCAGTTTCTGATTCGCCGTGTTGTTCAAGCGTTGCTTCGTGACTTGATGCATTGATGTCTGGCGTGTGCACCAACACTCCGTGGCGTCGCGCGTCGCGCACCAATGTGTGTGGAGACCAAAAGCCCATCGGTTGTGCGTTGAGTAACGCGGCACAAAAAATTGCAGGCTCATGCAATTTGATATACGACGACGAATACACCAGGTACGCAAAACTCACCGAGTGACTTTCCGGAAATCCGTAGTTTGCAAACGCTGCCATCTTCAAGAAAATCTCGTCAGCAATCGCACCCGTGATTCCTCGTTCCGCCATGCCCTCATACAGTCGCATCTTCAGACGTTCCATGCGTGCCTGCGACCTTTTTGAGCCCATAGCTTGGCGTAGTTGGTCTGCTTCGCTTGCCGTGAAACCAGCAACATCGATTGCCATTTGCATCAGTTGTTCTTGAAACAACGGCACGCCCAATGTTTTGCCCAAAGAATTTTCTAACAACGGATGCAAATACGTAATGGGTTCGAGTCCATTACGCCGGCGAATGTACGGATGCACAGACCCGCCCTGAATGGGACCAGGACGAATGAGTGCAATCTCCACCACCAAGTCATAAAAGCGACGCGGCTTCAACCGGGGCAATGTGGACATTTGCGCGCGTGACTCCACTTGAAATACACCCACCGTGTCTGCACGACACAACATGGAATACACATCGTCTTCTTGCGGAATGGTTGCAAGGTCAAGTTCATACCCGCGATGTTCAGAAATAAATGACACCGCATTGGACAGCGCTGACAACATGCCAAGACCCAGCAAGTCAAACTTCACTAACCCTGCAGCAGCACAGTCATCTTTGTCCCACTGCAACACACTGCGGTTAGCCATGCGCCCCCATTCCACAGGGCACACTTCAATAATGGGTCTGTCACACATCACCATTCCGCCTGAGTGAATACCCAGGTGTCGTGGCATATGTTCTACTTCGGCCGCCATCTCTAATACCAAGTCGGGAATGTCGTGGTCACGTTGTGTAGCGGTGATAGCAACAGTGCCCCACGCGTCAACTTGTTTGCTCCATGAATCCTGCTGATCGGGTCGGTGTCCTAATGCGCGTGCCATGTCACGCACTGCTGAACGCGACCGATACGTGATGACGTTGGCAACTTGTGCTGCATGATGACGTCCGTGGCGGGCATACACATACTGAATGACTTCTTCTCGTCTGCCGCTTTCAATATCAATGTCAATGTCGGGCGGACCATCACGTTCTGGTGACAAGAATCGCTCAAACAACAAACCAAGCGACACTGCATCGGCTTTTGTAATTCCTAACGAATAACACACTGCACTGTTGGCAGCACTGCCCCGCCCTTGACACAAAATGCCCTGCTCCGTACAGAACCGCACGATGTCCCATACCACTAAGAAATAGCCAGCAAAGCCAAGCGTTTCAATAATTTCTAATTCATGATCGATGGTGCGCCACGCACGTGCACGCAACGATAAATCTTCGCTTGATTCAGCAGGTTTCTCGCCGTATCGATGTTGAGCGCCGCGCGCCACAAGGTGCCGTAAGTACGACATTTCGGTATGGCCATCAGGAACCGGAAACGGTGGCAACTGTGGCGCCACCAATGACAAGTCAAAAGCAATTTCCTGAGCAAGTGTTGCTGTGCGTTCCACAACACCTGGGTAGCGCGCAAAGCGTCGTTGTTGCTCAGCACCTGAACGCAAATACGCCGTTGCTGCGGCAGGCAAAAGATGATCAATGCTGTCGAGGCCACATCTGTTTCGCACCGCAGCCAATGCTGTTGCTAAACGATGTTGTGCTGGCACTGCATACATAACGTTGTTGCTGGCAACACACTCAAGATCGAGCATTGCTGCCAACTGCACCAATTGGTCGTTTCGCACAGCATCAATAGGGTCACCGTGATCCCACAGTTCCACCAACACATTTCGTTGTCCGAAATGTTCAACCAATGAGCGCAGTGTCCGTTCTGCTTCTGCTGGTCCATGTTGCACCAACGCCTGTACTACAGCACTAGTGCGCCCACCCGTGAGAACTATGCAATGGTCACGCACTGTTTCGCCCACTGTAGGAAAAGAAAACACGGGAGCGCCTTTACTGCCGGCAAGTTGCCCTTCACTAATGGCTCGTGCCATGCGTGCATACCCAGAAGGCCCACGCGCCAACAACACAATGTCGCCACCAGCACAATCAAGTTCCACACCAAAGATGGTGGGCAGGTTTACTGCACGTGCTGCTTCAGCAAAACGCACGACTCCGTACAAACCATTGCGATCAGTAATGGCAAGTGCAGATAATCCGAGAGCCGCTGCCACCTCTGCTAATTCTTCGGGGTGCGCTGCACCTTCTAAGAAAGAAAAATTTGATGTGCAGTGCAACTCTGCATACGGCACTGTGGGTTGTTGACGCGACAACACAGGTTCAAACGGTTGACGTGTTGCACTAAATGCGGGGCCATCACCCCCGGCATTCCAGCCCACTGAAGACGGCGCTCGACCATCAGACAGACGCGCTTCTAATTCGTGCCACGGCATTGCCGGATTGTTGAACCCCACCTCATAATTCTATACGAACATATGTTCGTATAGACAAGGGCGCTATATGCCCAGTAAGGCTTTCGTGGCGCGTAACCCGCCTAATAGACCCACGTCAGCAATGGCCTCTGCCTCATCCCACGCAAACCATCGCACCAGTTGGCTCTCGCCTGCTGCAGGCGCCGGCGCAACATCAGGAGCGCGCACCACATAACGCAGATCAAGATGCGTATGCCCTTTCGGGCCCGCATGCACATCAACATGCACAAACACTCCGCCGTCACTCTCGTGTCGCACAGGCAAACCAATTTCTTCTTCAGCTTCACGCAATGCACCTTGTGCAGCAGTTTCGCCTGCTTCGATATGACCACCTGGCTGCAACCACATGTTGAGCCGTTTGTGCATATGCAATGCAACTTTGTCTCCAGCATCACTCACCACGATTGCCGATGCTGTGATGTGCACAAGATCTGCATGTTCATTAAATGGGTCCGTAAGAACCGGCGCGAGAGATAAGAACTTCTCTATTGACTCACGTTCACGTTCATCTACCGGTGTGCGTGCGCCGACTAATTCACACCAGTGTTGAGCATCGCGATGTATCGGCACGCACCAAGTGTGCCACGAGAATGACTAGTCGTAGCGAGCGAGCAGGGTCCATTGCTGATTTTCTAAACCAACAAGAAACACCCCAACACCACGCCGCGGATGACGTACCAACACCTGCATACGTACTTGGCGGCGTTTGCGACGCGGATCCCACCATCGCTCTTCAAGTGGCCATGGCCCAGCAACTCGCACCACGTCATACTTTTGGCTACCAACTTCGACATGCGACGGCACGGTGTTTAGTTCGTGCCTGCCAGTAACTCCAACATCGCTGCCACGTGCATCAGTGACACGAATGTGTGGTGGCTCGACTGCAACAGATGCAGGTGATGGCGACGGCACAGAGCCCGACCAATGACGCGCCACCCCATCACCCGTTTGTACTCGTTGTTCACTTGCGTCTGGGTTTGTGATGTCGACAAGAGACAACGGCACACGCGAATACACCGTTGCCATATCGCGACCACCCTCCCATCGCGGCACCGTCACTTGCACACTGCTATTCACTGCCATCGCCATGCTGGCTGCACGCGCTGCACGCTCGGTGTTTTCTTGACTGCCACCCCATAACAGCGGTTGCGAGACCAACACTTCGCGACTTTCTAACGGCATGAATTCAACTCGCACAACACCGCTAGTGGGCGCATCGGGGTCTGCGGCTGAATTCGTGAGCCACCCTTCAAGTTGATACAACAGTCGTTGCGCAGTGACTGCAGAACTAAACCCGCGCGGCTCGCCCCAAATGCGACTAGCGCTCTCTGCATGATCGGTATGACACGTGATCAACAGTCGCACGCACTGCTGACCATGCCCCGTAATGGCATTGACCATGGCATTGATGGTGTCGCGCGCAGCAGACACCACATGTGCCGCATTAGCCAATGGCGATTCGAATTCAACACTGCACGCAAAGTCTGATGGTGGCGCACCAGGTGCAAGATGCTGCACGTCGTCGCCTGACACCAACAGATACACCCGTTTGCCTTCGATACCGAAACGGTCAATAAGAGCAGCTTCGCCCACCGCTAACAATGCACCACACGTACCAAGACCTAACCGTTGAAAGAGGTCAACACTGTCTGCAGTAATACCGCCCACGCGAGACAATGAGGCCACCGGTAACGCGGCTATGAACTCAGCCGTAATACCAGTGTCGATAACACACGGGCGTTGGCGTGACACCGCCAAGTGGGCCGCAGCAAGTGCTGCAAAACGTGAATCAGCAATACCTACGCCAAAGGCAGATTCCATATTGGCATCAACACAGATTTCATGCAGTTTTTGCGCCACCGCATTATCGCCACCGAAGTAACGCGACGGACCGCGCGCCGATAACACAATGGTGCCAATATCTTGCACTTCAACAAGTGGTGACAACGCAGTGACCGCACGCACCACATGTTCGAAAGTGCGAAAAGCGTGCTCTTCACCAAGTTGACCATGTTGTTGCATCCAGTATGGAAACACCACTGCAATAGAGCGACTCATGATGCACTCGGCAACTGCACTGTGCATGAACGGTGCGCATACACACGACGCCCCGAAGCAGACACTTCCACCGTGCGTGATCGAGCATGAGTATCAAACTGCCAATCAACGGTACGCGCACTAAACGATGCATCGAGAGAGAATGCACCAGGGTTTCCCAATACAAACAACACAGTGCCCTGCGCTTTCACACGCGTAGCAATGCGTCGTGCTTCAGATTGCGAACACACGGGCGACGACACTGCAACAAGATCGACACCGTCGACCAATGCACCTACGACTGGCGACATGACAGACGATGTGTTGTCGCCAGACACACACAATGTGCGATGCAACGCCACGCCATGTTCGTATGCAGACATAAGGCCGGCGCTAGGCATGTTGACCATGGCAAACCATGAACCGCCCGTAGTAGCCGCAGCAACAAGACCAAACAACAGCGACGTAGCAGCATCGCCTGTGCAGCCATATATGTAGCCGCGCTCGAGACCTGCTGCCGGCAACAACGGCGCTAACTGCGAAGCAACTGCAATGGGACCAAACCCACTTGCAACATGAGCATGCATACGTTCAGCAAACTGCACACCAGTTTCCACGCCCGCAATGCGCATGCCTGCGAGTTCTTCAAAAGCGACGCGTCCCATGGGGCCAGCGTAGCGAACACATGTTCGGTAGTTTCAGGGCCTCATACGAAGCCCAAGGGCTCTACCCCTGTTTTGCCAACCAACGTTCGCGGCCGAGACGGCTGCGTTCCCACAAGTGCGCAGGAATACGAGGGTCACGACCAGATGCTGCAGCATCCTCGGCTGACTCCGCCGGAGCAGCGGCGGCTTCGGCAGGCATGTTTGCTAACAGTTCTTCCAGAGTTGGTTGCACCATTCCTGGCTTCCAGTACTGATACAAATCACGAACAATTTCGTCGAGACCAGACTGCGTAGCACCTGGTGCCAATGTTGCCGAGATGATGTTTCCGTACACATGCACGCCAGCTACTTGACCAGACTCGAAGAATCGACGCGCAAGAACTGCAGCAGGGCGTGGGCCCTTGGCCTGATCGGCACTGGTGAAACGTTCGTGCCCCATGCCTGTGAGAGACCGATTGGTTTCAAAGCGCACAATGGCGGGAGACCCACCGGCTGACTGTTCGACTGCTACTGGTTGACCCATATGACCACGATACTCAATGGGCTATGTGACAAAGGCACCAATCGGTTGGCTTCGCAAAAATACCCCCTCCCCAAGTACCGTAAGGCACAGCAATGAGCGACCTGCGGGTCTGATTCAGGGGAATTCACCACCATGGCAAACATCAGTATTGAACAGTTCGAAAAAGAAGCACTCGCTTTCCTTGAGTCGAACGCCGAACGCCGTCCCGTTGAAAAAGCATTTGTATGGGGCGAGGGTTCCGACAACTTCTACCGCGAGAAAGATCGCGAACAAGAAGCCATCAACGCTGAAGAAGGAAAAATCTGGCGTCAGAAAAAGTTTGATGCTGGTTACGGATGGATTACCGGACCCGAGGCATACGGCGGACGTCAACTTCCCCCTGCATACGACCGTTTGTACAACCAACTTGAAGCAACATTCCGTGTGCCCGATCAGAGCGTGTTTGCCATCAGCCTTGGCATGGTGACACCAACCATCTTGGATCACGGTTCACAAACAGCACGCGACCTATACGTGCGTAAATTGTGGCGCGGCGAAATGATCGCATCACAGTTGTTCTCTGAACCAGGTGCAGGTTCCGACCTTGCATCTCTCACCACAAAAGCCGTGAAAGACGGAGACGAGTGGGTCATCACTGGTCAGAAAGTGTGGACAACTGGTGCGCACTATTCAGACATTGGTGAAATCATGACTCGCACCGACTGGAACTTGCCAAAGCACAAGGGCCTCACTGCATTCATCATCGATTTCAAAGATCCAAATGTTGAAGTACGCCCACTCAAGCAAATGACCGGCGGCGCAAGCTTCAACGAAATCTTCTTCAACGAGGTTCGCGTAAAAGACGACCATCGTTTGGGTGACGTGAACAACGGCTGGAACGTTGCTCTCACCACACTGATGAACGAGCGAGCATCTATCGGCAGCAACAACGCTGGCGACAACAACCTCATCACACGTGTCATTGCAATGGTGAAGCACTATGGCCTTGAGTCAGACCCGCTTATTCGTCATGACCTTGCCGACATCGTGATGAACTACCGCATCGCCAACATGAACGCACAACGCGCAACAGCAAAAGCAAAGGCCGGACAGTTGCCCGGACCAGAAGGCTCTATCGGCAAGATGGTGCTTGTGAACAATCAGGCTCGCCTCGTGAAGTTCATCTCACATGTTCTCGGACCAAAGCTCATCGCAGACAGCGGCGAGTGGGGCACCTTTGCATGGGCAAACTTCGTTCTCGGAACACCAGGTCTTCGTATCGCAGGTGGCTCCGACGAAGTGATGCGCAACATCGTTGGTGAGCGCGTACTTGGTCTTCCAAAGGACATGGGAATCGACTCCCGTTCACCTTTCAAAGACATCAAGGTTTCCTAAACCTCACGTCGCATTCGCGACTAGTTACACACCTAAGTTCCACGACTTGCGATGCAAGTCGGTTACTCCATGAGTCTTGATTGCATCAGTGTGTATGGCTGCGCCATATCCCTTGTTGCCACTCCATCCGTAATGCGGAAACTGCTCATGCAGTTGCGTCATTAACGCATCGCGTTCCACTTTGGCAATCACACTTGCGGCAGATACACACGCACAATTCTGGTCGGCTTTCACACGAGTGATCACTCGTGGTCCATTGTCTTCTTCCATCAGGAAACTGTTGTTGCCATCGAGGATGATGATGTCTGGCCTCACACCAAGCGAAGTTAAAGCTCGACTACCAGCAAGGCTGAGTGCAGTCATGATTCCGTGCTTATCTATCTCGGCTGCAGTGGCAGAACCCGTTGCCCACGCAATGCCCCACGCTTGAGCCACTGGCACCATTGCCTCGCGTCGCTTAATAGTCATCAACTTCGAATCGGCAAGACCTTCTGGCACTGCACCCACCGTTGCATCAATAGCCACCACGCCAACCGTCACTGGTCCAGCAAGCGCACCGCGCCCCACTTCATCCATGCCTGCAACAATGCGAGCACCAGTTGCAAACAATTCGCGTTCGTATTCAAGCGTGGGAACCGGACGAGCCATAGCATCGAGCGTAGGCTTCACACATGCCCCGCCACGCATCCATCACTGTCGGAAACTATGCGTACACAGCACAAGATGCACGCGGCACCCTCGAAGAACTGAATGATATTTGGGGTCACTACACACATGCGTCGACTATCCCTGAAGGCTGGCTTGCTGGTGCACGTGGTTATCTCGCCGAGATGTCATCACTTGCGGGCATCACATTGCCATCACTCGAGAATGTTGACTCAGCATTTGCCGCCGTGCATACATCTGTCATGGAGAAATACGACGATCTCACTGAACCACAGATTGAGTCATTGCTTGCCGCTATGTGGCG
>DAISXE010000055.1:0-8668 GCA_036826015.1 Ilumatobacteraceae bacterium
TCTGGTCTCACTATTCGCGACGGAATTGTGTGTGACGAATTCTTAAACGCAGGACCACGCAATGTGTTTGCTGCTGGAGACGTTGCACGATGGCCAAACGCACTGTTTACAGATATTGAATCTGACATGCGCGTTGAACATTGGACCAACGCTGCTGAACAAGGTGCGCACGCCGCTAAGAATCTTCTGGCAGTCATGCGCAATGAAGTACGTGAACCGTATGCCGCAGTGCCGTTCTTCTGGAGTGATCAGTTTGATGCACGTATTCAGTTCTTGGGCCGCGCCACAGCAGACGCTGTTGTTGATGTAGTTGCAGGAAACACAGCCGATGGAAAATGGTGTGCCATTTACAGCGTGAATAATCGACTCACTGGTGTACTCGGTGTGAGCATGCCAAAACTGGTGATGCCAAGTAGAGCACTGCTGTCTACTCACACATCTCGTACAGATGCCCTTGCACATTTTGAACGTGTGCTGGCAGCACAAGCAGCTGCAGCGCCACCGCCAGCCAGGTAACACAATGACACTGCCCGATTATGAACGTCTTGACGTGTGGAGATCATTTCTCACAGCGCACGCGGCAATGAGCAAAATGTTGTCACGTGCATTGGAAGAAGAGAACAACCTACAATTGCCGTGGTTCGAAGTGCTCGACGCACTTGCATCCGCCGAAGACGGCTCATTGCGCTTTAACGAGTTAGCCGAGAAAGTGATGGCCCACCCGTCTAGCTTGTCTCGCCAAATTGACCGCATGGAAGAAAAGAAACTGGTGGCACGAGAGAAATCAGTTGCAGACGACGGCAGAGCCACTGTGCTTGTTCTCACACCCAAGGGTCATGAAGCGTGGAAAGATGCCAGCACCACCTATTACCGCATTGTTCGACGCGTATTCACGAATTGGCTCACCGAAACAGATGTGGTGGCGATGCATCGTGTTTTTTCCAAAGTTCTCGACGCCGATTAGCCACGAGCGCTCCAAACAAGGCAGACTTTGTGCCTACTTCGAACCGAAAGGCTCATCATGCAAAACGCAGTCATCGTTGACACGCTTCGTACGCCACTTGGAAAGCGAAATGGTCGCTTAAAGGATTGGCACCCAGTCGATCTTGCCGGCACTGCATTGAAGGCCCTTGTTGAGCGCACAGGTATCGACCCTGAACTTATTGACGACGTCATCATGGGATGCGTTATGCAAGTAGGAGAGCAGAGCTTGAACGTTGCTCGCAACGCCGTGCTTGCAGCCGGATTGCCAGAAACCATTCCTGGTACAACTGTTGATCGTCAATGTGGTTCAAGCCAACAAGCAGCGCACTTCGCAGCACAAGGCGTTATGGCCGGTGCATACGACATCGTGATTGCAGCAGGTGTTGAAGTAATGACTCGCGTACCAATGGGTTCTGCAGTTGCAGATGGCAAGTACGGATATCCGTTCGGCCCAATGGTGAGCGCACGCTACGCACCAGATGGCGGACTTGTTCCACAAGGCATCAGCGCAGAAATGATTGCTGACAAGTGGGGAATCACTCGCGAAGAGATGGACCGCTTTGCAGCTCGTTCACAGGCATATGCAGCTCGCGCGACAGCCGAAGGCCGTTTCGAACGCGAGATTCTTCCTGTGCTCGACTCTGAAGGAATTTTGATGACAACCGACGAAGGAATTCGTGAGTCGCCATTCGAGAAACTTCAAACATTGAAGCCAGCATTTCGCAGTGAAGAAGATGGTGGCCGCGTAACAGCAGGTAACTCCAGCCAAATCACCGACGGTGCATCTGCAATGTTGATCATGAGCGAAGAGAAGTGTCGTGCACTTGGTCTTACACCACGCGCACGTTTCGTGAACTTTGGTCTTGCAGGTGACAACCCGCAACTCATGCTCACTGCACCAATTCCTGCAACGCAAAAGGCATTGGCAAAAGCCGGTCTCAGCATCGAAGATATGGACCTTGTAGAAATCAACGAAGCATTTGCATCTGTTGTTCTTGCATGGGAAAAAGAACTTCACCCAAACATGGACAAAGTGAACGTGAACGGCGGAGCAATTGCTCTGGGTCACCCACTTGGTGCAAGTGGTACACGCTTGATGACCACATTGTTGAACGAACTTGAGCGCACCGGTGGTCGCTACGGATTGCAGACAATGTGTGAAGGTGGCGGCATGGCCAATGCCACCATCATCGAACGCCTCGGATAATCACTAGATTGATTGCTGTGATCGCAGCATTTCCTACATTCAGCGCCATTGTCTGGTTTGCTGTTGGCCTACTCATCATGCGCATCGTGTGGCGTTTTGGTTTTGGCATGTTGAAATCAATGACATCTACGTTGCCGCCTCCACCACCAACTGGTGAGATGCGACGCATCAATGTTCGTTATCGATGCAGTGTGTGTGGTGTGGAGTTACGTCTCACCATGGCACCAGATGAAGATCCGCCACCGCCACGCCATTGTCTAGAAGACATGGACATTGTGGCACCGGTTGAATAGCGAACATCGCTACAGCTTTTTGCATTGCTGAATTAGCCGAGCAGCTCTTTCATTTCGATGATCTCTGCATCTTGACCTGACGTAATTGTGTTTGCCAAAGTTCTGACAGCAGCATTCTTGCCATCTTTCAATACATCGGCTGCCATCTCAATTGCACCTTCATGGTGAGCGATCATGCCTGTTATCCACGCACGGTCAAATTCAGTGCCACGCAATGTCGATAATTTCGTAATCTCTTCAGCGCTCAACATGCCACTCATCATGTCGCCATGATCCATTGAAGTATCCATAGTGAGACTCATCTTCCAGGAAGTAAGAAATCCCTTCATTGTGTTGATCTCTGGGTCTTGGGCGCCCTTAATGCGTGTGGCTAGTGACTTCACTACTTCGCTTGCACCAACTGTGGGGTCAAGCGCAATATCCGACATTTCAATTGCTTGTTCATGATGCGGAATCATCATCTGGGCAAACATGACATCGTCTTCGTTGAAGTCAGTCACTGCTTCAACGACATCTGTTCCTGTGTTGGTGTCTGAAGAACCTCCGCATGCGGTGAGTAATGCAATTGAGGTCAATCCCAAGAGAATAAATCGTGTGTGTTTCATAGTGTTCCTTAGACGTGTTGAGGTTCGGTAGCGGCTAGTAAGAATCTTTTAGTTGAAAGATGCTGACACAAGAACGGCCGTCACAAGCATCACCAGTCCACCATTAACAATTTCGGTAATGCTTGCTCTGCGCAGTAACGCCACTCTGTTGGCCACGCCGGCATCGTCCGAAGGTAACTTGCGCAATAAGCGACGCCGGTTGATGTCGCCAATCTTGAGCATGGCTGCAACAAGTAGTAACTTCAGGAGCAACCAACGACCATGGTTCTGTGTAAACAAAGTGATGATGCTGCCGTGTAAGCGAAGTGTTTGGATAATTCCTGAAACCACCATGGCAGCTACGGCATATGTTGCTGCTGTTCCGAACCGACGAAACGCTTCGATGCTCTGGCTGGGCTGCAAAGTGGGAAGCACAAAGAAAACAAACACGATGAGTCCGCCTAACCACACCGCAGTTGCTGCAGTATGAACGACGTCTGCAGGCACACCCAATACAGGCCACTTCATGGAACGCGAGTGACCTGTGTAAGCAAGCGACACAAGGTAGGAACCGGCTGCAACCAACATGGGTGGAGACACCAAAGTTTTAGAAGTGGTTTGCCCTGCGCGAATCACGCCTGTTAATAACACGGCAGCAGCGAAAAAACGCACAAAGTGCATGGAGCCCGCCGTGGTGTCGAACGCTTCCAAGATGTGGAAGAGCGATTGGAACACACCAAAATCGCGAGAGTCATCAAGGAAGATCAATGTTTGAAGCAATGGCGCAAGTGTGAGTACTACACCAGAAGCAAGGAGAACTTCACGTGCTCTTGCCGCACTGATGATTCCTTGAGCGATTGAAAACTCAGTGAATAACATGCCGCCAATTATTAGTAGTGCTGCGTATCCAAATAAACGAAGTCCCAATCGCACGGGCTCAGGTGTCAGAGACTCTTCAAACGATAGAACTGCTGCATCTTGAGCAACCGCGTCAACACTTGTTGATGCTTCTGCAGGAGTTGTGGTGGTGGATGCAACTGCAACGCTTGCAATGTTCACAGTAAAGCTGACGCGTTCTGTTACAACGTGACCGTCTGTGCCCACCAATCGCCAACGCGCGGTAATCGGTCCGTTGAGATCTGGTGGCAATGCAAACACAATTTCTTTTGTGGTGGCGCCGTGTGTGGGCGCAGGCAAAGCAGTACGCACTCCGTTTGATGCGATGAATTCTGCTGTGGCGCTATCAAGAGGAACTTCTTTAGTAAACGTCAGTGACCATGTTGCAGGGGATTGCGTAAGCACCGCACCGCTGGCTGGGTTGCTGGTGGAAAGGGCATTATGAGCACTTGCAGGTTGCGCTCCGAATCCGGCAAAAGCCAAAGTCAATAAACATGCCACCCCGATAGAACGTCGAGTATTGGCAAGAAGAGTTCTCATATGAATATGAGAAGTGTAAAAGGGTGCCATGACCTAAGTCGGGCAGGGGCAAAAGGTTTTCCCCAGAGTGTGGATAACCGTGTTGAGAACTACACGTGTGTTATTCACAAAGTGCCTGCCCACCCTGGTGTAGGGCGGCACGTCAGTGGTATTTGGTGGCTGTGTATAACCCGCCAAGGAGCGAGCTAAGACCAAGCGCTAAGTACCAATTGCTGCGTCCACCAGGCACGAAACCTAAGTAATAAAACAAAATGATGAGTGCGCCAAGGCCCAGCAAAACAAACATGAGCACGGGTACCCACTGCGGGCTTTGCTTCTTGTATTCAGGCACCGGCGGCGTGTATCGACTGTTGGGGTTGATGTTTTGAGCATTGGTGCTGTGTGTATGTGAAGGAGCGTGCCCACCCTTGGGGGTTACTCGTCCTCCGCGCTTCTTCTTTTGTGCCACGCCAAGAGTGTAGAACGCCACGGGTCACCTGCCCTAACGCCACAAATAGTTTCACAATTAGCCCCTTTTCACGGCAGGCTTAGTACATGGCACGAATCCTCGTCATCGATAGTTACGACAGCTTCGTGTACAACATCGTGCAATACCTGGGTGAACTAGGGGCAGAGCCAGTGGTGGTGCGCAATGATCAACTCACTGTGAACGAAGCAGTTGCGCTTGCACCAGATGGCGTGCTGTTGTCGCCAGGGCCTGGTCGCCCTGAAGAGGCCGGAATCATCTGTGATGCCATTCGTGCGTTCGCGGGAAATGTTCCAGTGTTCGGTGTGTGCTTGGGTCATCAAGCAATTGGTCATGTGTATGGCGGAGACGTTGTTCGCGCGCCGCATCTCATGCACGGCAAGACCTCTTTTATTACACACCACAACACAGGCGTTTTTGAAGGATTGCCTTCGCCGTTAGAAGCAACGCGGTATCACTCGTTAGTGATTGATAAAGCGAGCATGCCTGCGGAGTTAGTGATTACTGCTGAAACAAGTGATGGCATTGTGATGGGTGTTCGCCATCGCGATGTAGATGTTGAAGGTGTGCAGTTTCACCCTGAAAGCATTTTGACTACGTCTGGTCACGACTTGTTGAGCCGTTTCCTTCAACGCTGCAACTAAGGCATTTCCCCAGTCATTGTGCGCAGGCGCTGCACGATGTCTGTTAGCGGCGGATTATTTGAAGCGATGTGCATCACTAATTCGTATACATCATCGTTAGAAACATGAGCCACGCTGAAATTGTTGATTTCCAAAAAAACCGCGGTGGCAAGCCAGCCAAGCCGCTTGTTTCCGTCGATCAGGGCATGATTGATGACTAATGACTGCAGCAGTGCTGCTGCCTTTTCGGTAATAGTCGGATACGCGTCTTCTTCGCCGAGTGTGGTTTGAGGTCGTGCAACTGCTGAGCCAAGCAGACCAATGTCTCGTACAGGCGGGGGATCACCAAGCAGTTTTCGGCAAAGATCAAGAACGTCGTCGAGGTTGAGAAATTCTGTGGGTGGCGTCATTGACCAAGGCGCTCAATAGCGTCGGCATGAACCGACATGATGAGGTCTGCGGCCCCCGATACTCGGGAGCGATGGTCGACACGAATGATGTATTCCCGAATAGCTTGTCGAGCGGCGTCTTGCATAGAAATGCCATAGTCCGCAGCACAAGCCTTGAGGGCATCTTGCTCTTCGTCGGTGAGTCGTAAAGTCATAGCCATGGCACTATGGTATCACTTTGATACCAATTGACAACCTGGATAACTAAGGATTTATCCGGCGGGGATGGTTCCGTCGCGGCCCACGGTGAGAACCACCTTGGTGGGTGGGGCAATCATGGTGCCAGCAGGAGTTCCTTGTGAGATCACTTTGCCAATGTTCACGTCGCCGGCTGCGAGGTTCACATATTCCACTTCGGCCCCAAGACCAACCGCGGTGAGCTTTGCCCGGGCATCAGCTTCGGCCAAACCTTTCACGCTTGGTGTTGCAACAGGTTGTGGGCCACTCGATACATACACAGTCACGGGCACTCCGGCGTTCACCAATGTGCCAGCAACAGGGTCAGTACGAATAACGATTCCCTTAGCAATGGTGGCGCTTGCTTCTTCAGCAACAGTGACAACAAATTTGTATGGCTCGCCCTGTAAGAACGTTTGCGCCGATGCAGTTGTCTGACCAACCACAACATTAGGAACAGCAAGTTGACCAGTGCCACCAGAAAGGTTCACAGTAACAGTCATGCCCTTTGCAAGTTGTTGACGACCTGCAGGGTTCTGCACGGCAACTTGACCAAGTGCGTATGTCTTGTCGATGACATCGGGGCCTTTTGCAAATACAAAGCCAGCGCCTTCAATTGCAGCGCGAGCAGCCTCTTCAGTAAGGCCTAACAGCGGTGGAACTTCAACAGTTGCAGCAGGGAAGACAAGGGTGATGATTTCGCCTTCTGTCGCTGTGTCTCCACTTGCCGGATCTTGACTAGCAACTATTGCTGTTGCATCACACACAGTTTCAGCAGGGCTGAATGCAACTGAAAACTTCAATGCTTCAAGCTGTTGCTTAGCAACATCGCATGTTGCGCCCTTCACGTTGGGAACAGTGAAACCGGAGTTGCCGCCACCCAAGCTTGTGATGAGAAAAATAAGGCCACCAAGAATGACAAGACCTGCAACCGCTGCACCAATGATGTAGTTGCGCTTATTGCCTGGTTCTTCGTCGTAATCGGGAAGTGTTTCTACTGGGGTCATAGTGGTGGGCATCACTTGTGTATGAGGCAATGCTTGTGTGGACTCTGGGTCTTGTGAAATAGGGGCCATCACGCTGGTGGCCTGATCGAAATCAAATGACCCACGTGGTGCAAGACCATTCGCAATGCGCACTTCGTCCATTGCCATTGTGGGTTGGTTGTTCAAGAAATAACGCAAGTCATCACGTAATTGTTCTGCTGTGGCATAACGACGCGTGGCTTCTTTCGCCATACATTTCGAAACGATTGCTTCTAATGCTGGTGGCACATCGGCAACATGGTCTTTCATGCGCGTCGGTACGTCGTGCACTTGCTTGTATGCCGTTGCCAACGCAGATTCACCACTGAACGGTGGTTTTCCGGTGACTAATTCATACAGAACAATGCCTAATGAATACAGGTCGGAACGAAGATCGAGTCCGTCGCCTTTTGCTTGCTCTGGCGAGAAGTATGTCGCGGTGCCCATAACAGCGCCGTCTTGCGTGAGGCCACCATCGTGTGCAGAGTCGAGCGCGCGAGCAATACCGAAGTCCACCACTTTGATGTCGCCGTTTGATGCCATCAGAATGTTTGCTGGCTTAATGTCGCGGTGCACCACATTGTTGCGGTGTGCGTATGCAAGTGCATTGGCAATGCTTCCGCCAACTGATGCTGCTGAACGCGCAGTGAGGCGACCTTGGCGGCGCAACACTTCTGCAAGCGTGCGACCCTTCACAAACTCCATAGCCATGAAGTACGTGTTGCCTGTTTGACCCCAGTCGTACACGCCCACAATGTTTGGGTGGTTCAAGCCAGCAACGCTTTGGGCCTCGCGGCGAAAACGCTCGACAAAGTTCGGGTCTACGGCGTGCTCGGGGAAAAGAATCTTGACGGCGACATCGCGGTCGAGCAACAAGTCGCGCGCCATGAACACGTCGGCCATTCCACCGCGGCCAATGCGCTCGTGGAGTTCGTATCGATCGTTAATGATGATGTTTTGCGGATTCGACATAAGGCTCTATAGAGGCTACCTGTGTGGACTATTTGCTTGGGGGCAAGGCAAGCGCAACATCAAGAACTTGTTTGGCTATGGGGCCTGCTAAACGCCCACCAGTACTGGCGCTCACGGCATCATTCACGCCCTTGATAAAAACTGAGATTGCATATCGCGGTGCTTGTGCTGGGGCAAATGCAGTGATCCATGCGTGAGACCGTTGCTTCTCACCCTCGGGGTTCAATTGGGCAGTACCTGTCTTTGCAGCCACTGAAATACCACCGTTGAGTTGCAAGCAACATGCTGCGGTTCCCGATTGCGCAACACCAATCATCAGTTGCGTCATGGTTGCTGCTGTTGTGGCAGACATGGTGGTCTTCCATGCTTCAGGGTTGGTACGGCGAATCACATTGCGGTTGTGAGTAAGAGTCTGTTGCACCACGAATGGCTTCATCATCACGCCGGCATT
>DAISXE010000056.1:0-8478 GCA_036826015.1 Ilumatobacteraceae bacterium
ACGACTTGCTGTTCGAACGCTTCTTGAACCCGTCGCGCGTCAGCATGCCCGACATTGACATGGACTTTGACTCTCGGTACCGCGATCAAATGATTCGCTATGCAGCAGATAAATACGGCCGAGATCATGTGGCGCAAATCATTACCTTTGCCACTATCAAGGCCCGAAATGCCGTGCGAGATGCTGCACGGGTATTGGGCTTTGAGTACGGAGTTGGTGACCGTATTGCAAAACTCATGCCTGCACTACAGCAAGGTCGAGACACTCCACTCGCTGCGTGTTTTGAGTTCGACGCAGAGCACGCCGACGGGTATCGCGAGGCACAGGGTCTACGAGATCTTGTTGCTGTCGACGAGACTGCATCCAAGGTCGTCGAAGTAGCGCGTGGTCTTGAAGGACTCAAGAGATCCGACGGCATTCACGCAGCGGCAGTTGTAATCACTGGTAAACCTCTCACGGATTACCTACCGATTCAACGAAAGGGAAGTGACGCATCAGGAGAAGAAGCGCCTATCGTGACTCAATACGAGATGCACGCTGTTGAGTCACTGGGTCTCTTGAAGATGGACTTCCTTGGTTTACGCAACCTCGACGTTATATCTGACGCAGTTGCAATGATTCGTGAACAAACTGATCCGGAATTTGACATTGACAAAATTTCGCTTGAGGATCAAGAAACGTTCGACCTCCTCGGTCGTGGTGACACCATTGGCGTGTTTCAGTTGGAATCTCCACCAATGCAACAGCTGTTGCGTCTAATGAAGCCCACAGAATTTGGCGATGTGTGTGCTGTGATTGCTCTGTACAGACCAGGGCCAATGAGCACCAAGATGCACACGCGTTATGCGAAGTACAAAAATAATCTCGAAAAGCCCGATTATTTCCATGAAGATGCAAAAGCTGTTTTGCATGACACCTATGGCCTCATGGTGTATCAGGAAAGCATGATGCGTGTTGCGCAAAAGTTCGCCGGCTACGACCTCGCTCAAGCAGACAACTTGCGAAAAGCCTGCGGTAAGAAAGATCCAAAGGCGATGGCCGCAGAAGAGGGGTCGTTTGTCGACGGCTGCGAAAAGAAGGGATACGGTCGCGAATTAGGTCAAGAATTGTTCGACATTATTCGTGGCTTCGCTGATTACGCATTCAATAAGAGCCATGCATTCGGATACGGCCTCATCGCGTATCAAACTGCCTATCTCAAGGCTCATTTTCCAGTTGAATATTCCGCATGTCTTTTGTCTTCTGTAAAAGGCAACTATGACAAAGCTGCAGTGCATCTGGCCGATGCACGTGCCATGGGTATCACGGTTTCTAACCCAGACATCAATGCCGGACGTTCAGACTTTGCAGCCATTACGGCTAACGGTGAAAAGCGCATCGTGTTTGCTTTGTCGGGTGTGCGCAATGTTGGTGAAGGCCTCGTCGAGCAAATTCTTCAAGAGCGCGACGTCAATGGTCCGTACGAATCGTTCCACGATTTTGCTCGGCGCGCACCGGAGCAGGCTCTGAATAAACGCGCAATTGAATCCTTGATCAAGGCCGGCGCGTTCGATTCTTTCGGGCACCCACGACGAGGACTTCTGATGGTGCATGAATCGATAATCGATTCGGCACTCGCCAAGCGTCGCGAAGAAGAAAAAGGCGTCATGTCGTTGTTCGGAGAGATGGAAGCGGCCTCTGACAGTGGATGGACATCGGAAACACAGATTCCAGATCTGCAATTCACGAAACCCGATCAGCTCCGTAACGAAAAAGACATGCTGGGTTTATATATCTCTGATCATCCACTGCGGGGGGTGGAGTTTGCTTTGCGCCGACTTGTCACAAGCTCCATTCGGGACCTCGAGAACTTAGAGCCAGGTCAAGTCACCATCGGCGGTGTGATGACATCTCTCAGTCGTCGATTTACCAAGAAGGGTGACCAGATGGCCACATTCGTGTTGGAAGACATGGATGGTTCGGTGGAGGTCACTGTGTTTTCAAAAACACTTACCGAGTACGGGCACATGCTTGTTGACGATCAAATCATCACGGTGGCTGGTCGATTAAACAAACGTGATGACCAGCCTGCAAGTTTCTCAGCACAGCGCATCAGTGTTCCTGAGAATCTCGACGCTCGTATCCCAGAGATAGTCATTTCGCTGCCAACTGGGTTCACTCCAGAGAAGATTGAGAAATTGAAGGCGATCATTGCTGAGTTCCCGGGCGCTTCCCCGTGCAAAGTCAAACTGACTGGTGGAAAGGTCTTCGACCTCGGTGACACTGGTCGACTTGATTTCGAGAAGGCTTTAGCGCCTTTACGGCTTACATTTGGCTCCAATGCGGTGAAAATCATCTAATTCATCATTCCGTTTCAGGGAAACGCCACTTGTAATGGCAGAATGTAAGGGTTGTTGTCGGCTCTGATGCCGCCTGAGTCAAGAGGGAGCTAGCCAGTCAATGTCGTTGGAAGTTGCCACACAGGACTGCAGTGCGCTCACTGAGGCCCAATTAGAAGAAATGCTCACCATAGAAGGTGCGTTCTCTGCTGCCCAATTCGCCAAAGCCCAACAAGATTGGGTGCTGTGCACCTTGGCTCGTCTCGATGGGAAACTGCACGGCGTTACGTTCTCCACATTGGAGCGCATTGGTGGCACTCCATGTGTGTTGCTCGGGCTTATGACAATCAAGCGTACTGCAAAGCGTGATTCAGTATTGAAGGGTCTGATGACCGAGGCGTATCACCGCGCGCTAATGGCTTTCCCAGATGAAGACGTCGTCGTGGGAAGTCGATTTGCTTCTGCCGACGGAGTTGAAGCATTTAAGGCGCTCACAGAAATGATTCCGCGTTTTGACCACCGTGCTGTTGGTGAAGAACGCGCATGGGGTCGTCGCCTTGCTCGTCGCTTTGGTGTTGATGCTAATTACGACGAAAAAACATTTGTTGTGTCCACTGCTGGTCAAAGTGGCTTCCTCGACCACGAGTCTTCAAAGCCAGAAAAGATTTCAGCAGAAATCTCTGACTTGTTCAAAGGTGTCAATGCCAAAAAAGGTGGAGTTCTCATCATTCATGGTTGGACCATGGCAGAGAGTCTCGTCAAGTTGGGCGCTCGTTCGTAACCACTGTGGAGTTCGCAGACGTCGTGAAGTCTCGACGGATGTCGAGAGCATTTTCACAAGAAGCCATTGCGCCTTCACTTTTTGAAGATTGCGTCGACCTCGCCACTCGTGCGCCGAGTGCCGGAAAAACACAAGGCTGGTCACTTCTTGTTCTTGCTGAGGGTGAGACTTCTCAGTATTGGGATGTCGCACTGCCTGTCGAGAAAAGAGAATCTTTTGGTTTTCCTTCGCTACTTAATGCACCTCTGATCGCTCTTGTACTTGCAGACCCACACGCGTATCTCTCGCGATACTCAGAACCAGACAAAGCTGCTACTGGCCTTGGTGAATCAATCGAAGATTGGCCAGCACCGTATTGGACAATTGATGCCTCCTTCGCAACGATGACGCTGCTGTTGGCGCTTGAAGATAAGGGAATCTCTGCTTTGTTCTTTGCTCATGCGCAGGAGCAACGATTGCGAGAGTCTTTTGGAATTCCAAGCCATGTGCAGATTCTTGGAACAATTGCATGTGGTTATGCATTGTCAGACAGTGAACGCAAGGGAAGAAGTTCGTCGCGCGCTCGTCACACCGCCTCTTCTGTTATCCACCGCTCGCGTTGGTAATGATTCGCTGCTGAAGTTCGTCCGGTGTTTGGGCTGGCAGCAAACACACGTGGTCTCGGCACACGTACGCTGATCCTTCGGTGCGGCCTTCCCACAGTGGAGAGTCTGTGGGTTCACCCCATGCAGTAACCGCTAACGGCAGCCACTGAGAGTGCACAATATTCATTAAGGCGGGTTGGTTGCCGGGAATCACGATTTCGGTAATGCCATGTTCAATGAGACTGTTTGCATATGCGGCATTACAAAAAGCAGTAGGTGCGGAGGGCGACACTCGCGCAAGAAGTTTGAGGATGTGAACTGCCTTTTCGTGCAAGTCAGTGTCTGCAGTGAGTGCTGATAATCGAAGAAATGCAATCGCAGCTACCGAGTTGGCAGACGGCGTCGCGTTATCCATGAGATCTTTTTGTCGCACAACAAGTTGTTCGGCATGATCAGACACTGTGAACAGTCCACCGTGTTCTGCATCCCAGTAATTTGCCACGAGACTGCGGGCTGTGCGTTGAGCCAGAGTGAGCCATTGATGGTCGGCGGTTAATTCATATACACGCGTAAATGCATCAACCACATGCGCAAGGTCGTGCGCCAATGCTGCATGCTGAGCTTGTGGTTGGGCATGTGATTGCCAACTGCGATGCCATTCACCATTTGCAGTTTGTAGATAATCGCGAAGAAACTCAGCGTTGCGAACTACGGCTGCTGTGATGTCGTCTCGTTCGAATGCGGTAGCGGCCTCACATAGTGAGGACAGCATCATTGCGTTCCATTCACACAAGACCTTGTCATCTAGACCGGGACGATGTCGAAGTGCTCTGTGTTCAAAGAGCAATACGCGAGAGGCCTCAATGGACGAAGGGCGTAAAAGTTCTCCACGTTGAGGAATGCGGTGAGGAATATTGCGGCCTTCGAAGTTGCCCTCGTCGGACATGTTCCACCAAGTAAGTGCTTCGTCTGCTGCATCGCCAAGGATCTGGCGCATTTCTGCCGGGGTCCATGTGTAAAACGCACCTTCTTCGGAATGTCCATGTTCGTCCAAGGAATCTGCGTCTTCGGCACTGTAGAAGCCACCGAGTTCATCGGTCATCTCGTTAAGCAGGTACGTGATGATCTCTTCCGCAACTTGTCGGTAGTGATGTTCGCGGGTGATGAGCCATGCGTGGGTATAGACACGCAAAAGGAGAGCTTGGTCATACAGCATTTTTTCAAAATGGGGGACAAGCCATTGGCGGTCGACGCTGTAACGAGCAAAGCCCCCGCCAATCTGGTCGTACATCCCGCCTGATGCCATTGCATCGAGAGAAACACGAACCATCGCGAGCAGGTTTTCGTTGCCACTGCGTTGAAATTGTCGCAACATCAAGTCAAGAGCAAACGTAGAAGGAAACTTTGGCGCGTTACCAAAGCCTCCCCAGTCTGTGTCGAAATCGTTCTCTAGTTTTGTGAGTGTCTGAGAGAGCAGTTCTGCAGAGTTGATTTCATCTGCGGGAGTGATATTTCTCGTGCGTCCAATCGCTTCGATAAGTGCGTCAACATTCTGATTCAGTTCTTCTCTGCGGTTCTTCCATGCATCGTCTACTGCATTCATTAACTGAACAAACGAATCACGGGGGTAATACGTTCCACCGTAGAAAGGTTCTCCTGTGGGAGTGCAAAACACTGTCATTGGCCACCCACCGCGGCCGGTAAGAGCCTGCACTGCGTCCATGTAGACAGAGTCGACATCTGGTCGCTCTTCACGGTCAACTTTCACGTTGACGAAAAGGTCGTTCATTACTGCGGCGGTTGGTTCGTGCTCAAAACTTTCGTGAGCCATGACATGACACCAGTGGCATGCGGAGTATCCAACAGAGAGAAGGATTGGTTTTCCGGTTCGTTGCGCTTCTGCAAAAGCGTCTTCGCCCCATTGAAACCAATGAACAGGGTTGTCTTTATGTTGACGTAGGTACGGTGACGACGCAGTGGAAAGACGATTAGTCACGGGCCTTATGCACCCATTGCGTGGTAGCCACCATCGACATGAATTACTTCACCAGTTGTGGCGGGGAACCAATCAGAAAGCATGGCAACAACAGTGCGAGCAACGGGTGTGAAGTCTGTGACGTCCCATCCAAGTGGTGCGCGGTCATCCCATACGTCTTCAAATTTTTTGAATCCGGGAATTGATTTAGCAGCCATTGTCTTGATCGGGCCAGCAGCAACGAGGTTGCTTCGAATGCCGCGCGGGCCCAATTCTTTAGCGAGATACCGACTAGTGGATTCAAGTGCGGCCTTGGCCACGCCCATCCAGTTGTATGCGGGCCATGCAACAGTGTTGTCAAAATCAAGTCCAACGATGGTGGAGCCGCGTTCCATCAGTGGAAGAAAAGCATCGATCAGAGTCTTCATCGAATAAGCAGAAATCTGCATGGCGACGGCTACATCGCTCCACTGGGCCGCAAGGAAGTCGTCGCCAAGACAAGCCTCGGGGGCAAAACCTATGGAATGGAGTACGCCATCAACTTTTCCTAGGGAAGCGCGCACTTGTTCACGAACGGTCTCGACATGCTCAGCGACTGTGACATCGAACTCGTAGACATCAACGGGGGTATCGAGACGCCGGGCAGTGCGTTGGGTGAGTGACAACGCACGGCCTGCCCCGGTGAGCACTATCTGGGCTCCCTCTCGCTGCGCAAGTTGGGCAACCCCAAAAGCGAGAGATGCGTCGGTGAGAACGCCCGTAATCACAATTTTCTTGCCGTCAAGTAAACCCATGCATATGACCGTAGTTCGGTAGGGGTCCGTGTGTAAGGCTCTACGGAATGCGTATTGGAATACTTGGTGGAACAGGCCCTGCAGGAAGCGCTCTTGGCGCTCGTTTGGCTTCAGTTGGTTTTGACGTTGTCTTGGGGTCACGTTCGAAAGAACGGGCAATAGACGTGGCGGCGGCAGTAAAAGCCAAATGGCCGGCGTTGTCGCTCGGTATCACGGGCGGGGACAACGACGATGCCTCTGCATGCGATGTCATTGTGCTTGCAACTCCATGGGACTCAGCAGCGACAACTGCGGTTGATCACCTTGCTTTGTTGCGCGGGAAAGTTGTCATCAGCATGGCGAACGCTCTCGTTCGAGTGGGTCATGAGTTTCAACCACTTCTCCCTCCACGAGGCAGTGTTGCGGCTCACGTTCAAGCAGCCGTGCCAGAGTGTCGAGTTGTTGCAGCGTTTCATCACCTGCCTGCAACAGAACTAGGTCACCTCGGAGACCCCATCGACTCAGACGTTCTGATTTGCTCTGACTACGCAGAGGCAAAAAAGATTGCAATGGATATCACAGCCCACATCCCTGGTTGTCGTCCACTTGATGCAGGTGAGCTTTCTAATGCCACTGCTATCGAGGCTTTCACGGCTGTGTTGTTGCAGCTCAATGTTCGCTATAAAACACGAGTTGCTCCGAAACTGAATGGCATCAAGAAGGATCCGCGAGCAGGGGCGTAGTCGAAATGACAATGCACTTATACGACACGGCAAAGCGTGAGGTAGTTCCGTTCACGCCGGGTCCAATGGTGTTGATGTACACGTGTGGTATCACGCCGTACGATGCAACCCATCTCGGTCATGCATCAACATTTTTGGTGTACGACATTTTGCAGCGTCGCCTCATTGACAAGGGTCACGAGGTTCGTTGCGTTCGAAACGTCACCGATGTAGACGACCCATTGTTCGCAAAAGCTCGAGAACTCGGCGTTCATTATCTGGACCTAGCAGCAGGAGAGGAAGCCCGTTTCAACCGAGACATGGTTGCCCTTGATGTATTGCCCGTGTTCAGTACACCGCGTGCCTCATCGGCTATTTCTGATATTCGCGGCTTCATCGGAATGGTTCTCGACCGTGGCTTTGCGTATACGGCCGGTGGTTCGGTGTATTTCGATGTCTCTCAATTTCCAACGTTTGGCGAAGTGTCGCACTATTCGCATGAGCAGATGATTGAGTTCGCTCGCTTGCGTGGCGGCAATGTGGATGATCCGCATAAGCGCAATCCACTTGACTTTGTGTTGTGGCATCCATCTGCAGATGACGAACCATCGTGGGATGCAATGTGGGGACCAGGACGACCTGGCTGGCATATCGAATGTTCCGCACTTGCCTTGCGAGAACTCGGCACAACAATTGACTTGCATGGTGGTGGAAGTGATTTGATCTTTCCCCATCACGAATGTGAACGCGCTCAGTCAGAGGCTGCAACGGGCGAGCAGTTTGTACGACACTGGATGCACGTTGCGATGGTCTTCAAAGATGGTGAGAAGATGTCGAAGAGTCTTGGCAACCTTGTCTTTGTAGATCAACTGCGCACGTTATGGGACCCGCGTTCTATTCGTCTTGCGGTGATTGAGCATCACTATCGCAACGAGTGGGAGTGGGACGAAGAGTTAATGCCCCGTAATCACGAACGGTTGCTTCGCTGGAAGGCATCAGTCGGTGGTGGCGCATCTGAAGTGCTAGATATTGTGCGCACGTGTCTCGATAATGATTTGGATACACCTGGGGCACTGCAGGCAATAGACAAGGCAGCAGCATCTGGCGCTGATGTTTCTGTGGCTGCAGCCCTTCTCGGTGTGGACCTCAATTCGGAGATAGGACCTCGGTAATTGTTCTGGGGATTACCCCGTTTACCTCGCCATAAATCACGACTAGTGTCTTTGCGAAATGACACAGCAGGACTCTTCCAAGCCCCGCGATGTTGCAATGACAACGCCGTCTGGCAACAAAGCCCAAGAGCGTTTGCGAAAAATACTGACTCC
>DAISXE010000057.1:0-8211 GCA_036826015.1 Ilumatobacteraceae bacterium
GACTGGCTGGAATTCTCCAGTTCTGTTCCTGAACTTCCTGTTGGAAGCCTTGTGAACGGCGGATCAACCCGCGAGCTCAGTGCTGCAGAGATTGCTGCCTACAACGCGCCCTACCCCGATGGCAGTTACCAGACCAGCCCCAAGATCTTTCCGAGCCTCATACCTGTGCAACCAGAAAACCCTGGTGTTCCACAAAATAAAGAAACGTGGAAGTTCCTTGAGACGTGGACAAAACCATTCCTCACTGCCTTCGGGTCAGAAGATCCGATTGCATTCAAACCGGGTGCTCATCTCAGATTTCAAACGCAAGTTCCGGGCGCTGCTGGTCTCACGCACCACGTCATTGAAGGAGCTAACCACTTCATTCAGGAAGATGCCCCAGCAGAACTTGTCACCATCATTCATAACTTTGCACAGTAGGTAAACGTGTCAACTCCAGATTTTGTTCGCAGTCCCGATAGCAATTTTGATGCACTCAAGGATTACCCGTTTGCAGCCAACTACTTAGACATTGATGGTCTGCGTATGCACTACGTCGACGAAGGCCCTCGTGATGCACCTGTCATTCTCATGATGCATGGCATGCCATCTTGGTCGTATCTGTATCGCCACATCATTCCAGTCATGTTGGAAGCGGGATACCGCTGTGTCGCGCCTGATCACATTGGTTTCGGTAAGTCAGACAAGGTTGTTGACCCTGCGTGGTACAACATTGCACGCCACACAGCCAACACTGCTGCACTTATTCAGCATCTTGATCTCACAAACATCACCGTCATGGTGCAGGACTGGGGTGGCCCTACTGGTCTCGCACAAGTGGCAAACATGCCCGAGCGATTTACTCGCCTCTGCATTATGAATACGTGGCTACATCACAAGGAATATGAGTACTCCCCTGGTATTCGCCAATGGATAGAGCAGAACTCGCCAGGTGGCATTTTTCGCGACAACGTTCCCGACAAGTTTTTGTGGGGCACGTTGATGGCAGTAGCCACTGACAGAATTTCTCCAGCTGATTCATTGTTCGTAGCACTGCAAGGGGGAACGCCGAAGTTTGAGGGCGAAGCACTTGATGTGAAGAATGGATACGACGCTCCGTTTGTTGGTCTCGGTGAAGCCGGAATCAATGGACCGCGTCGCTTCCCCATCAGCATTCCAGTGCACGACCCAGTCTCAGGTGACGCTGTCAATCAAGAAAAGAACTTCGCAACTATTAACGCGCTGAAGATTCCAATCCATTTCTTATGGGCAACGAACGACGGTGTGTTCACCCTTGACTGGGGAAAGAAGTGGCACTCACTGATTCCGCATTCAACCTTCGAAGAAATTCAAGGCGCGCGTCACTTCCTGCAAGATACGCACGGACCAGAAATTGCTGCGCGCCTACTAGCGCATATGAAATAGATACTTACTTCGTGCCGAGAGCACGCAGGAAGTCTGGTGGAATCACAATGTCGTCGCGTGTGAGTTCTGAAATGTTTGACTTACCCATACCAAGCATTGCTGAATCAATCCCGCCGCGCAGTACGTCGAGCACGTTTTCAACTCCGGCCTGACCATTTGCTGCCAAGCCCCACAAATATGCGCGGCCAATCATGACGGCACGTGCACCAAGTGCAAGAGCTTTCACTACGTCACTACCGCGACGAATACCGCCGTCGAGTACAACTTCTATTTGGCTACCAACAGCATCTGCAACTGCAGGCAATGCACGAATAGGAGCAGGTGTGCCGTCGAGATTGTTTCCACCATGGTTAGAGACTGACAAAGCAGTTGCACCAAGATCTACAACGCGCTTCGCATCGTCGACTCGGCTGACACCTTTCACCATGAAAGGACCGCCCCACTGCTCACGCAACCATGCAATGTCTTCCCATGTAGGAAGCGGAGTCTGCATCCATTCGTAGTATGCACCAAAGAATGTTGGTGCCTTCTCGCCAGGCTTGGCCATGTTTGGCGCACTGAGATCTGGAATGCGGCCGGTCTTTGCAAAGGACAATAACCATGCTGGTTTTTGAAGAACTTCAGGAGCCAACTTGATGATGGCTTTCAAATCAATCTTTTCGGGAATCCATGGGCTACCCCAGTCGCGGCCATTACTAAACGACCAGTCAAGAGTAACGATGAGTCCTTTTGCGCCAGCGGCACGAGCGCGTTCCATGCGCTGCTCCAATGTGGCGCGATCGCCGCACCAATACATTTGGAACAAGGTGGAGTCATTCACTGCTGCAACATCTTCAACAGACTTACTGGCAAATGAACTAAGGCCCATCGGAATGCCACGGTTAGCTGCTGCACGCGCAATGGCTACTTCACCCTGAGGATGCACAGCCTGCACACCAGTAGGAGAAATGATGACCGGCATCGACAACGACTGACCCATGATGGTGGTGGACATCTCGCGAGTATTTGAGTTGCCTGCAACGTGTGGTGCAAAACCAAGTTGATCGAAAGACGTGAGGTTGTCGTTCGTGGATAATCCTTTTTCAGAGCCGGCGATCAACGCGCCATAGACAGACTTTGGAAGTCGCGCTTTTGCTCTTCGTTGCGCTTCTGCAACTGTCTCGAACCAGTCATTGGCCATGGGGGGTTCCTCTCGTCGACGACGATAAAAGGCTAGTGGGGGAACTTGTAGATGATGTCTGAAAAGGAATCCGCAGCAAAGAAGTACAACAACCGCAATGGTTCGTTTCCTGTGTTTACTGCCACATGCTCAGCATCTCCGGGGATGAATACGGCATCACCCGTGCGCACTTCTCGCCGGTCTCCATTCACAACTACCTGCCCAGTTCCCGACAAGAAGTAATACACCTCGGCTTGAACGTGTTGATGCCCACGTGGCGGTTCAGGTGCGCCCACTGGGATCTCGGCCACTCCCACCGTGAGGCCTGCTGTATTGGTGCGGTCACTACTAAAGAGGGTCCACCAGTCCACATCGCCCGAGACAGGGTCTCGCCACGACTCGGTCTCGCAATCCTCTGGCCGCCGATACACCGCTTCATTACCCATGAGATTCCCCCTTGCCTCTCGTGACCTTATTACTGCGACCACTTCCCCGAAAGTTCCATTCACTCTCATAGATTCTCAATGTTGGGAATGATTCTCATTATTGATATGGTGAGGTCATGAAAATGTCCCACCGCATCACAAGTCTCCTTGCAGTATCTGCTCTTGTCCTAGGGGCATGTGGTGGCGAATCATCCAGTTCGGACTCCAGTGCACCCGCCAGCGATGCACTCACAATCGCTGCTTCCTTCTATCCACTTAGCGAAATTGTTGAAACAGTGACAAATGGTTTGAGTGTGAAGATTGTGAACCTCACTCCCCCAGGTGTTGGTGCACATGATCATGAACTCACTGCGAACCAACTCGATGATCTCACCACCGTTGATGCAGTGTTTTATCTCGGCGGCGGATTGCAACCCAGTGTAGAAAAAGCAGTTGCGCAATTAGATAGCGCCATCAAAGTGACAGACCTCGCCGATTATGCAACAACCATCGATGCAGCGAAAGAAGAAGAAGAAGGCCACAGCGATGACGATGACGATGACGACCACGATCACGAGGCTCATGGCGACACTGACCCACATGTGTGGCTAGACCCCGCCAACATGGTCTCGATGACACAAGCCGTTGTCACCGTTTTGACCGCCTTGTCACCTGATTCCAAGACCACATTGGACACCAATGCGACTACTTACATTGCAAAACTCGAACAAGTTGGAAAAGCAATCGACACCACGTTTACAAATTGTGCATCACGTTCCTTGGTGACTTCTCATGATGCATTCGGTTACTTTGCGGCGCGCGCCAAACTTGACACCGTGCCCATTGCAGGTGTTAACCCAGAAAATGAGCCTTCCGCCAAAGAACTTGAGGCCATCGCAAAAGTTGCACGTGATGCGAAGGCAACCACCGTCTTCTTTGAAGCACAACTACCTGACGGGCTCGCCAAGACTCTTGCCTCGTCCATTGGAGCTGAAGTCGATGCAATAAACCCCATTGAAACCTTGTCATCTGCAGATCTCAATGCCGGCAAGAACTACATCAGCGTTCAGACTCAAAACATTGAGAACGTTGCAAAAGGTCTACGCTGTTCCGAATGACATCTGCGGTGCTCGAGGCCTCCCATGTGGGAGTCACATACAATGAAGACTTCCGTGCACTCACCAACACATCGTTTTCGGTTGGTGCAGGCGAGTTAATTGCCGTCGTAGGCCCCAATGGTGCTGGCAAGTCAACATTGTTCAAAGCCCTTGCCGGATTTGTTGATCATGACGGCGATGTTGTGGTGCATGGAAAACATTGCCATCACCTAGAGCGCCAATCCATTGCATATATTCCACAACAGTCAGATATCGATCTTCGGTTTCCCATCACTGTTGCCGAAGTTGTCATGGCAGGTCGTCGTCGTTTTCATGGCCGCCGCATGCGCACTACGCAAGTAGACATCACACACGTGATGACCTGTCTGTCACAAGTAGATCTTGGTGGAATGGAGAATCGCTCTCTTGCCACATTGTCAGGCGGTCAAGTGCAACGCGTGATGTTGGCACGCGCCCTTGCGCAAGAAGCAGATGTCTTGCTGTTGGACGAAGCGCTTTCAGGCGTGGATGCACAACACACTGATGAACTCATCACGTTGTTTGAGAATCTTGCAACAAGCGGAACGAGCATTTTGGTGTCTACTCACGATTTGTCACTAGTGCGAAATCGATTCACGCGATGCCTTACAGTGAACCGACGATTAGTCGGTGATGGACATCCATCTGTGGAACTTGTCGACAACAAATTGGAACAACTGTTTTCGTCAACATCTCAAGGAACTATTCCATGAGTTGGCTACTCGACCCTTTCCAGTCGGATTTCTCCCAACGTGCAGGTCTGATTTGCATCATGGTGGGAGTGCTTGCACCCACGGTGGGCACATGGATCTCTTTACGCCGGTTGGCATACATGGGTGACGCAATGTCTCACAGCGTTCTCGGAGGAGTGGCACTTGGCTTTGGGTGGTTCGGATCGCAAGCGGTACTTCCTGGCGCACTTATGGCCGGCATCTTCATGGCGGTGGTTATTCACTTCTTGTCACAGAACCGCCGCGTCGGACACGATTCAGTAATTGCTGTTGTGGGAAGTGGCATGTTTGCCTTTGGTGTACTTGCGTTAAGCAAAGTCGACACCACAGTCTCCATTACACATTTTTTGTTTGGTCAGCTACTCACCGTCAATACAGCAGATCTTTGGACAACATTGGCCCTCACGCTTCTTGCGCTCGGTTTTGTGTGGTATCGATTCGATGACCTGAAGTTCGCAACATTTGACCGAGATCATGCAACTCAACTTGGCATTCGTGTGCAGCGCTTAGACATGGCGATGCTTGTTCTTTTGGCTATCTGTGTTGTGGTCTGCCTGAACACGGTAGGTATTGCACTCACCGTCTCACTACTCATCACTCCTACAGCTACCGCTCGGCTCCTCTTCAATAATGTGTCCACCATCAGTCAAGGCGCTATCGCAATTGGCCTTGTAGAAGTTGTTGGTGGATTCATTGTTGCGTATCACCTCGATCTCGCTCCAGGGCCCACAATCACTCTTGGTGCCACCGCAGTGTTCATGATTGTGTACATCACACAGTTCGCAACGTCAGATCGCACGTATGTACACCACACGCACGAACACGATCATCACTAGTAGTTCTTCCTAACAAAAACTTGTAGTTCTACCTAACGGTTGAGTGTGACAACAAACGAGTTAGTTCTCACTTGCATTGTGAGATGCACAGGGTTACGGTGAACACATGAGCACCCATGCACCACAAAAACGTCACATCATTGTTGGAGTCGATGGTTCGCCAAACTCACATAAGGCAATTGATTGGGCTATTCAATACGCACACGCCGGAGACAAAGTCACACTTGTTTCCGCTTGGTCACCCATCATTGTTCCCGCAGAGATGGCAGTCCCGTACACATTCGATGATGCTGCTTCTCGCACTGTGCTTGATAATGAAGCGAAGCGCGTCACGTCTGTAGCAACCGCTCGCGACATTGCAATCGCTACTCATTTTGAGAACAACGATCCCCGCAACGTATTGCTGAGTTTGAAGGCAGACCTCATCGTGGTGGGCGCTCGCGGCCACGGGGCTGTGATGGGACTCTTACTTGGCAGTGTTGCTGACTACGTGTCGCGACATGCCAAGGTTCCTGTCGTCATCGTGCCAGTTGGCTGACGACATAACTTCTAGACCGGCAAGTACCCCCCGCTTGCTGGTCTAACCTTCGCATATGGAAAGCCTTGCGTTACTCGTCTCAATCATCTTGTTGGCGATACTTCTGCTCGGAGGACTTTCCTTCATCACAGTCATTCGTACACCGCGATCACAACTTGGTAGAGCGCTCGCATTTGTCATTGGTGTCGCGGCCGTTTTGTCTGGAGCATGGCTTGCGTTACTGCGAGTCGGAATCGGTGCTCGCTTTTTTGGTGTCTTTGTGTTCTGCTTCGGAGCGATCAGCCTGTTGCGCATTATTCGCTCACGCCGGAAGGACTCTGGAAAATAGAAAACGGGCTGCCAGTTCCGAAGAACCGACAACCCGTCTCTAGTAATTAGGACAAATGAACTAAGCGCGAAGGCCCTTGTTCACCATGTTGACAACTGCATCCTTCAACGGGATCATTCCAAGAATGATGGCGCCGTTGGCCACGTAGGTCATCCAGTCATCGGAGAATGAAATCCCCCAACCTGAGATGGTGTTGATGTCGCACAACCACACCATGCCGATGGCAATGATGAGAGAAAGGTGTGCCCCAATGATGGGGAGCTTTCCGATGGTGGCGTGAATGCCGATGAGTGTGAGTACCGACTCGATGACCGAAATAACGGCCCCGAGAAGGAGGGATAGAAGGAGCAGTGCCCCAAGTGTGTACATAACGGTTTCCCCCGTATTCTGCAGACTCTTCGTCTGCACTGCGTACAGTAAATGCGCCTTTGTGAAAAGTGGTGGATATCCACAGCCCCCCTTATTTATAAGGGTTTGCCGAGGTAGTTATCCACAGGGCAACGTTTATGAGTGACGGCCGTCACCAGAATTGGCCGATGAGCTAGTGGGGCAAAGCAGCGAAACGAGCGATCGCGTCGCTGATTTCCTTCTCGGCCGCGGTGCGACCTTCCCACCCTTTGACGGTGGTGTCCTTGTTCGGCTCGAGCAGCTTGTAGACCTCGAAAAAGTTGCCCACTTCATCAAGAAGGTGCTCCGGCAAGTCTTCAATATCGACATATGGATTCATGCGCGGGTCGTGCGAAGAAACGCAGAACACTTTTGCGTCGGGACCTTTTTCGTCGCTCATCCAGAACACTGCAACAGGACGCACCCATACATGACAACCAGGAAATGTTGGTTGGCTTAGCCATACCAATGCATCGAGTGGGTCACCGTCTTCGCCGTGAGTACCAGGAAAGAATCCATAGTCGAGGGGGTACTGAGTAGCCGTAAATAATGTGCGGTCGAGCCAGATGGCTCCCGTGTCGTGATCCATTTCGTACTTGTTACGAGACCCTTGCGGAATCTCGACAATCATTTCTACTTCCATGTCGTCAGCCTACGACGGTGTCTGCTGATTCAGCAGTGCTGCATTCAACATGACGCGCATGAGATGTGCGAACTGATCGTCTGTCACAAATGGGTGCTCGTCAGATTCCAAGAGGTCATTCAACACAAAACCAAATCCGTAGCTCTGCACAAGTAAGGCCAGTGCTGCAGATGAGACCGGTGTTGACCCCCCAGTAATGCGACGTTGAGCATTGTCCATGAAAAGCGTGAGACGTTCTTGCAGGTGCAACTGCAATACACCTAACTGTTGGCGCAAGGCAGGAATTTCTACAGATGCTGCAAGTATCTGCATACGTTGCCAACGGCGTGGACGGCGGAAATCTTGCTGCGGTAGTGCAATGACTGCAAGGAGATCTTCCACGGTTGGATTCTCGAGAGCGTCAAAGTAGGCCTCCGATACATCGATTTGCTCTAAGACAAATTCTTCAAACATTTCTCCGAGTACTTCTGCCAGCAACCCATCACGGTCGCCGTAGTACTTGTATATAAGAGGTACCGATACCTTGGCCTCGGTTGCGACGTCTTGGACGCGAAGTCCCAAGATGCCTTTGACTTCTACTTGTACGCGCGCTGCTGCTGTGATGCGCTGGCGAGAGGTGGGGGT
>DAISXE010000058.1:0-7966 GCA_036826015.1 Ilumatobacteraceae bacterium
GTGAAGTCAGAGTTGGTAACAGGTTGAGGTGCGGTGAGGTTGACTGGTCCAGAAACTGATGATGTGAGCAGATGAATGATTGCATTGACTTCGTCTGTGATTGAGATCCAACTCTGCCACTGTTTGCCGTTGCCAAATTTTCCGCCAAGACCAAGTTTGAAGAGCGGCAATTGTTTTTTCAGAGCGCCGCCCCTTGGTGACAACACGATTCCGGTGCGCAACAACACAGTGCGAATTCCTGCTTGGGTTGCGGGGGCTGCGGCTGCTTCCCAATCTCTACACACGTCGGCAAGAAAACCTGAACCGATTGATGATTGTTCTGTGAGTTCTTCGTCGTCACGTACGCCATAGATGCCGATGGCTGAACCAGAGAGAAACACTGATGGCTTTACTTCGAGCGAAGCCATTGTTTCGGCAAGCAAGCGTGTGCCACGTGTGCGGCTTTCAAGAATTTCCATCTTGTACGAATCGGTCCATCGTTTGTCGCCAATTCCTGCGCCGGCAAGATGAACTACTGCGTCGATTCCTTGGAAGGCTTCGCGGGCCATCACGCCAGACTGTGGATCCCACTGCACTTCGTCATTTCGACGAGGTGAACGACGCACAGCTGCAACCGTGGAATGCCCGCGAGCAACAAGTTCTTTTGTGAGGGCTTGACCGATGAGGCCAGATGCCCCTGTGATGAGAATTTTCATATCAGTCATAGTCAACAGCAATGTGCCTCGGATTGTTCCGTATGCGGGGCGTAGTGTGGAAGACGCATGAGCACACGCAAACTCATTCTCTCGGCGATTTTGTGCGGCCTGGCCATTGTGTTGGCAGGTGGATTCAAGTTGATCCAGGTGGCAAATGAAGACGTCACGGCGGAGCTTCTCTCTTTGGGCACCTCGCAGACATTGTCTGAAATGACTGTGGCGGTTGAGAAAATGGAACAAACCACCTTGGCCACGGTTGTGACAGTCACCATGACAGGGGTGGACGGCTCGAACGCCACTGAGGGCTGGAGATTGCTGGCCGACGGCAAAGTCCTTGGCCCATCAACTGTTCCCGAGGGCGCCGGTGTGCCGTGTGACACCACCACTGCTGACGAGGTAGTGCGATGCGTCTTGGGTTTTGCCCCTACAAAGGGCTCAGTCACTGTGGCGTACCTGCGTGCAGGAGAGCAATCTCAGTGGGCTACTAAGTAGTAACGGCTACCGTTGTATGTGGATACAGCGTCGTATTCATTTGATTGGAGATAACCCCCATGGCAGACCAGTTTGACCTCGTCGTCGTCGGTGGTGGGCCTGGCGGATATGCGTCGGCCTTCTACGGAGCATCTGCAGGACTCAATGTTGCACTCATTGAAAAAGACACGTTGGGTGGCACATGTTTGAACCGCGGATGTATTCCTGCAAAAGCTTTTCTTGAAACAGCAGCTGCACGTCGTCATGTGCAACACGCTGGTGATTTTGGAATCTCCGCAACACTCGGTGAAACAGATTTTGCAATTGCTCAAGCGCGCAAGCAAAAGATTGTTGATGGTTTAGTCAAGGGTCTCACTGGGCTCGTGAAATCAAAGAAGGTCACGTACTTTCTCGGAGTCGGCACACTGAATGACGACAAGTCTGTAACGGTGACAGCAGGTGACGGAACTGTTACTCAACTCAACGGCAAGAACGTCGTACTTGCATCAGGAAGTATCCCGCGCGTCATCCCTGGTTTCGAACCCACTGGTCCCGTGATGACATCAGATGAAGTCTTGATGCTCGATCGCATTCCTGCGCGCATCGCTGTCATTGGTGGTGGCGCAATTGGTTGTGAATTTGCCTCAACGTTTGCTGACCTTGGAGCGGAAGTAACCATTCTTGAAGGACTACCCAAAATCCTTCCGGGCCTCGATGCTGACCTTGCCAATGTGGTTGTTCGGTCTTTTGGAAAAAAGAAGATCAATATCAAGACTGGTGTTGCAGTTACAGGCCACAAGCCAACAGGAAGTGGTTCGACCGTTGTGTCGTTTGGAGACGGTGAAACTCTTGAAGTCGACGCGGTGATTGTTTCTGTTGGTCGTCGACCATTTCCTGATCAATTGGGATTAGCAAAAACAAAAGTTGCTGTTAGCGATCGTGGCTTCGTGGAAGTTGACGAATACTGCCGTACATCTGTTGCCAATGTTTTTGCAGTGGGCGACTTGATCAACACGCCACAACTTGCGCACGTTGCATACGCAGAAGCAATTCTTGTGGTGAAACAAGTTCTTGGTGAGACTGCGATTCCAGTTGATTACGACCGAGTGCCATGGGCAATTTATTGCAGCCCAGAAGTTGCTTGGGCGGGCCCCAGTGAAGAGGCCGCAAAAGCCGCGGGTTACGACGTTGTGGTGGCAAAGCATCAGTTCCGTGCAAATAGTCGAGCAATGATCATCGGTGAAACTGATGGTCTTGTAAAAATCATTGCGAAGAAAAACCCAGATGGATCTGCGGGTCAAGTTCTGGGCGTGCACATGGTTGGTCCATGGGTAACAGAACAATTGAGCGGTGGATATTTAGCCGTCAATTGGGAAGCCACCGTGGAAGAAATTGCTCACTTCATTCAGCCGCATCCAAGCCTCTCCGAACTATTCGGTGAAACAGTCATGTCATTGACTGGCCGTAGCATTAACGCATAAGAACCTAGGACACACACAATGGCAGAGATCACACTTCCTCAACTCGGCGAAACCGTTACAGAAGGAACCATTACAAAGTGGTTCAAACAAGTCGGTGACACTGTTGCTGAAGACGAACCATTGTTCGAAGTCAGCACAGACAAAGTTGATACTGAAGTTCCATCTCCTGTCGCAGGTGTTCTCACCGAAATTCGTGTTCCCGAAGGTGACACTGTTGCCGTAGGAACTGTGATTGCAGTTGTGGGGGCCGCAGGTAGTGCGCCTGCACCAGCCGCTGCTCCCGCCGCAACACCAGCGCCCGCGCCGGCTCCCGCTCCTGCACCTGCACCAGTTGCTTCGCCGACACCTGCGCCAGCGCCGGCTGCTGCGCCAGTTGTGAGCGCACCATCTCCAGTCATTCCGCCGCTTCCTGCTGCGCCTGCTGCGTCTACAGAGGGCCTTGTGTTGTCTCCAGTGGTGCGCAAGATCATTGCGGAGAATGGCCTGAATGCTGCATCGATTCGCGGTACTGGCCCTGGTGGTCGTATCACTCGTGAAGATGCATTGGCTGCAATTGGTTCTGCACCAGCACCCACTCCCGCGCCAGCACCTGCTACTCCTGCACCAGCAGTTGCGCCCCCGGCCGCTGCACCTGCTGCTCGTACAGCACCGCGTGTTGTTGCTGGAGCGCGTGACGAAGTCGTTGCGTTGTCAAAGATTCGTCAGGCCACCGGCGCACACATGGTGGCCAGCATGGGCACCAGCGCAACAGCGTTCAGCGTGGTGGAAGTGGACTTTGCAAATGTTGACGCCACACGTGGTCGCGTCAAAGAAGGTTTCAAAGCCGACGAAGGATTCGGCCTCACGTACTTGCCGTTTATTGCACGCGCAGTTGTGGATGCATTGGCGGAATTCCCACACATGAATGCATCGATGGGTGACAAGGAATTGATTGTTCATCGTTTTGTGGATCTTGGTATCGCCGTTGACCTTGACTATCAGGGCTTAATCGTTCCCGTGATTCGCGATGCAGAAGGAAAACGTCTCCGTGCAATCTCACGCGAGATTAATGATCTTGCAACTCGTGCACGTAGTCGCCGTTTGGGACCAGATGAACTTGCTGGTGGAACATTCACCATTACGAACAATGGCTCTGCAGGTTCAGTGTTGACAATGCCCATCATTAATCAGCCACAAGTTGCCATCTTGTCAACCGATGCGATTGTGAAGAAGCCAGTTGTTATTGAAGTGCCTGGTTACGGCGAGAGCATTGCAATTCATCCGGTGGGAAATCTTGCAATGGCATGGGATCACCGTGCATTCGACGGCGCATACGCAGCCGGATTCTTGTCTCGTGTCAAGAAAATTCTTGAGACACGAGATTGGTCTTCAGAGGTCTAGAAAGACCCATGGACAAAAGTGTTCCCACGACTATGAACACCTCGTCTGATCTACAAGTTCGTTGGTTGGGTTCTGTCCCATACGCCGAAGCACTGGCCATACAAGAGTCCATGTTTCGCCATGGCACAGACAATCGGCTTCTCTTGCTGGAACATCCGCATGTGTTCACGTATGGGCCATCTGCAGACCTAGGCAAGAACTTGAAGTGTGACCCTGCTGCAGTTGGCGCAGATTTTGTGTCAGTCAATCGCGGGGGCGACATTACGTATCACGGCCCCGGTCAATTGGTGGGTTATCCATTACTGACTCTCAAGGGTAAACATGGGGCCGACACTCCTCCAGACTCTCCGGCATATGTGCACGCGGTGGAACAAGTAGTCATTGATGCATTGCATGAGATTGGTCTCGTAACTGCAGATCGATTCGAGGGTTATCCCGGCGTGTGGATTGATGTGCAGACAGATAATCCACGAAAGATTTGCGCGATAGGTGTTCGAGTGGGGCGCGGTCGCACCATGCATGGTTTTGCCATCAACGTGCGCACAGATCTTCAGTACATGTCTACAAACATTGTTCCGTGTGGAATTGCTGACTATCCCGTGACATCAGTGGAAGCAGAAGGAATCATCATCTCGATGACAGAGATGGTGGACGTTGTTGTACAACACGCAGCACTTGCGTGGGGTAACGGCCAGTTTGATCGACAAGATGTTGCGTGGAAACAAATGCCCACGGACCTTTCAGCATTTTCGCGCGGTGAAGGCCCGGGCAAGCCAGTGCGCATGCTGGGGCGACTAGCGCGAGCCGGTGTGGAGGATGCGATTGAGCTGTCTGAGAGAAAACCTGACTGGATTCGCCCACACGTTTCTCATGGTGCAGAAGTGATGACTTTGAAGAAGACATTGCGAGACCTTTCCCTTGTCACAGTGTGTGAAGAAGCAGGTTGCCCCAATCTTTCTGAATGCTGGAGCGATGGAACTGCAACTTTCATGGTGCTGGGTGAGCGTTGCACGCGAGCATGCGGTTTTTGCCTCATTGATACTCGTAAGCCAGAAGCGCCAGATGCAAACGAGCCAGCACGAATTGCCGAGGCAATCAAGAATATGAAGCTCTCGTATGCGGTGCTCACGATGGTTGCGCGTGATGATCTGGCAGATGAGGGAATGGGGCACATCGCAGAATGTGTTCGAGCAATTCGCGAACTGGATGCATCTATTCAGATAGAAACTCTTATCTCAGATGCTCGAGGAACAGAGTCATTAGACATCATTCTGCAGGCCGCTCCCGATGTTTTGAATCACAACATGGAGACTGTGCCGCGCTTGCAGCATGCCGTGCGTCCATCGGCTGGATATGCGCGCAGCTTGTCTGTGCTTGCTCGCGCAAAGCGTGCTGGTCTCACTGTGAAATCTGGATTGATTGTGGGAATGGGTGAGCGCGACGACGAAGTGTTTGGTGTGCTCGCAGACTTGGCGGCAATCGGTGTCGACATTGTGACAATCGGCCAGTATCTACGACCAACCACTAACCATCTTCCCGTTTCACGATGGGTAGAGCCAGCCATGTTTGACACGTACAAGGCGGTCGGAGAGTCTTTGGGGATTGGTCACGTGGAATCAAGCCCGTTGACCCGTTCGAGTTATCACGCAAAGGAATCGGCTGCGCATGCCGTACCTGTCAAGATTGGTGCGCGATGAAATCACTTACGTCTGAGTCCACATTCCGAGCACGTCTCGACCGTGCGCGTGCCGAAATGGCTCGCACTGGGGTTGATGCTCTGATTTTGTCGTTGGGCCATGACCTGCCGTACCTCACTGGCTATCTTGCGATGCCGCTCGAACGATTGACATTGTTGGTCGTTCCGCGTGACGGTGAAGCGTCGTTGATTATTCCGCGTCTTGAAGCGCCACGTGTGACCGAGATGCCCACAGTGTTCTCTCTCGCACCATGGAACGAGACAGATGATCCCGTGGCGTTGGCACACAAATTGTTGGGCTCAGCACGCACTATTGCCGTTGGTGACCAAATGTGGTCACGGTTCCTTGTTGACCTGTTAGCTCTGCGCCCGTCTTCGACCTATGTGCGGTCAGTTGTCGTGATGGAAGCATTGCGTTCTCGTAAGGATGCTGATGAAATTGCAGCCTTGGTAGCCGCTGGTGCTGCTGCCGACAGAGTGGCTACGCAATTACATGCAGGCGACATTGCGCTTGTTGGTCGCACTGAAGCAGAAGTATCGGCAGATATCTCGGCGCGATTGATTGCTGAAGGTCATCAGAAAGTGAACTTTGCGATCGTTGCTGCAGGAGAGAATGCAGCAAGCCCTCATCACCATGCGGGAGATCGAGTAATTCAATTTGGCGAGATCGTGTTGTGTGACTTTGGCGGAACTATGAATGGTTACTGCAGCGACATCACCCGATGTGTCCACTTGGGTGAAGTTCCAACAGATATCGCCGATGCGTACGCAGTGTTATTCGAAGCACAAGCTGCCGGTGTTGCTGCAGGCACGGTGGGCACAACATGCGAAGGCGTTGACGCCGCTGCACGTGCCGTTATAGATGCAGCCGGGTATGGCGAATGGTTTGTGCACCGCACTGGTCATGGCATTGGCATGGAAGAGCATGAAGACCCATACATGGTGAAAGGCAACAGCACGCCAATTGCTGCGGGGCACGCATACAGCGTGGAGCCAGGCATTTACATTCCAGGCAAGTGGGGTATGCGCTTAGAAGACATTGTGGTAGCCACTGAAAATGGTCCACAGCCTGTGAACCACGCCAATCATCATCTCGTTGTTCTTGATCGTTAGAAAGACAACACCGTGATCAAGCTCGATGCAGCAACAGTTCTCCTTCAATGGGCCACAGGTGGTTTGTTGTTCCTGTGGTTTACTACTCGCAAGCACGAAATGAGTGCTGGATACAGCTGGCTTATTCGCGCAACGTTCTTAGTGCTTGCCGCGGGTGCAGCAGCAGCGGGAATAGTCACCGATTTTCTTCCCGTACGAGATGTCAGCGCTATTGCAGTCGCAGTGGTATCGCTCGTAACGATTCGTCGCAAGAACGTGCACCTAGATCTTGTAGCGCCAGTGATTGGCTTCATTGGTCTGATTGCGGCCGCTATTCACGCCACGGATGGCGCAAGCAATGTCACTGTCAATCTGTTGCGCGTCATTGTGGGCACAGTCTTTTTGGGTGCAGTGAGTGACGCCATGCTTCTTGGTCATTGGTATCTGGTGCAGCCAGGTCTTCCGCGTTCCATCTTGAGTGAATTAGTAACGGCGCTGCGCTGGGTTCTGCCCCTTGAAGTCGCAGTCATGTTGTTACCAACAGGAATGTTCAGTGTGTTGTCTGGCGCTGTAGACGATGGTTGGAATGGAACACTCGGCTGGTTCTGGGTGGCATGTGCCATTACAACGGCAGTACTGATTGAAGTCACGAGAGCCGCGTTGCGTGAGCGCAGTTATTCGGCTGTGATGGCCGCCACGGGCTTGTTGTACTTAGCGATTCTCACTGCTTTTGGCACCGACCTCGTGTCTCGCGCAGTCTTGGCCTAGTTTGGCGAAGTGGAAACTTTCGAACGCACCATCTATAACGCAGAGCACGAGCAATTTCGAGCAGCATTTCGCCAATGGCTCGACAAAGAAATTGTGCCTAACCATGAAAAGTGGGAAGCCGCTCAGATTGTGCCGCGTGACATTTGGTTGCAGGCAGGGTCATTGGGTTTCTTGGGTTACCACGTGCCAGAGCAATACGGCGGTGGCGGAGTAGACGACTACAAATTCGGTGCCATCATGCAAGAAGAAGTGTCAGAGACTGGCGTCATCGGTAGTGCAAATGGAATGACATTGCACAACGACATTGTGTTGCCGTACTACCTAGGTCTTGCAACTGATGATCAAAAACAGCGGTGGTTACCAAAGATGGTGCGTGGTGAATT
>DAISXE010000059.1:0-6127 GCA_036826015.1 Ilumatobacteraceae bacterium
ATGTCGGGCATGCTGACGCGCGACGGGTTCAAGAAGCGTTCGAACAGCAAGTCGTACTTGAGCGGGTCGAGGTCGGTGATGCGCAGGCAATACGCCACAGCACACCCAGCGGCAGAACCACGGCCGGGCCCGACCCGAATACCTTCGCCACGTGCGTAACGAATGAGGTCCCACACGATGAGGAAGTAGGCATTGAACCCCATGTCGCTAATGACCTTGAGTTCAAAAGCAATTCGCTCTACTTGTTCTGTGCTGAGGTTTTCACCCCACCGCTCTTTTGCACCTTCCCATGTGAGGTACGACAAGTACGCAGCTTCGTCTTTGTACGTAGACGGAATCGGGAAATCGGGTAAATGAGTTTCGTCAAAAGAGATGTCGACATTGGCACGTTCGGCAACCCACAGCGTGTTGTCACACGAGTCGGGTAACTCACTCCAGATGTCGCGCATCTCGGCTGATGACTTGAGATAGTGCTCATGACCATCAAAACGGAATCGATCTTGGTCACGCATGAGTGCACCAGTTTGAACGCACAACAATGCATCGTGAGCTTCGTGGTCGCTCTTGTTGACATAGTGAGAGTCGTTCGTAGCCAACAATGGTGCACCAATTGTTCGCGCTATCTCCACCAATTTTGGATTAGTGAGGCGTTGGTTGGCAATGCCGTGATCTTGTAATTCAACAAACAGATTGTCTTTACCGAAGATCTCTTGCAATCGTCCTGCTTTTTGAATGGCGCCTTTTTCGTCACCATTGAGAAGGGACTGCAGCACGTGACCACCAAGACAACCAGTAGTGGCGATTAGCCCTGAGGAATAGCGTTCGAGCAGTTCCCAGTCGACGCGCGGTTTGTAGTGATACCCCTCGAGGAAGGCCAGGCTTGAAAGCTGAATGAGGTTGCGATACCCCTCGTTCGTTTCTGCCAACAACGTGAGGTGGTAGTACTGCTTGCGTCCGCCCTCGTCGGAACCACCATTGTCATCTAGACGCCCGCGACGCGGAATGCGCTCGGTGCGATGGTCGTGAGCCATGTAGGCCTCGGTGCCAATGATTGGCTTAATACCCTGCTTCTTGCACTCTTTATAGAACTCGATGACGCCATACATGTTGCCGTGGTCTGTAATTCCAAGAGCTGGCTGGCCATCTTCAACAGCTTTTTTTACAAGTGCATCGAGACGGGCTGCGCCGTCGAGCATGGAGTACTCGGTGTGGACGTGTAGGTGAGTAAATGATGAACTCACTACTAACTCCTTCTCCACTCAACCAGGGACTTGCACCTCACAACAGATGACACCGCTGTGGTTTGCCAAATTAGCAGTCGGGCGTGTCATCCACCTACGCCCCCGCGAGGACTCGTCTTAGAGGTAGGTGCCTGGGGGCGCGCTCGAGTTATCCCCAGATGAGGGAATCTGACGCAATTGCTCAAACTGTTGACGCGCAGCCATCTGCTGAGCAAACAAAGTGGCCTGAATTCCATGAAAGAGACCTTCGAGCCATCCGACTAACTGAGCCTTCGCGATGCGCAACTCTCCCTCGCTCGGAGTTTCACCATCTTTGAACGGCAGGGCTAGAGAATGCAGTTCTTCCACAAGGTCTGGAGACAACGCACTAGAAATTTCGACAATAGAGCGCTCATAAATTTCTGCAAGTCGCTCACGGCTTGCTTCGTCTAGTTGCGTACCCCGAACTTCTTCAAGGAGTTGACGCACCATAGATCCGATACGCATCACCTTGGCTGGTTCGGTCACAGATTCAGTAACTGTCTCACTTGTTGCAGGTACAGAGTTAACTACTTCTGCCCCAGTGACATGTTGAGAATTTTCGTCAGGGATAGGCATGCGACCATTCTGCCCTACAAACCGACAGAAGACTCTGCATCAGGAACTAACGGATGCAAGTAATGGCACCAACATTTCATCGGCCGTGAGAGAACCATGCCTACAGACCAACTCAAAAGCTCCACCATCAAGAGGCTCATCGAAACTCACAGGCGCATGCGCCACGAGGGCCACATCACCCATTCGACGTTTGATTTCATCGCTTATTCGAGATCCAAACCAGTGTTCGTCGAGAACTTGATCTCGCGTCACTACCCATGCAACATCGTTGTATTGGGAACATGCTTCCAACAATGCAGACTCTCGGCCACGCATGGAATGTAGCCACCGGAAACGACCTTCGCCCGATTGATGACGAACCAAATCCAATACATCGCGTGATGGAAAAATAGTGCCATCACCAACATGCACTTGACCATGATCTGCGGTCACGATGAGAACAGTATCCGCGGGGAGAACTGACAAAATATCTGCAACCAACTTGTCGGCTGTTTGAAGTTCAGCGTCGTAGTAGTCACCAAATCCTCTTTCGTGTGCAATCTTGTCGACTCCGTCGTAGTACGCGTACACGAAATTTTCACCGGCAGCCAACGCATCACGCACGATGAGTGGAATACTGCTCGCCGCTCTCCATCCCATCGCTTTCACTCCCGACAAGTGCGCGTTGGTGAATCCACTTCCTTCTAGTTCGGCCTTACTGATGACAGGCACACTGGAACCAAGAAATGGTGGACACGTCTGCACGATCTCTGGCGGATAACGACGCCGTAGGTCGCCCTGATCATCACCCCATCGCAATACGTTCATCACTGTGTCGCCCATATCCATTCGGTACCCGAGAATGCCGTGCTCACCAGGAGACAACCCAGTCACTAACGACGTGAGTGCAGTTGCGGTAGTTGAAGGCGCAACGGTGGTGATGTGAGACCCATCGAATTGCGACAACGTGGGCATGAGAGATGCGTGCGACTGAAATTGATTCCATCCCAAACCATCGAGCAGTAACAGAACGATGCGTTCAGCGCCCTGAACAACCCCTGGCATCCACGCAGGGACCTGTCGCGGCCCTCCTGGGGCACACAAAACCGGAACGATGCCAGAGAGGCACCCGGAGGCATATTGGGGCAGAACTGGGGTTGGGACACTCACACACCCATTCCACCACCTACGATGGCTCTGTGCGAGTTTCTACGCGAGGTGATTATGCCTGTCGGGCCCTTTTGTCTTTGACAATGCATGCCGAGTCAGCCCTTCCTACCTCTGTTCGTGATATCGCAGAACGCACTGGATTACCGCAGCCCTACCTTGAGCAAATCTTGCTGGCACTCAAAGGGGCCGGATTAGTGCGCTCCAAGCGTGGCGTCGGCGGCGGTTACATACTTGCCAAGGCCCCAGCCGAGATTCGACTCTCCGACATCATTTCTGCAGTCGATGGCCCCATCACTCTCGGCGATTTCGGCCAGCCCCACCAAGACGGTTCGTGTGACCACGAAGGACAATGCGTGTTGCTAGCCATTTGGGATGTAGCCGGACATCACATGCGTGACCATCTGAATGCATACACACTCGAATCAATTGCAGCAGCTGCACACGGCACAGGCCCATGGCCCACCGTGGACCCGCATCACCACCACTAATTACTAATCAGCAATTTCGAACGAACACCGTTCGATAATTTCTTGCATATCGCGAGGCGGCTCAGATGTAAACGACATCTCTTCACCTGTTCCTGGATGAATAAGTGTGAGCATGCGTGCATGCAACATTGGTCGAGGCGCGACAAGAGCAGACTTGGCACCGCCATACATAGAGTCACCTACGACGGGATGCCCCACCGCTGCGAGGTGAACACGAATCTGATGGGTACGACCCGTTTCAAGATTGCATTTCACGAGACTGAGAGCAGCAGGTTTATTGAACTCTTCCTCAACCGCCAGATGAGTACGAGCCCATTTTCCACTGTTCACTACTGCCATGCGCATAGGGTCGCGCGGATCACGCCCGATTGATGCATCAACAATGGCGGTTGGTGAATCGAAATGACCCCATGTCAATGCAACGTATTCACGTCCCACTTCATGCTCAGTAAGAGCCTCAACCAAAGAGTCGTACGCACGTTGCGAACGCGCAACCACCATCATTCCTGTGGTGCCTGCGTCAAGACGATGCACAATGCCTGGTCGCGCAGGCTGGCCCACAGACGCCACTTCTGGATACAGCGCAAGAATGCCATTGACAAGAGTTCCTAGACCATGACCCGACGCTGGATGCACCACAAGACCTGCAGGCTTGTTCACCACAATGATGTCTTCGTCTACATACACGACGTCAAGAACGACAGACGCATCTGGTCCCGGGGGCTCAGCAACAGGAATCTTGTCGAGGTCGACAACAATGCTCTGTCCCTCTTTCAAGCGGATCTTTCCAGAAAGAGCAACGACGCCGTCCACTTCTGCTCCACCGTCGGCTACCAATTTTGTTGCATCAGAACGTGAGATGTCTGCAATCAAAGAGACAATACGATCAATTCGTTCATTGTTCAGCGCTGCGGGGATATTTTCTTCAACTCTCATGCTGCGCTACTTCTTCTTGATTTCGAGATTCGAAAAACAACCCAAGCAATAACGCTATAGCTCCAAGGGTGATACATGAGTCAGCGACATTGAATATCGGAAACCATTGGAAATCTATGAAGTCCACGACACTGCCCCGCATAAAGCCTCCGTGGCGAAAAATACGGTCGACGACGTTGCCCAAGGCTCCAGATGCAATCAATAGAAGTCCATATGCCGACAATTTCGTATGGGCTGCACGAGCACTTCGGAGCAAAAACACAACAGCAATGCATGCCAGCACTCCCACAAATGGCCCCATGCCTTTCCCTTGAGAAAAAGCAAAACCACTGTTGTAACCAAGATTGAACTGAAGTGTCCAAAACAAGCTCACGACATGTCCGTCTGAGAGTGCAGAAACTGCCCACGCTTTGGTCAATTGATCTAAAGCAACGAGACAACCGAGAACGGTCACTAGCCGCTGAGGCTGAATCACGACTCTGACAATCGCCTAGCGGCGACCCAATCCGCCAGCACGTTCTGTGACAAGTTCAGTTGCCCAAGGAATAGCTTTCAAACGCTCTTTTGGAATTGGCAAACCAGACACGACGGAGTAGCCGTACTCGCCTGCCTTCAATCGCTGCATTGCAAGATCAATCTCTTCAATTGTTTGACGAGCTGCTGCGGAAAGAGTGAGATCCTGTTCGCGCTCCACCACCATGGTGTCGCCTTCACCGCCGTCTTCGTCGAACTGAACATCGCCCATCTCGTGATCTTCGATCATCGCATTTGCTTCGCTCTCAAGTCGATTGGCTTGACCCAACAACTTTGCGCGTTCAGAAATAAGTAGTTCACGTTGAGAGAAGAGGAACTTCAAATCGAATTCTTTTGTAGATGTCACTCCGTCTTGCGCAGGACCCTTCACGATGACTGGACGCTTTGGTGGTTCTGGCTTCTTTGGAAACTTACGTGGCGGCAATGCGTGTGGGTCAGGAACAACAACTGCAGCAGCCTTAACCGGTGCAGCCTTTTTGACAGGGGCTGCCTTCTTTGCAGGAACAACCTTCTTTGCTGGCACAGCCTTCTTCACTGGTGCCGCTTTCTTTGCGGGTGCAGCCTTCTTTACAATTTTCTTAGCGGGAACAGCCTTCTTCACAACCTTCTTCGCAGGTGCAGCCTTCTTCACAACTTTCTTCGCTGGCGCGGCCTTCTTCACAACTTTCTTCGCTGGCGCGGCCTTCTTCACAATTTTCTTTGCGGGCGCTGCTTTCTTCGTAGGTGCAGCCTTCTTCACAACCTTCTTTGCGGGCGCGGCCTTCTTTGCAGGGGCTGACTTCTTCGTGGCCTTCTTTGCAGGGGCTGACTTTTTCTTTGCTGGCATGGTGTCCACACTCTCCTTGAACTTGGGCGATAGCCCACGTTGCCCCGTGAGGCTACGGCTATTTATGGGGTTTTCTCAACGTTGAGCGGCAACAGAGACATTAATCAGAGTGCCTTCAATCGCAATCGTGCGTTCTACGGCGGTATCCCAGACCACAGACACGGCCAAAGTCTCACCAGCAATGAGTCCTTCGTGTGTCGCGACTTGAGCCTTCGTTGCCTCATCTACACCCAAAGTAAGGACAATGCGATCAGAGACATCGAGCTGTGCATCACGGCGTGCTTGTTGCACTGCTCTCACTATGTCTCGTGCCAATCCTTCAGCCTCAAGTTCAGGAGTTACTTCAATATCGAGCA
>DAISXE010000059.1:6227-7939 GCA_036826015.1 Ilumatobacteraceae bacterium
TGGGCTTTGCGAACAGATAGAGCCGACGAACACACTTCTCGTACTAAGTCCATGGACGCAACAAGTGCGGCGTCTTGTGGCAATGCTGAACTGGTTGGCCAGTCAGTGAGGTGCACGCTTGCAGATTCAACGCCGTTGAGTCCCCGATAAATCTCATCAGTCAGAAGCGGCAAGAGCGGCGCTGCAATTTGAGACAATAAATGAAGAACGGTGTGCAATGTATCGATGGCGTCTTGATCGCCAGCCCAGAATCTGTCGCGGCTACGGCGGATGTACCAATTAGTCAACACATCAAGGAATTGACGCACCGTACTGCATGCAGCGAAGAGGTCGTATGCATCCATCGACTCCGTCACACTGTCGATGACATCACCTAGTTTTGCAAGGACATACCGATCGAGAACATGCGAACTATCAGTGCGAAATACACCTGTTCGATTCTCTGCATTGGCGTAAAGCGACAAGAAGTACCATGAGTTCCACATCGGTAACAGCACTTGGCGAACCGTGTCACGCATGCCGGTATCTGTGACAGAGAAGTCTCCGCCGCGCAAGATTGGCGACGACAGCAAATACCAACGCATCGCATCTGCACCGTGTGAATCAAACACCGCCATTGGGTCTGGATAGTTGCGCAGACTCTTTGACATTTTTGCGCCGTCATCACCAAGCACGATTCCGTGACTGATACAAGAATCAAACGCTGGACGATCGAACAGCGCCGTGGCGAGAACATGCAACGTGTAGAACCAACCACGTGTTTGACCGATGTACTCCACGATGAAGTCGCCCGGGTAATGATTTTCAAACCATTCACGATTCTCGAACGGGTAATGAACTTGAGCAAACGGCATAGAGCCACTCTCGAACCAGCAGTCGAGCACCTCAGGTACACGCCTCATCATTGATTTGCCTGTGGGGTCATCAGGGTTCGGACGTACCAAGTTGTCAATGCCAGGGCGGTGTAAATCTGTAACAGCTACGCCAAAATCACGGCTGAGATCTTCAATAGACCCGTACACATCGATACGTGGATACGTAGGGTCATCACTCTTCCACACAGGAATGGGTGAACCCCAGAAACGATTACGACTAATGGCCCAATCACGAGCATTAGCAATCCATTTTCCAAACGTTCCATCTTTAATGTGCTCAGGCACCCACGAGATGTTCTCGTTTAATTCCACCATGCGGTCACGAAAAGCCGTGACTTGTACAAACCATGACGACACAGCGCGATAGACGAGTGGCTCTGCACAGCGCCAGCAATGCGGGTACGAGTGGTTGTACGAATCATGCCGAATCACTACCCCCATCTCTTTCAAAGCACGAATGACATCGGGGTTTGCATCAAAGACATGTCGTGAAACCCACGGAGTGATTTCGGCGGTGTATTGACCGTGCTCGTCCATCGGACACACAGTGGCGATTCCGGCGGCATTACATTCGTTTTGGTCATCTTCACCGAAACCAGGAGCCATGTGGACAACGCCCGTTCCATCTTCAGTTGTAACGAATTCGGCACCCAACACCTGGAACGCATTTTCTACATCTGCAAAGAATGGAAACAGTGGCGTGTATTTCTTGCCTACAAGTGCAGACCCTTGCACTGTGCGCACTAGTTCGGCACCTTCTAATTCCTTTTCATAACTTGCCAGACGGGCCGAGGCAAGAATGTACGTATCACCCTGTGGATGCTTCAGAACTGAATA
>DAISXE010000060.1:0-7212 GCA_036826015.1 Ilumatobacteraceae bacterium
GCTTCTTTGCAGGAGCTGCTTTCTTAGCAGCTTTCTTGCGCTTCTTTGCAGGAGCTGCTTTCTTAGCAGCTTTCTTGCGCTTCTTTGCAGGAGCCTTCTTGGCTGCTGCCTTCTTCTTACGTGCAGGAGCTTTCTTAGCTGCTGCTTTCTTCTTGCGTGCAGGAGCTTTCTTAGCTGCTGCTTTCTTTTTTGCTGCCACTTGAGTTTCCTCTCGTTGGGTAAGTGGTTACTTACGGTTTGGGTTCAGCTGAGCTTTTAATGTTGAGCTCGCTGTGAACTTCATCGCAGTTGAGGCGGGAACCGTTACTGCCGCACCCGTTTGTGGGTTGCGACCGGTGCGCTCCTTGCGAGCAGTGGTGCTGAACGAGCCGAAGCCCGGCCATGCCACTTTTTCGCCCTTCATAGTTGAAGCAACTACAAGATCAAAGAAGGCGGTAAGAGTACGCTCGGCATCAGCCTTCGTGCACTCAGCTGCCTTCGATATTTCTTCGATGAGCTCTGCTTTTGTCATTGTTGTATTCCTCCTCGGAATCGGAGTGGTATTACAATCTGAACCGCTAGAAACACAAAAAGCAAGCATCTGATTCGTTGCAAATGCAATTATCTTGTTTTTTCGGTCTGATCATCTTCACTCATCACCAGTGATTTTCTCTACCAGTGAGCCTTGATCTCATTGAGTTTCTCACCATGTCAACACATTTTTCCGTGTGCACTCCGGATATGGTTTCCACTGTCCTCGTCGCAGAGAGATCCTTCTCTTTCCCAATAATTGCAAGGGTTTGCGCCGACGCAGCCTGTTGAGCAGACAACACTCATTGCCCTCAAGTTATTCAGTTCATCGTCGCGAGCTTCACGTTGTTACAGGAAAATCACTGTGTTGTTTCATTGTGTAAGACCATCTCAACAGCCTGTGGAAATGTGACACGTACCACCACAAAAATATTTTTAAAAAATTTCTGAAAAATGTCGATTTTAAGCACTTGCACCACCTGTGTGAACAAAAAAAATATAAAAGTGCTATCCACGATTCTGTAATTGCGAAGTGCCATGATGAACTCATCGATCGTGTTGCGGAGCACATCACTGCCGAAGTCGGCTCACCTTCTGGTGACACTACGGGCAGCGCAGAGCACCCTATTGGCGTGCGCACTCGCATCGTTTTAGACACATCAGTTCTCGTTGCAGACCCCGGTTGTCTTCATTCGTTTCCTAATTGCGATGTTGTCATCCCTCTTACCGTTGTAGAAGAACTCGACGGACTAAAGAGTCGTCCAGATGACGTAGGACGAGCAGCGCGAACTGCATTGCGAACAATTGAAGACTTGCGTCGACGTGCCGGTGGTTCTATTCATCATCCAGTTCCGTTGAATCTTGAACCAGATGGCGCCACTTTGCATATTGAGGTAAATGGCATACAAAAGCACCTTTTATTAGAGAATGGGCTTGACCCAGTCATTCCTGACAATCGGATTATTGGTGCTGCACTCGGTCAATCACTCAAGGGCCCGACACACATCATTTCCAATGATGCAGGCTTACGCATTAAAGCCGCTCACCTGGGGCTCATTGCAGAAGAGCATCAACCCGTCGGGCGCGCTGCACACAATCGTCCAATGGGCTGGTTCACACTCGAGGTCAATTCAGAAACTGTGAATGCTCTCTATGAACGTGGCGAAGTAGAAACTGAGTCCTTCAGTTCAGATACACGCCTTGCGGTCAACGAATTCGCTGTCATCAAATCTGGCTCTCAATCTGCTCTCGTGCGCTCGCTCGGAGAGATGATTGAACTTCTCCCCGCAGCGTCTCCCGAAGCATGGGGACTTCGCGCGCGTTCGAAAGAGCAACGATTCGCTCTTGAACTGCTCATGGATCCCGATGTCAGTGTTGTTGCACTCGACGGTCGTGCCGGCACAGGCAAGACCGTGATGGCCATTGCTGCCGGCCTTGAACAAGTAGTTGAATCACGCAATTACGAAAAACTGGCCGTCTACCGCCCACTTGTCCCTGTGGGTCGCGCAGATGTGGGCTTTTTGCCCGGCGGACTCGACGAGAAATTAGACCCATGGATGTCAGCCATTCACGACTCAATCGTGGCTCTCACCGACCAACGTTCCAGTAACGACGCCAAGCGACTCATCGAGGACCTCACTGCTCGCGGTCAGTTATCGCTCGAATCAGTCACGTTCCTTCGCGGGCGTTCATTGCATCGTCAATTTGTTGTTGTTGACGAAGCGCAAAACCTAGAGCCCACCACCTTAAAAACAATCCTCACTCGCATTGGTGAAGGAACAAAGGTGGTTTTCACTGGCGACACCAGTCAGATAGATGCCCCATACATGGGCGAATCAAACAACGCACTGGCTGTCTTGATTCATGCGTTTGCCAATCAACACTGTTTTGGTCATGTCACTTTGGCATCGTGCGAACGAAGTGAAGTTGCCAGCCTCGCTGCTGAACTCCTCTGAGGGTCATGACATACTTGCCACATGGCAGACACTCCTGATCAAGTAGTTCGAACTTTTATCTCACTCCTCGTCGCGCGCGACATTGAATCTGCAGCCAGCATGGTGAGTGCAGATTTCGAATACGACAATGTTCCAATGGGTAAAGCTTTCGGCCCGCAAGGCTTGCGCGACACCCTCACCGGATTTTTTGGAATGTGCACCGGAATTGATTGGGAAATCCTTCGTCAAACTTCAACAGGCTCTGAGCAGCATGGAACAGTTCTCAACGAACGCGAAGATCGTTTTGAAATACACGGAAGATGGGTCACATTGCCCGTTGCTGGCATTTTTGAAATTCGTGACGGGCTCATCACGTTGTGGCGTGATTACTTTGATAAAGCAACGTTGCTAGATGCAATGACGCCACCCGCATAGCGATGACACCACATTGGCTCACCCTCGCAATACTCTGAAGCACATGAAGAACCCCCCGAATGATGCGCCCAACTCATCAATGCGCGACATCTCTTTCGCGGTTGTCGACTTTGAAACCACAGGCGTAGACCCCGAAACCGATCGCATAGTGCAACTCGCAGCAATAGTTGTCAATGGTGAAGGCGAGATAGTTGATTCATTCGACACCGTGGTCAAGCCAGAAAGTCCTACCGAATACGTCCATGGCGCCGAGCACATCCATGGAATTTCCGAGGCAGAAGTGCAAAGTGGCATGCCGCTGAAAGAAGCTCTACGAAAATTGTGGTCCATCAGTGAAGGAAACCTCTTCACGGCACACAATGCACGTTTCGATCTTGGTTTTCTCCACGCCGAGTCTGCACGCGTCGGTCTCGGTGGTCGCATCCACAACTATGTCGACACTCTTGCTCTGGCCCGTAAAACCGATGAAGCACGCACACGGCGTCATTCGTTAGAAGCCCTATGCGAGCACTACGGCATTGAACGAACCCGATCTCACGAAGCAAAGGCAGACGCCACTGCAACCGCAGAATTACTCATGCACCTCATGAAAGAGATGGGAGTCGAATCTCCCGATCAGGTGTCTGAATTGTTTGCGCGATAACGCGCAAGTACATCTGTCGCAACACGCGACTGCAGCCCAACAAGATGATCCGGTGAAGTCACCGTCACGCCACCTTCAGCTCGCAACAACAAGCGACCTAACCAGTGTTCACTGTTGGCCACGATTGTGATTGTGAACGAACCGTCGGCATGTTCCACGATGGTCTGGCACGGATACGTTTCCACTACCCAAGCGGCATTCGCTGCCACTGTGGCAGTGACCACGATGTTGTCTTGCGCGTCGGCAAACCACACAGGTACTTCAGCACTCACCGATGCGACTGGCACAAATTCTCCAGTTGGCTGCAACTGGCGGATGCGATCAACGCGGAAGTGACGAGACTCCCCCGATAAATCATCGTCAGCCGAGATGTACCAATGCCCACGGTCGGTAAACACAGTGCGCACGGTGATGGTGCGAACACTCTCTTCATTCTTTGCTGGCGTCCAATACGTGAGCACTTGACGTTCTCCAGAAGTTGACGCTGCTGTGAGTTCTGCAAGAAACGCCGGAGATTCGATATCAATATCGACCACCCCATCACCCAACACGCGCAACAATTTCTTTTGTGCACTCTTCAGTTCACGACCGCGGCTAAAGCCAGGCAGTTCGCGAGCAGCTGTCGCAAGCAGAGTAAGTCCAAAAGCCTCAGACGCAGTCAACTCGAGCCGGCGATCAAACTGCTTATTCACACCGACATGAATGTAACCCTCGTCGATATACAGGTCTGCAAGTTCGAGAGGCGTGTACGGAGGCACTCCACACATTGATGCCATCTCAATATCTTCAATGAGATCTTCTTCAGACATAGAAAACTGACGTGCCATATCTGCAATGGAGATTCGTTCACGTTCCATGAGCCATGGCAACATGCGCAACAGACCACGTACGCGATCTTCAGCACTGCGTGGTCCGCGACGGCCACTCATGATGCACCCCCACTCATACGAACAAGGTCAGAAATGACTTCGGCTCGCACGGACTCTGGGCGTAACACCACAGCGCGATCGACCATGGCATAGAGCCATGAACGAAATGCCACGCGGTTACCACAGGCCACTTCAACGTCGATAGATCCGTCGGCACTGCGAGCAACGATGCAATCTTCTCCGAGTTCACGGATAACTGCGGGTGCAACACGACGGTCGATGCGCACAACGGCAATTTCTGATTGCGCGCCTTCAAATTCTTTCGGGTCACGCTCGTATGCAGTTTCAATTTTAAAATCTGCGGGGCGCACAAATGAATCTGCATTGCCTACCGAAATATCGCCTTCGATGCGGTCGACACGATATGTGACTTGAGCATTTCGTTCTGGGTCAAATGCGATGAGATACCAAAATCCGTTTCGTGCGACTAACCCATATGGATGCACGGAACGATTACGACCGCGATACGAGAATGCAACGATGCATAGCTTGGCTACGGCGGACCACAACAGAGGCAACACTTTTTCTTGTCCACGAGCGTCAACTCGTGCGACCGTGGTAGAGGCCACATCATCGACTGTGCCACCTAGCCACTGCACCGCTTGCTTTCCCCACTGTGTACCAATCTGTACAACTGCAGCTGCTTGCTGAAGCGCAGTTAGTTCATCTTTTGTGAGGCCAAAATCAATGAGGTTGTATTCAGAACGATCAATTGAATACGCAGTTTTGCCGGCGTCATTACCAGACAAAGTCTGTGTAGTGATGGGGACACCCATTGAGCGAAGAGCTCGCTTGTCGCGTTCGAATGCAGTGCGGCGTGCCTCGCCTTCTGCGCCGTATTGACCGACCATGCGATTTGCAATGTCTTCTAGAGTGAGCGGCACCGAAGACTCGGTGAGCAATGCCACCAGATTCATCATTCGTTCTGCAGAATTAACCCTTGGTCGCATACGCCTCTTTTTCTCAACCGCCACAGGGGGCAGGATAGGGCACAGGTTGCCCCTTCACATTCACTTCGGCAGAAGTTTTTTTCGAGCGCGTAAATACCACTCCAAAAGAGGGTGTGTCATGGTTTTATTAGCGGACAATGTGCCCGATTCGAGTTCTGCCGCAACATCTTGCGCAAGTACTTTTCCAAGTTCAACGCCCCACTGATCGAAACTATTGATGCCCATCAGCCATCCCTGCACGGCACATGAATGTTCGTACATCGAAATCAAAGCACCCAATCGACGGGGAGACAATTCGTCCAACATCAACACTGTGCTTGGTCGATTGCCAGCAAAGTTCTTGTGGCCCTGCGCATCAGATTTTCCTGCCGCAAGAGCTTGCGCTTGTGCAAACAAATTTGCATTCAACTGCAAATGCGCATTGTCATCGCTACCAGTGCGCGCAACTACACCAACGAACTCAACGGGCACTACTTGAGTTCCCTGGTGGAGCATTTGGAAAAAAGCGTGCTGACTATCTGTACCCGTTGCACCCCACACAACCGGGCTTGTTGGCGCTTCAACTGGCGAACCATCTGCATGAACAGACTTACCGTTGCTCTCCATCATCAACTGCTGCAGAAATGCAGGAAGAAACCGAAGATCATGACTGTATGGCACTACCGCAATCGATGCTCGCTGCAGTACCGCGGAGTTCAACCACCACACCAATCCATGAACAACAGCAAGGTTCTGCCCCAACGGAGTGTCCAGCACATGCGTATCCATGTCGTGCATTCCTTCTAAGAGCGCACCGAAATTGAGTTCGCCAATTGCGCACAAAACAGAAAACCCGATGACTGATGAAAGCGAGAATCTTCCACCCACCCAATCAAAGAAATGCAAGCACTGTTCAGCAGGCACACCCCACTGAACTGCAACGTCTGGGGCAGCAGTAACGGCTACGAGATGCGCTGCGCTGTCCATACCCGCGTTTTCAAGCCATGCGCGAGCGCGCTGAGCATTAGACATTGTCTCAAGCGTGGTGAAGGTCTTTGATGCAATAACAAACAGAGTTGTGCTTGGTTGAACTGTTGCTAAGCAAGCATCAAGATGCGCCGCATCGATGTTCGAAACAAAATGAATCCTTGGCCCGTCCGAATACCGACGCATCGCGGCATGCGCCATGACTGGCCCTAAGTCACTTCCGCCAATTCCGATGTTCACGATGTCGGTGATCGAATGGCCGGCCGAACCCTTGTGCACTCCCCCACGAATATCGTTAGCCAATTTGTACGCGCGCTGTAATTGAAGTTGCGCCAGTTGTGACATTGCAGCATCAGTAGAAGACCCACGAAGCGCAAAGTGGCCCACAGCTCGCTGTTCTGTGACGTTCACTTGCGATCCACTACTCATTGCTGTAAAACGAGATGCAATATCGACACTCTCGGCGGCGCTCAATAATTGTTCGAACAGTTGTTGATTCACATGTTGGCGGGAGAAATCTGCGTGAATTCCACATGCATCTAGCACTAACCAATCACGCGATGTGTCAGCAGAAAATAGTTCGGCAAGAGAGCCAACATGTGCCGATACCGTTCGCAGGGACTGAAGTACTTCGCTATTCATTAGTTACCTAGAGCACAAACTTAGTTGTGTGCAGCTGCTCGAATGAGGTGTAAGTACGCCTGACCTGCCGCCACATGACGTTCTTGGTCGCCACGTGCACTCATGCGACCCAATCCGGCCAAGACCGAAGCCGTGAGGTCTGCTAAACCACTCACCGAAATACCGCTCAAGATTTTGTCGGATTCCGTTGATGAGCTGATGAT
>DAISXE010000061.1:0-7170 GCA_036826015.1 Ilumatobacteraceae bacterium
TTTCTGGACCAGTCAACCTCACCGCACCTCAACCTGTTACCAACTCTGACTTCACGCGCACTTTGGCATCAGTCGTGTCACGACCAGCAATAGTTCCTATCCCTTCGTTTGGGCCAAAACTGCTACTCGGCGGCGAACTCGCAAACGCGTTGCTCTTCACCGGTCAACGAGTTGTGCCTTCAGTTCTTTCAAGTGATGGATTTCAATTCGCACATCCCACGCTTGAATCTGCACTTCGCGCATTACTGAACAAGTGAGCACGCCTCCCCTTCCGTCACAAGCCGACGTCGTCATTGTCGGCGCGGGTCTTGCTGGGCTCACTGCTGCACGAGTTCTCGAACAACGCGGCATCTCGGCGATACTTCTCGAAGCATCTGACGGTGTAGGGGGTCGCGTCCGTAGCGACAACGTCGACGGATTCATTCTTGATCGTGGGTTTCAAGTTCTTCTTACTGGTTATCCAGAGATTCATCGTCATCTCAATATCCCCGCGCTTGACTTACAAACATTCGAGCCCGGCGCCATCGTTTGGAGAGAAGGCAAAGGTTCCATTGTTGGAGATCCATTTCGGCGTCCAAAAACATTGGCATCCACGTCATTTGCGCCAATCGGCACACTTGGCGACAAAATGCGCATCGCGTTGTTACGCGCAAAACTAAAACGAGCTAACCCGCAAGATCTGCTGCGTGGCACCGACATCTCAACCATGGAATCACTCAAGAAATTGGGATTTAGCGACACCATGATCAATCGCTTCTTTCGACCATTAGTCGGCGGCATCCAACTCGATCCGCAACTAAAAGCATCGCGACGAATGTTCGACGTCATTTTCCGCACACTTGCCGTGGGTGACTCCGCAGTTCCTGCTCATGGCATGGGACGCATCACTGAACAACTTGCTCAATCGCTGCACTCAACACCCATTCATCTGAACACGCGTGTCATGTCAACAACTCCAGGTTCTGTCACTCTTGAAAATGGCCACACAATTTCAGCGCGCGCAATTGTTGTCGCAACAGAAGGACCCGCTGCATCGTCACTTCTTTCTCTGCCCGCCGTAGCTTCGCAAGCTGCCGGAGCTGTGTACTTTGCAGCACCAACCTCACCCATCGAAGGTTCATACATTGTCCTCGACGGCGAGGGACACGGACCCGTGTACAACGTTGCGGTGATGTCACAGGTATCGCCTCATTACGCACCTCACGGACAACATCTCATTGCAGCTGCTCTTCCCGGACTCGTAGACGGAGACATTGAGGCCGCCGCCCGTCGTCAACTGCGCGGCTGGTGGGGCGCACAAGTCGATGAATGGCGTCATCTTCGCTCGTATCGCATTCCCCATGGCCAACCAGGTCAAACATCGCCCTTCAATCCTCATGAACGCGTCGCGTTAGGCGAGGGCATGTTCGTGTGCGGAGACCATCGAGACACCGCTTCTATTCAAGGGGCTATGTACTCAGGGAGACGATGCGCCGAATCAGTTGCCGAATGGGTAACACTTCAGTCATGACAAAAATTGACCCAGCCAAAATCGTTTCTCGATCCACCGTTGTGCCTGCTCCTGCACAAGCAATCTTCGACCTCCTCGCCGACCCTCGACGTCATCAAGAAATAGATGGCTCTGGGTCAATTCAGTCAGCACAACTCGATGCACCTGAGCGACTAACACTGAATGCAACATTTGGCATGAAGATGAAAATCGGTCTTCCCTACAAGATCACCAACACAGTCGTGGAATTCGCTGAGGGTACACAGATTGCATGGCGTCACTTTGGCGGACACATCTGGCGTTACATCCTCGAGCCAGTTGAAGGTGGCACCAAAGTCACCGAGCAATTCGATTGGAACACATCGAAGTCGCCATTCGTTTTGAAATTACGCAAGTCTCCGCAAGCAAATGGAATTGCGATAGAGAAGACACTCGAGAACTTGGTAAAACGTTTCGCTTAACGAACGTGCTGCGAAACTTCGCGGCGTAAATATCTTCCACGTCCTTTTCGACCGAGGAATTGTTCGCCATCAACAATGACTTCACCGCGTGAAAGCACTGTGCGAACGCCACCAGTTACTTCAACACCTTCATAGGCGGAGTGGTCAAGGTTCATATGATGCGTTGCTGCGCTCAATACATGAGTCTTCTGTGGGTCGTACACCACAATGTCTGCATCGCTTCCGACGTTCAAAGAGCCCTTTGTTGGCAACCCAAACAAACGCGCTGGCGCGGTGGCACACACTTCTACCCATCGCTCGATGCTGATGTGGCCGGCAACGACGCCCTGATACACGAGGTCCATGCGATGCTCAACTCCACCAATGCCATTTGGCACCTTGTTGAAGAACTCGCCGTTCGCCAATTTTTGTTCGCGCAAACAGAACGGACAATGGTCGGTGCTCACCACTGCTAATTCATCGATGCGCAATCCTTCCCACAAATCTGCCTGGTGATGTTCGTGCTTACTGCGCAACGGAGTGGAGCACACAAACGCAGCACCGTCTGGCCAGCCTTGACCCAAGTGATCTTCTAAAGACAGATGTAAATACTGCGGACATGTCTCAGCAAAAATATTGGTTCCCCGTGCGCGCGCTTCCGTGACTTCACGCATTGCATGCGAACTAGAGAGGTGCACAATGTACAACGGTGCATTTCCTGCAACTCGTGCCAAGACAGATGCACGATGCACCGCTTCAGCTTCAAGTTCCGGTGGTCGCGTTCGTGAGTGAAACTCTGGCGAAGTATTCCCTGCTGCAATTGCTTGCTCGATGAGTACATCAATGGCTAAACCATTTTCTGCATGCACCATGGCCATCATTCCGGTGTCTGCACACATCTGCAGTGCGCGCAAAATCTGGCCGTCGTCTGAATACAAACGACCTGGATACGCCATGAACAATTTGATGGAGGCAACTCCTTCTCGTTCAATCAGCGAACGAGCATCGATGAGAGATTGCTCATTGACGCCACCGAGAACTTGGTGCAACGCCCAGTCCACAACACATTGCGACTCAGCCTCTGCCATGCGTTGTTCGAACGAAGCAAGCACATTGCCACCTAGGCGCTGTTCAGCAAAGTCGATGATGGTTGTGGTGCCACCGTGCGCAGCAGCAATCGTTCCGGTCTCAAATGTGTCAGACGAAGTCATCGTGCCCGTATCGAGCTGCATGTGCACATGAGCGTCCACACCCCCTGGCACCACTAAGCAACCAGAAGCATCGATCACTGTGTCATTTGGTCCTGGCTGGGCTCCGCCACCTACGCGCGGCATCACCGAAACGATGCGCTCACCTTCCACCACAATGTCGGCATCTGCTCGCCCATTGGCATTGACCACAGTTCCGTTCACGATGAAAGTACGCACAATCCAAATCTAAACCCCCAACAGAGGCCTCGGAGTGCTAAACACAATTGTTGTGACTACAGCACTCCCCTCCGGCTTTCATTCCTACGTCACCAATGTTGGCGTGAAGGATTCCTCTCAAGACTTCACTGTTGTGGCGTCCGATCGCCCATGTGCTGCATCTGGTGTTTTTACTCAAAGCCGTTTTGCCGGACCAAGTGTGGTGATTTCGCGCTCTCATGTTGCAGATCTCGCCGCACAAGCAGTTGTGGTCATTTCAAAGAACGCCAATGTGGCCACTGGGGCAGAAGGAACTCGTAATGCTGAGGAAATTACTCGCAGTGTTGCAGCGCGACTCGGCCTAAACGAACAAGATGTCCTGATTGCATCCACCGGCGTGATTGGCCGTCAGTATCCCATCGAAAACATCCGTGCAGGTATCGCTGGTCTCCCCTCTCCATTGCCAGACAATGACGCAGAAGAAGTTGCGCGCGGAATCATGACAACCGACACGGTGCACAAGATTGCATCTGCATCGGTGGCCGGCTCTTCTGCTCGCATCGTGGGTGTTGCTAAAGGTGTGGGAATGATTGAGCCCAACATGGCGACCCTGATTGCAATGGTGTTCACCGACGCAGCAATTGAACCGCAGCTACTCGACTCCACATTTCGTTCCGTCATCAATCGCACTCTGAACTGTGTGTCTGTAGATACAGACACAAGCACTAGCGATACGGCAATCATTCTCGCCAATGGTGCAGCGGGGTCAGTTGACATTGCAGCGTTTGAAACCGCACTTCATGAAGTACTTCTACACCTCACAAAATCAATCGCCAGAGATGGCGAGGGTGCAGAAACCCTGATCGAAGTCCTTGTAGATAACGCCCGCGACACAGAACAAGCAAAGACCGTGGCTAAAGCGATCGTGAATTCACCACTGGTGAAAACTGCAGTGCATGGCGCAGACCCCAACTGGGGTCGCGTTGCTATGGCGGTGGGCAAATGCAGCCAATACACCGACATTGACCAGGAAAAAGTTGTTATTCGGTTTGGCGCTCAAGAGGTGTACCCCACTCAGGTGAATGAATCAGGTCTTGCGCAACTCAGTGAATACATGCGTGGTGCCGATGTCACTATTCATGTGTCACTAGCGACTGGTACAGCTTCCGCCACTGTGTGGGGATGCGATCTCACCGATGGTTACGTTCGCATCAACGCCGACTACACCACGTAGTAACTAGCGCAGGCTTAAGTATTCGAAGATGCGTTCGCGGTAAGGCGCAATGCTCTTGTACTGCGCAACATCTTCTCGAACTTTGTTGACGATGTCTCCGATGTCATGCACCACTGCATAATCACGAGACACGAAATCGCTCAACTTCTCCACATAGGTGCGAATAGTAAACAAAATGGCGCCCGTTTCCGGAAGGCGACGCAACGTTTGCCATTCAGTGCGAAACCACATATCTGCAATGTCTATTTCTGGCGTAATCGGCGGCACATCGGGCTGAAATAGCGACGGATGATTACTGATTCCCCAGTTTGTTCTCCACATCGGCTTGTCCACGTTCAAACGTTTCAGCACTGCATTCACTGGCGAATCAAGGTCGACGTCGTAGCGGGCAACAGGCACATGGATTGATGCCATCGTGCCACCCAACTTCTCGGCCAAACGCCACCTATTGGGCGAACACAACACTGCAGCCACTAATCGCGGCATTCCCTCTGCATCAGGAATAAGAACGCACAGATCATCAGCCACGCACATTGCCGCTTCAACCAGCGCATCAATACCACGGGCATCAGTGGGCGCAACACCAATGGATCTCATGACGCCATGCGCTACTTCTTCACAAGCGGCTTCGGCACCGGGCAACATCGCCACAACTTCATCAGGCCGTTCCTGAATCAATGCCCGCTTCATTTCAATTGTTGGTTCCCAATCTGCATCATGATGCGACACCCATTGCTCAATTTCTAAAGATCGCGCGGCAACACGTAACCGAGCAGCATCGGCTGGTACTGGCAGATACGCGTGAGGGATGGCTACAGAACGACGAAACCCCGAGCCGAAGCTCAGGGTGTCGTGCGCGATGATTGGTTGCCGGTCGAACGGCGTGAATGGATCGTTATGAAAAACGATGCTCACTTAGGCGGCATACGAATGCCACCGTCAACTCTGATGGTCTCAGCATTCATGTAGCTGTTAGTGACGCACTCAAGCACCATGGATGCAAGTTGTTCTGGCTTTCCAAGCTTCTGAGGGAAAAGAACACCCTTTTGAAGTTGTGCCTTGAATGCTTCGCTTTGATCGCCTTGTCCGTAGATAGGTGTGTCGATAAGACCAGGAGCAACTGTGTTGACACGAATGCCACTTGCAGAAAGATCACGAGCAACTGGCAATGTCAGACCAACAACGCCGCCCTTTGAAGCAGAGTATGCGTTCTGGCCAATCTGACCGTCGAATGCAGCAACCGATGCGATGTTGACGATTGCTCCACGCTCTCCGTCTTCAAGTGGTTCTGTCTGGCTCATTGCTGTTGCAGCAATACGAATTGCATCGAAAGTACCTACCAAGTTGATAGCAATAACTTTTTTGAATGCCTCGATGTTTGCTGCTGACTCGTACTGACCATCTTTTCCGATGGTGCGCTGTGCCCAACCGATACCTGCTGAGTTAACAAGAACGCGAAGTGGGCCCATGGACTTTGCCATCTCCACTGCGTTGATGATGTCATCAGTGTTCGTCACGTCTACGGCGCAAAATGCTCCGCCCACTTCTTTTGCTAATGCTTCGCCCACTTCTTGCTGGCGATCAAGGTCGGCGATGACGACCTTTGCTCCACCTTTTGCAAGGAGACGAACAGAAGCTGCTCCGATACCGGATGCTCCACCTGTGACAATTGCGCTTACGCCTTTAATTTCCATGGGGGTAAGGCTAGGCAATCACAACGCCAAGTTGCCAACCGAAGCGCCAAATTGCTTACTTCTGGGTATGTGCCACAGCCAAAGCGTCAACAAAATCATTCATCTTGTCGCCACTGTGGCCTTTCACCCACTCAAATTCCACTCGCCCACGGTCCAACACCATTTCAATAAACGGTTCCCACAGGTCGCGGTTAGCCACCGGTTGACGCTGCGAGTTACGCCAACCACGCGCATGCCATCCACGCCACCATCCGTCGTTGAAACATTTCACGACATAATTGGAATCCGCCACAATGCGAATAATGCGTGGATCGTTCTCAAACGTTTTCAATGCCTCAAACGCAGCCATGATTTCCATGCGCTGGTTCGTTGAATGTGGTTCACCACCGCTGTCGTTCACTTCGCCAGTCGGAGCTACTGCCCACGCCCATCCACCTGGCCCCGGGTTTCCCGAACACGCGCCATCTGTGTAGATGACCAAAACCTCATCGGAAACTTCCATACCTACGATTGTTCACCATCTGGGTACCCGCGACGGGCATTACCCATAATTCGTGAGAGAATACACATGTGATTTTCGACGGCTCCATGCATCAACTCCCCGATGTCGACCCAGGTGAAACTCAAGAATGGCTCGACTCACTTGACTCTGTTGTCAACGTTCATGGCCCTTCGCGTGCGCGATATTTGTTGGCCCGACTTCTCGAACGAGCACAACGCACGAACGTTGATTTTCCCGACGCGGTCTCTACTCCATACGTCAACACCATCACTTCTGAAGATCAACCGTGGTTTCCTGGTGACGAACACCTGGAACGTCGCATTCGAGCATTCATTCGATGGAACGCCGCCGTCATGGTGTCGCGTGCGAATCATGAGGCTGAAGGAATCGGCGGCCACCTTTCAA
>DAISXE010000062.1:0-7152 GCA_036826015.1 Ilumatobacteraceae bacterium
GCGTCAACGCGCTTGCACTTTGCACCGCCTGCAGCAGCAGCCAATTTCTTCTCGTCCAACTGATTCACTCCGCTCACGAGCGCCATCACGATTTCGTCATCTACACCGAACACCAGACTCTTCACAATCTGGCCCACAGTGACACCAATTGCATCGGCGGCATCCTGCGCCGTCTTTGTTCCTTCAGGAAACTTACGCACCTCAATCTCTAGGCCTGCACCGCGTGCAGCCTGAGTAACCCGAGCAACATTGGGGTGAACTTTTTCCTCCGACATACATGACAGCCTACGAGCGTCTACATTGTGCTCATCATGTTTAAAAACACGTTCAAGACAACAATCCTTCTCGCATCCATGGGCGGCCTCATCGTGGGCATAGCCGGCCTCTTGGGTGGCGGAAGTTCCAGTTCTGTCATGATCGGCCTCATGCTTGCCCTCGTGATGGTGGGTGGTTCATATTGGTTTAGTGATTCGCTTGCTCTGAAATCTGCGAATGCACAAGTAATCACAGAAGCCGACCATCCTGAGTTCTACGGCATGATCCGAGACTTATCGCAGCGCGCAGGCTTACCCATGCCACGTGTCGCCGTCTCCCCTGCTGACCAGCCAAATGCATTTGCAACTGGTCGCGGCCCAAATAAAGCAGTTGTCTGTGCAACAACTGGCCTCTTGCAATCCATGACACGTGAAGAAGTCGAAGGCGTCATGGCTCACGAACTCATGCACGTGCGAAATCGAGACATTCTCATTGGCTCTGTCGCAGCCGCAATTGCAACCGCTATTTCTTCTATTGCACAAATGGCCATGTTTGCCAGCATGTTTAGTGGCGGTGGTGGCCGCAATGACGAAGACAGAGCCAACCCGATGGCCATCTTGTTGATCTCTCTTGTTGCTCCCATGGCTGCAGGACTCATGCAAATGGCAATTTCTCGTAGTCGCGAATTTGAAGCAGACCGTGGCGCAGCTGAACTTCTCGGCACGGGGCAAACGCTTGCCACTGCACTAGAGAAAATTGAGGCACTTGCTTTGTCGAAACCAATGATGGTCGCGCCTGCCCAAGCCCAGGCATACATTCATAATCCACTTGCCGAAATGCACGCGCGTCGCGGCAGTGGAGTGAATGTGTCTCGTTTGTTCTCCACTCACCCTGCAACAGACGAGCGCATCCGTCGCTTGCGAGCAATGACCTTCTAGTACTCGGATTCTGCTGGTCCGCTCTGCGTAAACAGTGCAGCGCCAATCAGAGAAATACATCCGGCAACTAAATACGGAACGGTGTAGTTGCCTGAAGCGTCACGAATGCTTCCAATGAGAATTGGCCCGATAGCGGTACCCGTGAGAGAAATCAATCCAGAACGCGCAGAGATGCGTGCATAATCCTTCACTCCGAAACGCTGTGCGATGAGTAGCGACTGCATCATCAATACATTTCCCACCATGGCGCCAAAAAGCCCGATGGAACAGAACAACAAAATGGTGTTCTCCATTTGGCCAATCAAAATGATTCCGGTCCCCTGCAGTACGGCAATGAATACCATGAACTTCGCTAACGGAAATTTTGGAATGATTCGTCCACCAACCAAGCGAAAGACAACACTTGAGCCAGACAAAACAGATGTTGCGAGTGCGGCAGTTCCAGGCGTTGTTCGCTCTTCTACCAGCTTCACAATCTGCTGAATTGCACCCACTTGGCTTCCCATCACCAAGACATAACCAATGGTGACAATCCAAAAAAACTTTGTCCTAATGGCGACTTGAAGTTCTGTGCCCGGTAGTTCGGAAATGTGATTATCGAGTTTTGGTTCACCATCTGGCATCCAATTCAATTCCAACGGATCAGGGCGAATGAGTAGAAACGTAGGAAGCGACATTCCGACCAACCACATGAGAGCAAGAATCCAACTTGCACCACTTACTTCGCGTGCGTCGATAAGTTTTTTCACGATTGGTGTGAGCACGATGCCACCAACAGACAGTCCTGAAGATGCAGCCGCAATAGCCGACGCCCGTTGAGTGTGAAACCAACGCGTGACCACTGTTGTTGCTGCCGTTAAGCCACTTGAAGACCACGCAATCGCAAATACTCCGTACACAAGAAACAAGTGCCACTTCTGCGTGACATGACCCAGCATGTACAAGGAGCCTGCCCCCACGATTGCACCGCCGTAGATGATGTAGCGCACATCAAATCGAGCCATCAAGCGTGCAACAACCACGTTCCATAATCCGCCAACGAGGAAAAAGAAAGTTGTTGCAACAGAGAGCGACGAAATATTCCAATCAAACTCTTTTGAAAATGCATTGAGATACACGCCCATGCCGTAAAAGCCAAGGGAAGAACCAAAGAACAAGATTGCGAAACAACCGCCAACGACCCACCAACCAGGAAAAGCGTCCTTCTTGCCTAGATATACGCGTGTTGCAGTCTGCGACATGGAGCCCCCGTTCCGAAGGTCACCCTAGACGCAACGAGTTACATCTGCGCAGATGAACTGTTTAGACGAAAGCTGCGTAGCCGTCTATCTCAAGCTGATCGGCCAATTCAGGCCCGCCACTTGCAACAATGCGCCCAGCCACCAAGATGTGCACCACATCTGGCTTCAACTCTTCAAACAAACGAACATAGTGAGTGATTGCAAGCACTCCCAGATTGTTTTCATTTGAAGCAGCTTCTACGCGTCGTGCGCAATCACGCAATGCGTCAATGTCGAGGCCAGAGTCCAATTCGTCGAGAATCGCAAACTTTGGTTCCAACACACCTAACTGCATGGTTTCGTTACGCTTCTTCTCGCCACCGGAAAGGTCAACGTTCAGCGCGCGCGTTACAAGTTCTGGATCCATATTGATTCGACCAGCTTCTTGCGTAATGCGAGCAGCCATACCAGCGGTGTCGCGTTGGCGAGAAGTGAGTGCCTCGGCGAGCATCTGATCTGCGTGAACACCAGGCACTTCAGTTGGGTACTGCATTACTAAATGCAAACCGGCAACCGCACGTTTCCAAGTAGGCAATGCCAGCATGTCAACTCCATCGAGAGTGACTGAACCAGCGGTAACCGTGTAGCCAGACTTTCCCATAATGACTGCAGACAAGGTTGATTTGCCGGCGCCGTTTGGCCCCATGATGGCGTGCACCTCACCTGACTGAACCGTGAGATCAATGCCATTCAAAATTTCTTTTCCTGCAACTTCAGCGTGCAGTCCCTTAATAACAAGAGTGCTCATTATTTGCCACCCTTCAGACTGACGTTTACTTCGTCATTGACTACCGACACTTCATATACAGCGACTGGCTGTGTGGCTGGCAAGGTATCGGGAACACCCGTGACCAAGTTGAATGCGCTTCCGTGCTTGATGCATTCAAGTTGCTTTGTTTCGCACCACACCACGCCATCAGACAATGACACGTCTGCATGGCTGCACTTGTCGGCGATGGCAAAGATTTCATCGTCGATACGCACAACAGCAACTGCTACACCATCAACTTTTACTTTCTTGGCAACGCCAGATTCGAACTCAGAGAATTTTCCAATATTTGTCATTGTGCGACATCGCCTTCTGGATTCAGTTTGTGGTTGACAGCAGCTCGCAAAGATTCAACGTCTGCAGCCTTCGGCAAACGATCTATAACTTCATTGAAGAACCCGAACACGATGAGGCGTTCAGCAATCTCTGGCGGAACACCACGGCTTTCCAAGTAAAACTTTTGGTCTTCATCCACTGAACCAACGGTGCTGGCATGGCTGCACTTCACTTCATTGGTTTCAATTTCAAGGTTGGGCACGCTTTCGGCCCATGCGCCTTCACTGAGCGTGAGGTTGCGGTTGGTTTGGAAAGCCTGTGAATGCGCCGCGTTTGGCTTGATGTGAATGAGGCCGGTGTACACGCTGCGGGCGGTGTCTCGCACGGCCCCCTTGAACAACAAGTCGCTATGGGTACGTGGTGCTTCGTGAATCTGCAATGTGCGAAAGTCGTGCATCTGTGTCCCGCCAGCAAAATACAAAGCCACTTGCTGGGCCGACGCGCCTTGCTCTACTAAACGCACTTCGGTGCGCATACGTGCATAGTCGCCACCGAGGGCAACTGTTGCCAGACGCGTCGTGGAATCACGATGACCCACTGATTGCTGATGGCCGATCTGCCACGTGTTGAGGCCCAATTGATTGATGGCCAAGTAATTCACGCGCGCTGCTTTACCAGTGCGTACTTCAAGAACAGGAACTACCAACGAATGAATGGCATCAGCCGAAACAAACGTTTCGATGACTGTGACTTCAGAGTTTTCTTCTGCATCGATAACGAGTCGCGGGTAGGCAACAATTCCATCTGCATCCACGTGATGCACGATGTGAATCGCTTCTTCAAGAATGACACCTTTAGGAATTCGCAATGAAACAGTGACGGCATTTTCACCATTGAGTTCTGCAAATACATCGGGTGGCGTCACCATGGCAATGCCGGCCAATGAATCGGCAACACGCACAGAGTCGGCACCTACTGTTTCGGTACGTAGATGACCGTGTGCGTACGCAGCAAGGTCTAGTTCAGCAATACGGCTGTAGCGCCAGATTTCTTCATCTGTGCTTGGCATGAGGGGGGCAAGTGACATCAGTTCTCTTCTTACGATTTCTTTCGGCGCCACCAACGGCGCTTTGCTTTTTCTTTTTCTAAATCTTCAAGGATGGATAATCCAATGGCATTCACAATCTCTTCTGCAGCGTCAAGAACTGCTGCTGCAGATCCATCGTCGAGACCCGGCACTTCTGGTGGTGTCGGAGGCGGCACTGCCGAACCATGTACCCACGCAACATCTGCCAATCGACGTTCGAACTTGTCGCACGGTTCAGGGCAACGCCACGGAGCATCGGGCGCATTGTCTACATTGCATTTGCGCACCGCATCACCATTTGCATAGGTGCGGCTTTCGTAATGCTTGCACTCAGTACGCATCGGCATGGCAAGACAACATCAGCTGAGTTAGCCGATGGATCCTTCCATCTGCAGTTCAATCAGGCGGCTCCACTCAACTGCGTATTCCATAGGCAATGTACGGGTTACGGGTTCGATGAATCCGTTCACCACCATGCTCATGGCTGCTTCTTGAGTGAGTCCACGACTCATGAGATAGAACAACTGCTCGTCGGCGATCTTTGACACAGTGGCCTCGTGACCGATCTCTGCGTCTTTTGCGCCCACTTCCATGTACGGGAATGTGCGGCTCTCGCTTTGGTCATCCAAGATGAGTGCGTCGCACTGCACGTGGCTCTTACAGCCATATGCACCTTCGTCAATACGTACAAGGCCACGGTATGCAGTGATGCCGCCGTCCTTACTAATTGACTTCGACACAATCTTTGATGTGGTTTCTGGAGCTGCGTGCACCATCTTTGCACCAGCATCTTGATGCTGACCAGCGCCGGCGTATGCAACAGACAACACTTCGCCAGTTGCTTTTGGTCCAACCAAATACACACTTGGATACTTCATGGTGAGCTTGGAACCGATGTTTCCGTCGATCCACTCCATGTGGCCTTCTGCTTCAACACGCGCACGCTTGGTAACAAGGTTGTACACGTTTGGTGACCAGTTCTGAATTGTTGTGTAGGTGACGTGTGCACTTGGCTTCACGATGATTTCAACAACAGCAGAGTGCAATGAATCGCTGGTGTACACGGGAGCCGAGCAACCTTCGATGTAGTGAACTTTGGAACCTTCGTCGGCGATGATGAGTGTGCGCTCGAACTGACCAGCGTTCTCAGAGTTAATTCTGAAATACGCCTGCAGTGGCATTTCGCATTCAACACCTGGTGGTACGTAAATGAATGATCCACCAGACCACACTGAAGTATTCAATGCAGAGAACTTGTTGTCACCAGGAGGAATAACAGTTCCGAAGTACTGCTTTACCAAGTCTGGGTATTCACGAAGAGCGGTGTCCATGTCGCAGAACAAGATTCCCTGTTCAGCCAAGTCGTCACGGTTGCGGTGGAATACAACTTCTGATTCGTACTGTGCCGTCACGCCGGCCAGGTATTTGCGCTCTGCTTCGGGAATTCCCAACTTCTCGTACGTGAGCTTCATTTGCTCGGGAAGGTCATCCCATTCGTCTACCTGAGCAGTTGCCGGCTTGAGGTAATAAAAGATGTCTTGGAAATCGATGTCTGGCATGTTGGTGGCAAACCACGGAGCCATTGGCTTGCGATCAAAGATGTTCAAGCTGCGCAGGCGCATCTCAGTCATCCACTTTGGTTCGCCCTTCCACCAGGAGATCTGCTCGACAACCCTGTCAGAGAGGCCTTTCTCGGGCGCAAAGGCATATTCGACTTCATCGCTCCAGCCGAGGCTGTACTTACTGAGGTCTAGATCGAATGAGGTCACGGGGGCGTCCTTTTGGGTACTTTGCCCAAGGGATCCCTCGGGGGTATTTGCACTACGGCCATAGTAACAATTCCCAGCCCCAACCCCACACAGGTAGCGTCAATCCCCTCATGGAATGTTTCGGTCTCGTCGGTCTCCCCAATGCAGGTAAATCCTCGCTCTACAACGCCCTCACGGGAGGTGGTGCGCTGGCTGCTCCCTATGCCTTTGCCACGAAGGATCCGAACATCGGCGTCGCCAAGGTTCCCGACAATCGCTTGCTCGCATTGTCAGAGATGTCGAAAACAAAAAGCATCATTCACGCTTCGGTTCAAGTGGTCGACATTGGTGGACTCGTTGAAGGCGCCAGCAAAGGTGAAGGCCTGGGAAACAAGTTCCTCGCCAACATTCGCGAGGTCGATGCCATTGTGTACGTGCTTCGCGCATTCAAAGACGACGACGTGCCTGGCCCGGACGATCCGCTCGAGCATCTGCGCGTTGTTGAACTTGAACTTGCACTTGCAGATCTTGAAACCGTCGAGACACGCCTTAACCGCGTGAAGAAAACTGCTCGCGTAGATAAAGGCAACCAAGAAGAAGCTGCGCTCTTGCAAAAGGCGTACGACGCACTCGCAGAAGGAATGCCGCTCTATCGCGCCGGATTATCTGCCGATGACCGTGAAGCACTTGCACCACATTTCCTTCTCACCAACCGCCGCGTGCTTGCTGTGGTGAACGTGGGCGAAAACGAACTCGACACAATTCCTGCAATGGAAGAACGTGTTCGTCAAGAATTGTG
>DAISXE010000063.1:0-7089 GCA_036826015.1 Ilumatobacteraceae bacterium
GGTTCGTATTCTCTGATGGCAAGTGGATTACGGCACCTGCTATTACGAGGAAAGACATTGCCATTTATCCAACGCTATGTATCTGGCACACTCTTTGTGGGTCTTGGTGCATTAGCTGCAACCGCTGGGAGAACTAAATGAGTTCAGTATCTGCACTTGTGCAAGAAGCACGAGATTTCATTCGTGATAACTGGAGCAAAGACATAGACCTCGCCGAGTGGCGTGAAAAAGTAGTCGATGCTAAATGGGCTGCGCTGCGTTGGCCTGTGGATTCTTATGGTCGTGGTTTAAATGATGAAGAAGCCGAAGCAGTGGAAGCTGTCTTTTCGGAAGCGGGCATCTCTGGTCCTGGTCAAGACAAATTCAATCTGTGGGCAGGAACGCTGGTGGGGTTTGGTACCGAAGAACTCAAGCAGCAATACGTGCGTCGATTGTTACTTGACGAAGTAGCGATGTGTTTGCTCTATAGCGAACCAGGTGCAGGTTCCGACTTGGCTGGCATCCGTACCACTGCAGTGCGAGATGGTGACGAGTGGGTGATCAATGGTCAGAAGGTATGGACGTCGGGCGCCAAGGGTGCAGACATTGGCATGTTGATTGCACGTACCGACTGGGACCAACCAAAACATCGTGGCATTTCATTTTTCTATTTCCCCATGAAACAACCTGGTGTTGAAGTACGACCATTACGCCAAGCCACTGGTGATTCGCGATTCAACGAAGTATTCATCACCGATGCACGCGTACCGCATGCCAACTTGTTGGGTGACTTGAACAAGGGTTGGTGGGTCTTGCAGTCCGCTCTTGCATATGAGCGCGCAGCGATGGGTATTTCTCGGCGTGGTCCACGTGGCCCTGGTGGTGCAACATCTGCAGCCCACGGAAGTATTCCAAGTCCAGACTTGTCGCTTGTGAAAGTTGCACAGCAGGCAGGTAAATCAAACGATCATGTGATTCGTCAAAAACTTGCTCGTTTGTATTGCATGCGTTTAGTAAATGACTGGAACGGCGACAGGGCAAAAGCTGTAAGTGAAGCGGGTGGATCCTCGCCGTTGGCTTCGTTCGGCAAGTTGGCCATGTCGGGCATTTTGCATTACGCCGGGCATTTGCACAGTGAACTATTGGGAGCAGAGGGCGCACTTGATGGCGATGCGAATCCATCTGCACGTGATGCTAATTATTCTCATCTCAATGCATACTTCACTTCGATTGGTGGCGGCACGGATCAGATACAGCGCAACATCATCGGTGAAATGATTTTGGGACTGCCGAAAGAGCCTCAGTTGGACCGTGAGATGCCGTTTCGTGAAGTACCGGCAACTGCTCGCAAATAATTAGTCGCGTGCCATGGTGGCACGACTTTCACCGTGGAAGTCCAGTACTTGATCATTGTCAAGATTGATTTCCACCTTGGTGAGATGACCCGTGAACAAAAACGGAGATTCGTAATCGCTTACTGGTGTTCCGCGGTCTAGTCCAATGTCAAGGCCAGACCATGAGATCAAGATCCAGAAGATGTTGTTAGTAGTCATAGTTCCGACCACAACATCATCGATGAACATAGTGAGCGTTCCTTCGTTACCGACTCGCTTCATGCGTACGCCAACAGTATGTGCCCCTGGTGTAATTGGTCGATCTGATTTCAACATCTGATGACTTCCACCAATGTTGAGGTCATGTTCGAGATGGCCATCGCGAATAAAGAGGCTGTAACCACTGGTGAGGTCACCATGGGAAACCAAAACACCCTCACAGCCTTCTTTAGGAACGTCAATGAATGCAGAGATGGTGTACGAGCGGCTACGTAAGTCCGGTGCCACGTCTGATGGCAAGTGACCCATTCCTTTCCAGAAGGTGAAGTTGGTGCGTTGACCGGTGTGACGCTCTGCGTTTTCTGCGAAGCGAGGAGCAAAGCGATCGTCTAGTGGCAAGACAGAATGCTTATCTGCTTCTTTCCACCACATCTCAATCATGGAAGCGAGGCGTTCAGGTTCGGCCTGCGCAAGGTCATGACATTCGTTGAAATCTTCGTTCAGGTTGTACAACTCCCATGTGTCGTTCTCAAACGGTGTACCCATTTGGTGGAATGCAACTGCTTTCCAACCGTCTAACCACAAACCTCTGTGACCGAACATTTCGAAATATTGGGGACCACGTTCCACGAGTGCTTGCGCATTGCCAATTAGCGGGGCAAAGGATTGGCCTTCAATAGGCATTTGTGGAATGCCATTGATGTGTGAAGGGGCCTCAAGACCCAACATGTCGAGAATGGTTGGCGCAAGATCGATTGCATGACAGAAGTTATGTCGTAGGCCACCTTGGTCGGGCACGACGCCAGGCCAAGCCAATACGAATGGATCGCGAATACCACCTGAGTGAGTGTTTTGCTTGTAACGCTTCAGTGGAGTGTTGGCAGCCATTGCCCAACCCCATGGGAAGTTGCTGTGGGTATCTGGGCCACCAATGTCGCCGACTTTGGCAATCTTTTCTTCAATGGTCTCAGGGATGAGGTTGAACGGACCCATTGCATTGATGAAACCCCATGGGCCACCCTCTTGGCTTGCTCCGTTGTCGCTCATCACCATGATGACGGTGTTGTCGAGTTGACCTGAATCTTCTAACTGCTTAATAACGCGTGCAAGATTTTCATCGAAGTGTTCCAACATCGCAGCGTATGCAGCCATGAGGCGAACAAAGAGCGGCTTTTGCTCGACAGGAATATCTTCCCAAGCAAGTACAAAATCATTACGTGCAGGCAACTGAGTACCTGGAGGTACAAGACCAATCTTTATTTGATTTGCCAATCGACGCTCGCGCGCAGCATCCCATCCGTCGAGGTAGTACTGCTCACAACGATTGATGATGTCGAGTGGTGCTTGATGCGGCGCATGACATGCACCTGGTGCCAACAACATGAACCACGGAGCATCAGGTGCACCAGCGGTGTGTTCAGCAAGGTATGTGATGGCGTTGTCGCACAGATCTTCGGTGAGGTGATAACCGGTCCAGTACGTACCATCGGCGGTGACATGCGTGTTGTCGCGCACAACTTCCGGGCTGTACTGGTCGGTCTCTGCATCGAGAAATCCGTAAAAGCGATCGAAGCCGCGTGCAAGTGGCCAACCATCAAACGGACCAGTTGGACCAGTTTCCGTTAACGGCGTGACATGCCATTTACCCACCATGTAGTTGCGGTATCCGTGTGGGCGAAGCATCTCGGCCAATGTGCCGGCTTCTTTCGCAATCTTTCCGCGGTAGCCAGGAAAACCACTATCGAAGTTGGCTAAGCAGCCAACACCAACGGAGTGATGGTTACGTCCAGTATGTAGTGCAGCACGCGTAGTGGAGCACATAGCGGTGGTGTGAAAACCAGAGAAACGAAGGCCGCGTTGTGCAATGGCATCGATGGTGGGGGTTGCGTTTTCTGCTCCGTAACAACCGAAGTCGGCAAAGCCCACATCGTCGAGAAGAACCATCAAGATATTTGGTTTTCCCTTCCCTGAATTATGTTCGGGAAAGTGTGGAGAAGAGTCTGCAAGTGTGCGACCAATAGTTCCTGGAAAGTCTTTGGGTTGTGTGGGATTGAACGTCATCATCGGCTCCGTCTGTGGTGTAGTTAGCGTACTAGCGAGCCCGTATTGCTCAGATAATGAGGTGCGTTCGGGGCGCAAACAGTTCGCTAGAGGCGAAACGCGCGACCCTGGCGACGACCATGTTCTGCAGCTGGCCTACGAAACCGAGGATCGAGAGAGTTGGGCCCCATTGCTTCAATGGCGTCAGCATCACAAGTGATGAGATGTACGACGGAGCCCGAAGCGCGCAATTGATCAAGCTCTTCTTCAATAAGAGGTGAGAGCCCAGTTGTCTGAGGTGCAATCACTATGACCTCTGAATGGCCTGCTGCCAAAAACGCATTCGCTCCATTTCGTAATCCACCGTCGTAGTACTTCTTGCCGTTGATAGTCACGCACGGCCATACAGATGGCACTGCACAACTTGATGCCACAGCATCAATGAGTGGTACTCCACTGTGTTTGTCCCACGTCACAAATTCACCAGTGACGGCATCGATTGCAGTGAGGATGAGGGGAGTGGATGGCCATTCATGAGATGGGAGTCGCTTTTCAATGACAGCGCGGCGGGTTTCTTCACTCACAGTCGGTGTTTGCAATGCGAGCGTTCCGATACGAATGCGTTGTTCGTCTGTGGTGGTGCCACCTGCAGCGAGTTCGCCAAAGATGAGAGCCAATAACTCAAGATCAATTTGGGGCGATATCTCTGCATGATTGTCGTCAATCTGACGTGCGTATGAGGCCTCGAGACTTTCAACAGAAAGTATTTGTGCGCCTACGGTGGACCCAGCGGATGTTCCCACCACCAAATCGACTCCGGTGACAACATCGCAACCCGCATCGAGCATGCCCATGAGCACACCGGTTTCCCAGGCCACACCCGTGACTCCACCGCCTGCAAGCACTAAAGAACGACTCATACCACCATGTTTACTAGGTATAGAGCGCAGAGGAATTGTTGCGTGTTTGTTTCGTGGTGGTCAGAGGGTTTCTTCTTTCCATACACTCAAAAACAAGATGACAAACCAACCTCCAGCATCTGAGTTAGAGCCGTATCCCCATGCTCTATATCTCGCTGTGATGGATGCTGTGCCAGGTTGGATGACAGATCGCATTTCATCGATCACTCGTTTTGGTGTCGGCGCTGTACCAAATGAGATGGCATCCGAAATGCCTGTGGTAGTTGGCCGCGTTGAACATGAAATAGAACTCGCTTTGTTGCAATTACTTGCCACCGATGTCGATGAGCAACGACAGAACCCATTGCATGTATTACGCACTTGCGTGGCGCCTGCAACAGAACTCATGAAGCGACACTCTGTACCAATGCCGACTCGCGATGAGTTTGAAACAAAAGCAATGCCGGACGATGTATATGCAATTGGTCCATTGACTTGGAAAGACCTTGGCGAAGAAGTACACGAGGCGGGAATTAACTGGGGGGCATGGAAAGCTGCTGCTGTTCTGACGCGCCGTCGAGCAGAAGGAAAAATCTCGTAATGGTTACGCGTGCTGAAATTATTGCGGATCATTCCATTGGTGGTCTTGGTGCCTGCCAAGCATTGTCAGCTGCTACCGACACTTGGGTCTCTGAAATTTTCACTGCTGCCATCGCGGGAGAAAAGAAAGCCGACGACTTGGTGATTCTTGCAGTCGGCGGATATGGCCGCAGAGAACTTTCCCCGCATAGCGACTTAGATATTTTGTTAGTGCATAAATCCGTAAAGAATGTTTCAGACATTGCATCAAAGATTTGGTATCCCATCTGGGATGCAGGCGTCAAACTTGGTCACGCTGTTCGTACTCCGAAAGAAACTATTCAATTGTGCGGAACCGATTTGGATACAGCCACCGCGCTTGTGACAGCTCGTGTGATTGCTGGAAACCAATCTTTAGGTGCAGAGATCATAAATGGCGCTGCAGAGAGTTGGCGTAAACGTGGTCGCGAATGGTTAGTAGAACTTCACCAACGCATTCTTGATCGCTATGCCAAAGATGGCGAAGTTGCATTCTTGCTTGAGCCGAACTTAAAAGAGGGTCTCGGCGGGTTGCGCGACATTCATGCACTGCAGTGGGCAGTAATGGCGGGCCTTGATTTATCTGCTGATGATCGTCGCCAACTCGAACTCTGTAATGAAGTCTTACTGGGAGCACGGGTCGCGTTACATCGTCACACTGCGCGCGCAAGTGAAATTCTTCGCTTAGAGGATCAATCTCCGGTGGCGGCTCTGGCTCGCTATGCATCAGACGATGCTCTGATGGCTGCAATTGCTGAAGTGGGAAGAAAAGTTGCTTGGATTGCCGACGAAGCCTGGGCACGACTAGATCCGCCAGTAAATCGATCATCCGTGCCTCAATTACTTGCACCGGGTGTGCAGTTGATTAACGGTGAAATACATATTGCAGAAGACATTGATATTGCCGAGGATCCAACACTATTGCTGCGCGTGGCCACGGCGGCAGCGCGTGCAGGAGCACGAATTGATAGATCTTCGCTTGATCGTTTAGGAGATGCCTCACCGGTGTGGCCAGACCCATGGCCCGCAGGTGCAAGTGATGACTTAGTGGCACTGCTGTTAGAAGGTCAGGCTGCTATTCCAGTGCTGGAAGCATTAGACCAACGCAATTTGCTTGTCCGAGTACTCCCGGAATGGGCTCCTGTACGTAGTAAGCCACAGAGAAATGCGTTTCACCGTTACACGGTGGATCGTCATTTATGGCAGACAGTTGCAAACGCGGCTGAATTAGTGCATCGCGTATTACGCCCAGACTTATTAGTGATTGGCGCACTGTTTCACGACATTGGTAAGGGATATCCAGGAGACCACACTGAAGTAGGCGTAGAGATGTTTGCCACCATCGGTCCACGCATGGGTCTAAATGATGCTGATACTGCAGTGGTGATCTCTTTAATTGAGCATCACTTGTTGTTGGCAGACACCGCAACGCGGCGTGATTTGTCCGACGATGCAACAATCACGATGGTGACAAACAAGTTGGGTTCAACTCTTGTCTTGGATTTGCTTCACGCTCTGACTCAAGCAGACTCGTTAGCTACTGGTCCATCTGCCTGGAGTGAGTGGAAAGCAGAACTTGTGGCTCTGCTCGTTGAACGTTCCCGTCATGTTCTCGGTGGCGGCGACGTGCAGGAAGTGATGTGGCGACTTTTTCCAGATGCTGGAGTTCTCGAAATGATGGCGACGGGAGAATTGCAAATTCGGACCGAGCATGATCGTGTCACCGTGGTCAGCCCAGACCGACCAGGAACTTTCAGCAAAGTTGCTGGCGTCTTGGCATTGCACAGTCTTGATGTTCTCGGCGCAGAAGCACACTCTGACGAACAAGGAATGGCCGCTTCTGAATTTCGAGTCACAAGTCCGCACGGCGATATTGAATGGGAACCCATAATTCTCAACCTTGAACGCGCTCTGTCTGGTCGTCTTGCACTTGATTCTCGATTGGCAGATCGTGCTGCAAATGCGCGTCCACGTCGCGCAACTTCAGCGGTTGCGCCTGC
>DAISXE010000064.1:0-7079 GCA_036826015.1 Ilumatobacteraceae bacterium
TTGTCGCCAATGTCGTGGATGAGTGAGCACATGATGTACTCGGCATCGCGACCATCTCTTTCTGCGCGTGTTGCTGTTTGCAGACAATGCTCAAGACGGTTCACTGGGAATCCACCTTGATCAAGTTCGAGCATTTTCAATTGCTCGATGACACGGTCGGCCACCATGGCTTGTGTGTCTTGAATACACACCATGATGTTGGCCCACTCTTCTTTTGTGGACTCTTCAAATGACTTGAAAGTTGCGCGCTGAACCATGGAATTTCCCCCTTGAAACTTCTACGAGAAAACTACTACCCAACTGGTGGGTTGTCATCTCCGAGTGCGAACGACGAGCACTTCAGCGCCAAGAGGCATGTTCTGAAAGAGCCATTTGGCATCAGAGACCTTTAGGCGAACACAGCCGTGTGAGACAGGGGTGATGCCGAGCGGCGTGTACAACGGAATATCGCCTTTACGCGTGACACGGTACGGGATGCCGTGGAAGCCGATGTTGTCGCCTTCGCGGCCTTTCGTGAATCGAGTCATGAACTTCATGCGTTCGCCTGGGTTAGGCGAGTAGTAGGCCTGAGCAGATTTTGAAAAGACCTTGAACCGGCCAACGGGTGTTGTGTCGTCGGCGCCTGTTGATGCAGGGAATGACGCAATGAGACGCCGACGCTTGTTGTAGGCGTACACACGTTGTTCGCTGAGTACCACTTTGACAAATGCGATAGCAATCTTGTTACGCGGCGGTGCAAGGAGTTTTGGCAACGTGGTGGTAGTAACCGGAGAAGAAGTGTCGACAACGACTGTCTCTTGCGACGTCGGCAATGTGGTGTCGGTGCCATCTGCAGCTACTGCAACACCAGAAGAGATAAAAGAAGTGATGGCCAATGTGATGGCGGCGATGCGAGTGGAGGGTTTCATCGTGAGATAGAGACTAATTGTGGGTGAGCAGCAAATGCCGTCACTACCGCTGTTGCCTTATTCGGCAGCGATATCAAGGCCTTCGGCCAATGTATTCCACGACAGAACAGCACATTTGATGCGCACAGGGAACTTCACGACGCCTTGCAATGCCTCGAGGTCGCCAAGTGGTGCCGAGGTATCTGGTTCGCCGTCTTCATCGATGGACATCATGTGCTTGAAGCGGTGGATGAGTGCGCGAGCTTCAGCAACTGGTTTGCCTTTCACTGCTGCACTCATCATGGATGCAGAACTCTGACTAATGGAGCATCCTTGTCCACCGATTTTGATATCGGAGATGATGCCATTGTCGACAGTAAGAAACACTTCGATCTCGTCGCCACACAAAGGGTTATGGCCTTCACTGCGCACAGCAGGTGGCTCGAGCGACCCGCGGTTGCGTGGGTTCTTGTAGTGATCGAGAATGATCTCGCGATATAGGTCTTCTAAGCCAGGCATTGGTATCTCCGCTTCACAGGTTAGAGGGTGAAGAAGTCTCCTGCCTCGGCTAATGCGTCACCGAGAGCATCTACTTCAGAAGGGGTGTTGTACAGGTAAAAGCTGGCACGAACAGTGGCGTTGGCACCGAGGAGGCGCATGAGTGGCTTTGCGCAGTGATGACCGGCACGCACGCACACGTTGTGTTGGTCTAGTACTTGGCTGACGTCGTGAGGGTGAACATCGCGGAACGCAAAGCTGAGTGTGGCTCCACGAACTTCAACGTTGCGACTGCCATGGATGACAATGTCGTCACCGAAACGTGCAGTCAGTGTGTCGAGTGCGTAACGAGTGATGTCACGTTCGTGTTGGCGAACGTTGTGCATGCCAAGTGCGGAGAGGTAATCAACCGCAGCTCCAAGACCGATTGCTTCGATGATTGGCTGAGTGCCTGCTTCAAACTTTGCTGGAAGTTCTGCGCATGTAAAGCCTTCGAGCTTGACATCGGAAATCATGTTGCCGCCACCGAGAAATGGTGGAATTGCCTCGAGGATCTTTTCGCGTCCCCACATGATGCCGATACCAGACGGCCCCACCATTTTGTGACTGCTGAACACAACAAAATCTGCGTCCCACTCTTGAACGTCGGTATGCATGTGCGGAACTGATTGGCAACCATCGACAATCGCAATAGCGCCATGTTTGTGAGCACGCGCGCATAGTTCCTTGACTGGGTTAATTGTGCCGAGCACGTTTGACATCGCTGTGAAAGAAAATGCTTTCGCTCCGGTGAGGAGTGTGTCGAGGTCGGCGAGGTCGAGTAGTCCGTCTTGGGTGAGTGGCACCCAACGGATGGTGAAACCTTTTTCTGCAGCAAGCATTTGCCAAGGAACAATGTTGGCGTGGTGTTCCATATGGGTGAGAACAACAACATCGCCCTTGTTGAGGTTTTGTGTGCCCCATGTACGAACGATGAGATTCAGTGACTCTGTGGCGTTCTTGGTGAACACCACTTCATGAACTGCTGGTGCGTTGATGAAAGCAGCGACCTTGGCGCGTGCTCCTTCAAAAGCGTCGGTGGCGTCTGATGCAAGTTTGTAGGCACTTCTGTTTGTAGGCCCATACGCGTGTTGCATGAAGGTTGTCATTGCATTAATGACTGCGTTTGGTTTTTGAGACGTATTCGCAGAGTCGAGATACACCAACGGCTGCCCGTTGATGATTTCAGCCAACACAGGAAAGTCAGCACGAATGTGTTGGACGTCGAAACTCATTGCTTATGCCTTGTAGGCCTCGTAGCCGTTCTTTTCAAGTTCAGCAGCAACTTCCATGCCACCAGACTTCACGATGCGGCCATCAATCATGATGTGCACAAAGTCTGGCTGTAGTTCGTCGAGGAGACGTTGGTAGTGAGTGATGAGAAGGATGCCCATTGCAGGGCGATCAACACGTACTTCACGAATACCTTTAGCAACAATGCGCAATGCGTCAATGTCGAGACCAGAGTCTGTTTCGTCGAGAACTGCGAAGTCCGGTTCGAGTAATGCCATCTGCATGATCTCGTTGCGCTTCTTTTCGCCACCAGAGAAACCTTCGTTGAGGTAACGGTCAACAAAAGATGAATCCATGCCGAGGCGCTTCATCCAGTCCATTGCAGAGAGGCGAAGTTCGAGGACAGAAAGGTCGATTCCTTTTCGCGCAGATAAAGCCTGACGAAGGAATTGGATAACTGATACGCCAGCGATTTCTTGCGGATACTGAAAGGCAAGAAAGAGTCCGGCTTTGGCGCGAACGTCTGTTGTCCAGTCGGTGATGTTTTCACCTTTGAAGAAAATGTCGCCAGTGGTGACTTCATACTCTGGCGATGCGAGGAGAGTGCTTGCGAGTGTGGACTTGCCACAACCGTTTGGCCCCATGATTGCGTGTACTTCGCCGGCCTTGATGGTGAGAGATAACCCACGCAAAATGTCGTCGGCGGTCTCTGTGTCGTCAGAAACGGGCCGGGCGTGGAGATTGTCAATACGGAAGAGGTCGCTCACGCATTCAGTCTAGGCAAGGCTCTGCAATTACCACTACGGCCGTAGTGGAAACCCCGAGGCCGCCTTCCAAAGCGCACCATATGAGGGGTATTCATAGGAGTCGTCGACGTAACGAGTGTCACGCAACAGGGCGTGGTACTTGGGGAGGTGTCGAAAGGGAACCCCGGCGTCTACATGGTGTGCCAGATGAAAACCGATGTTGTACGGAACCAAATAGAAACGCGCGATGGGGTGTTGCACCACGCTGTGTGTTGCGATGCGACGATCGTCGTCTGCGCGCAAACCACCGTGCTCTGCAATGGAGCGAAGACGATTAATGACTCGCCACAACGTGAAGTACGGAAGCACAAACATTGTGAGATACAGCCACGGATGACCCACTGCAAAAAATGCAGCTACCACAATGATTTGCACGAGAGTCATCTTCAACAAAGTACGTCGCACGCGAACATCTGGTGATCGAAATCCACGAAGTTGATTGCGGAAAAGTTTGATGCCGGTTTGACCAGTGGCGTCGCGCACGAGTTTGCGGCGAAAGCTTTCTGCTGTAATCGGATAGTTCGCGTACAACGGAATGTCTGGTTCGTCTGGGCCGAATTCTTCACGGTGATGCGCCATGTGGACTCGCCTGTATGCAGGTGTGCTGGTGATGACGGGGAACCCAAGCAACCAATTACCTACCCAATCGTTTGCACCACGATGTTTAAACAACAAACGGTGTGCGGCTTCGTGCATGAGCGAGGCAAATTGGGCATGCATGCGGCCCATGAGTAAAAACGCAATGAGCCACGTTGCAATGTGATTGATATGAACTGCTGCGGCCAAGATAAGAATGTTTTGGCCGTAACACCACAACACGGACCAAGCGTTCAAGAGTGAAGGAATGCGACGCAGTTCCGCACGAAGTTCCGGCACTGGACGGCCGTCCGTGCCAATTGATGGATTATCAATGACGCGCGGAAGTGAATCAATTGTTGGGGCCATGCCACCAAGCCGGAAACCTGATTCACCAGCCACGGGCGATCCATTCATTGAGATGCGGACGTTCTGCAGAAATAGTGGTGTCTACGCCGTGGCCTGGCAGCACCACTGTGTTTCCGGGAAACGTGAGTAGTCGTGTGTCGAGAGATTCGATGATGGTGTCAAAACTGCTGCCAGGAAAATGGGTTGCACCAGGACCACCGGGGAAAAGTGTGTCGCCTGTGAAAAGAAGTGGAGCATCGAGAATCTTGAATGACACGGAGCCGGCAGTGTGGCCAGGGTTATGGATTGTCTCCATGCGAAGTTTGCCCACTTCAATAATTTGCGTGTCTTCAATAAACACGTCGTATCCAACGTCTTTCAACATTCCTGCGTCGGCATTTTGCACTGCGACTTCATAACCCGCTTCACGCATGGCGGGGATTGCTTGAATGTGGTCATGATGGCCGTGAGTTTCAAGAACTTTTCGCACGCCCAATGCTTGGCACAACTCCAACAAACGTTCGTGTTCGTTGGCTGCGTCAATAAGAACGGCATCTCCCGTGTGTTTGCATTTCACAACAAAGACATTGTTGGCATACGGACCAACAACAACGCGGTGCACTTCAAGGCGATGATCAAAATAGTGAAGTGTTCCGAGTGGGCTTGCCATGTCTTTAGCCTGACACAACCTCGAACCCGAGCGATAGTGCAACGGGTATTTGGGAAGCATCAAATGTCACAAAGCGAATAGGCGCAGGCAGGCGAGTGGCTGCTGCCAAGTGCAGAGCAACAGAAACACCCACTGGTTGTTGCTGGCACAGGGACGTTGCTTCGTCTAGTAGTGATTGGTCAATTGGAACCACATGAAGAAAGTCCCATGTATGGCGCACCATGTCTTCTAGGTGGCGTGCGAGCACGGGTTCATCGGTGAGGCGTGACGCAGCAGCAATGGCCTCGCCCAATGCGATAGCGCAAGCAACCCACGTGGTGTCTGTCTCGAGAGCCTCGTTCACGATGCCGCGTTGCGCGCCATCTACATGCAGAGCGAGAAGCGCACTGGCGTCGAGCACAACAGTCATCTGCGCACCTCGTTCAACGCGCGGTCGATGCGTGAACCGGAATACAGCACCAACGGTTCTGCGGGAATCCAATCGCCTTTACGTCGAGGCGGGTGAACCACGCCGCGTGCAACCAGGTCGGCAATGTTGACGCCAGAGAAATCGGTGCTCATGGTGGACAGTTGAGCCACTGGTGCTCCGTCCACTGTGATCACCACTCGTTCACCCATTTGGGCGCGGCGCACGAATGTGGCAAGGCCTTGTCTGAACTCACGCATACCTATAGAAGCCATGGGCCAGATGCTATCGGAAATGCGTACACCTGTGTACACAAGTGGATTAGCGCCTGCCCCGGTTCAGGGCACAGAATGTGATCTATGAATTTTGCATTTAGTGAAGAACAAGAAGAACTCCGCAAGATGGTGCGCTCGTTCCTTGAGGCCAAGTCCTCAGAGACCGCAGTGCGCGAACAGATGGAGACAGAGAATGGCTACGACGCAGCAGTCTGGTCACAGATGGCAGGCGAGATGGCGTTGCAAGGTCTTGCAATCCCCGAAGAATTCGGTGGTCAAGGCTTTAGCTTCATCGAGCTCGGTGTAGTGCTTGAAGAAATGGGTCGCGCATTGTTGTGTGCTCCGTACTTCTCAAGCGTTGTGCTTGCAGCAAACGCATTGCTGCAGTCTGGTGACGAAGCTGCAAAGAAGGCATACCTTCCTGGCATCGCAAGCGGAGAAACACTCGCAACTCTCGCAACAACAGAGCCATCAGGCCGTTGGGACGAAGCAGGAATCACAATCGAAGCCAAGGGCTCTGGTTCAGATTTCACCATTACCGGAACAAAGAGTTTTGTTCTTGATGGACACACTGCAAGTTTGATCATCGTTGCTGCTCGCACAGCAAAGGGCGTCAGCCTCTTTGCAGTTGAAGGCAATGCAAAGGGTCTTACACGTACAGCTCTTTCAACCATGGACCAGACACGCAAGCAAGCAAAGCTTGAGTTCAACGGAACTCCTGCAAAGCTCATCGGTGCCGAAGGCGCTGGCGGTGCAATCTTGTCGAAGGTAAACGATCTTGCAGTTGTTGCTCTTGCAGCAGAGCAAGTCGGCGGAGCACAGAAAGTGCTTGAAATGGCAGTGCAGTACGCAAAGGACCGCATTCAGTTCGGACGCCCAATTGGTTCATTCCAGGCAATCAAGCACAAGTGTGCAGACATGTTGCTTGAAGTTGAATCAGCAAAGTCCGCTGCTTACTACGGCATGTGGTGTGCAGCAGAAATGAACGAAGAACTTCCTTCGGTCGCTTCACTTGCAAAGGCTTACTGCTCAGAGGCTTACTTCCACGCAACAGCTGAGAACATTCAGATTCACGGCGGTATTGGTTTCACCTGGGAACACCCAGCACACCTCTACTTCAAGCGTGCAAAGTCAAGTGAACTCATCTTCGGTGACCCCACCTACCACCGCGAGCTTCTTGCTCAGCGCATCGGTATCTGATCACCGTCTGATACAGACTTCAAGAAAGACCCGGGCCATTGGCTCGGGTCTTTTTTGTACCTGGGGTACTGTGTATTTATGTCGCCAATCACAATTGTTTTTGCAGTTATCGCTGCTGTTTTGGTTTTTGCGATTGCGGCA
>DAISXE010000065.1:0-7073 GCA_036826015.1 Ilumatobacteraceae bacterium
TTGTTGTACCTGCGTTCAATAAAGCGATAGTCACAGACAGGTAGTCTCTTCATATGACCGACATTCTCGTCGTAACTGGATTATCTGGCGGAGGCCGTTCTCAGGCTGCAGATGACCTTGAAGACATGGGTTGGTTTGTCGTTGACAATCTTCCCGTTGTGCTGATCGACAAAGTCGTGGAGTTATCTGGAGAAGCGGGCGGTGAAATCGGAAAGCTTTGCCTAGTTGTCGGAAATGCGCGTCAGCAGGCAGGCATCTTGGGTGCAGTTGGTGTTCTGAGGTCTCAAGGTCATCGCGTGAGAATTCTGTTCCTCGAAGCCTCGACTCGTGAATTAGTTCGTCGTTATGAAGCCACACGTAGAAAGCACCCGCTGAGCGATGGCACTTCAGGTCTTGAAGAAGTAATCGAGCGGGAACGTTCAAGCATTGGTGAAGTGAAGGCTGCTGCTGACCTCGTCATCGATACAACAGGCCTCACTGTGCATCAATTGAAGAGTCAATTAGTTCAGTTGTTCGGTCCGGATAACCCGTCTGATTCGATGCAGGTCTCGGTGCTGTCGTTTGGCTTCAAACATGGTGTTCCCATAGACGTGGACATGGTTTTTGATGTTCGTTTTCTACCGAACCCACATTGGGATGAGGCCCTACGTCCGTTTAGTGGTTTAGATGAACCGGTGAAGGACTATGTGTTCTCCCAAGAGGTCACTGGCCAATTTATGGAGCATGTGGATAACTTGCTGAAATTGATTTTGCCCGCTTATGTGCAGGAGGGGCGTAGTTATCTGACAATTGCGATCGGCTGTACTGGAGGACGCCATCGTTCTGTTGCTATAGCTGAGGCCTTGGGTAAGTCGATTGCGGCTCATGGGTATCGCCCTCGTGTGTCGCACCGCGACATCAACGCCTGATCCTGGCAAATCCGAGACCAGAGAACTCCGCCAACTAGGGTCTGTAAGGGCGAAACGGGGTTTCGTCTCAGTATCTAAGAAAAGGACACAGTCGTGACTGTACGTGTAGGTATTAATGGATTCGGTCGCATCGGGCGCAACTTCTTTCGTGCTGTTGCTGCCAGAAATGCGGACATCGAAATTGTCGCAGTGAACGACTTGGGCTCATTGAAGACAATGGCGCATCTCTTGAAGTACGACTCAGTTCTTGGAGTCTTGCCACAAACCATTTCCGCTGTCGAAGGTGGGATCAGCATCGACGGAAAGATTCTCAAAGTCGTTTCTGAGCGCGATCCGAAATCACTGCCTTGGGGAAGTCTTGGTGTTGATCTGGTTATTGAGTCAACTGGCATTTTCACAGACCGCGATAAGGCAGCGACTCATCTTGAAGCGGGAGCGCCAATGGTGATTGTGTCTGCACCGTCCAATGGTGCTGATGCAACTTTCGTGTACGGGGTTAACCACCAAGATTTCGATAAGTCGAAGCACAAAGTAATTTCCAATGCGAGTTGCACCACCAACTGTTTCGTCCCAATGGTGAAGGTTCTTGATGACGCATTTGGTGTGGAGAATGGTCTGATGACAACGATCCATGCATATACGGGTGATCAATCCTTGGTGGATGGTCCGCATAGTGATTTACGCCGTGCACGCGGCGCAGCCATCAACATCACTCCAACTAGCACTGGAGCCGCGAGAGCTACAAGCTTGGTGTTGGAATCGATGAAGGGAAAACTCGACGGAACTTCACTTCGCGTTCCTGTACCAACTGGATCCATTACCGACTTCGTTGCCAACCTGAAAAAGCCTGCATCCGTGGAAGAAATTAATGCAGCCTTCAAAGCAGCGGCCGACGGTCCACTGAAGGGCGTATTGGAATACACCGATGCACCAATAGTGTCGAGCGACATTGTGACAAACCCACATTCGTGTATCTTCGATAGCGACTTAACAATGAGCATGGGCTCATTGGTCAAAGTTCTTGGCTGGTACGACAATGAATGGGGCTACTCGAATCGCCTCGTTGATCTCACGCTTCACGTCGGAAAATAGTTCCTTCAATGGCACGTGTACCTGCTCTTGAAGATTTAGGCGACGTCGCTGGCAAGCGGGTGCTTGTCCGTACTGATTTCAATGTTCCAATGGAAGGTCCCGATGACCGCCGAGTGATCACCGACGATTTTCGAATTCGGGCGGCTTTGCCAACTATTGAGTGGCTGACTTCGCGTGGTGCTCATGTTGTGTGTGCAAGCCACTTGGGAAGACCCAAAGGGGCACCATCGCAGAAGTATTCCATGGAACCTGTTCGTGCGCGCTTGGCTGAACTTGCACCCGGAGTAGAGCTCTTGGAAAACCTTCGTTTTAGCCCAGGTGAAGAAGGCAACTCGCCAGAATTCGCAGCTTCTCTTATCAAAGGGATTGACATGTATGTGAATGATGCCTTCGGTGCCGCACATCGTGCGCATGCATCCATAGTGGGTCCTCCGAAGACATTGCCTTCTGCTGCAGGTCGATTGCTGCAGCGCGAGGTTGAAGTTCTAGGCAATTTACGTGAGAAACCAAAGCGACCCTTTGTCGCCGTACTGGGTGGTGCAAAAGTTTCGGACAAGTTGGGCGTTATCGAGTCGTTGCTCCAAATAGTTGATGCCTTGGTGATTGGTGGGGGAATGTGCTTCACATTTCTCGCTGCACAGGGCTACCCAGTTGGTGCTTCGTTGTGTGAACTTGACCAGCTCACCACATGTAAGAAATTGATGGAAGGTTCCAAACCGATTTATCTTCCCGAGGACATTGTTGGTCTCGACGCATCCGGGAACTTCGCCACGTTTGGTATCCGTCTTCCTGAAGGTGCCAAAGGTTTAGACATTGGACCGGGCTCAGCCGCTGCATTTACTGATGTGATCATGGATGCTCGCACGGTCTTTTGGAATGGCCCCATGGGAATGTTCGAAGACGAGAGATTTGCTGCCGGGACTCGAACCGTTGCCGAAGCAATGGCCGCAACAAAAGCTTTCACAATTGTCGGCGGCGGCGATAGCGCGGCAGCACTTGCGCAGTTTGGTCTAGATGATGAAGTCGATCATGTCTCCACTGGCGGCGGTGCCGCCTTGGAACTTCTTGAACTTGGCGACTTGCCGGGTCTCAATGCTTTGAGAGGCGCTCCCAATGTCAAATAATGCTCGCAGGCCACTAATAAGTGGCAACTGGAAAATGCATCAGAATCACTTTGAAGCAATTCAGTGTTTACAAAAGCTCGCGTATCTTGTCGGTAAAGACGACTTCGATCAGGTTGACGTGAGTATTCATCCTCCCTTTACAGATATTCGAAGTGTGCAAACTTTGGTAGAAGCGGACAGTCTGAATTTTCTCCTTGGTGCACAGCATTGTCACTACGAAGACAAAGGTGCTTTCACCGGTGAGATTGCTCCCGTTTTTCTTGCCAAGTTGACAGTCAAATATGTGATCTGCGGTCATAGTGAGCGCCGAGAAATTTTTGGTGAGACTGATGACATCGTGCAAAAGAAAGTCGCAGCAGTCCTCGCAAACAAGATGATTCCCATACTTTGTGTTGGCGAGACTCTGGCAGAACGCGAAGCAGGAGGAACTGAGGAAAAGGTTCTTGGACAGTTGCGCGCGGGACTACAGAAACTGAATCCCGATCAGGTCGCGACACTTGTGATCGCATACGAACCCATATGGGCTATCGGCACCGGTAAAACAGCTACAAGCGAAGATGCCCAGCAAGTGTGTGCATCTATTCGTCGCGAAATCGGAGTGTTGTTCGGTGCGGATGCTGCATCCAAAGTACGAATTCAATATGGCGGCTCCGTGAAAGCTGCAAATATCGCTGAGTTGATGGCCCAGACCGATATTGATGGAGCGCTTGTAGGCGGTGCAAGCCTCGACCCTGACGAGTTCGCTCGAATTATCCAGTACCGTTTGCACTGAGGTGAACTGATGTCTGATGTCGCAGTAGTGAGTAACGATTCGCCGCTGGCGATTGAAGGGAAGTCTCCGAGGGAGCTCGCATGGGCTCGCTTATCTCGTGACAAGTTTGCTCTTGTCGCTATTGGCGTAATCGTCACCTATCTTCTCGTAGCGGCCCTGGCTCCGGTGATCTGTTCTGTTCTTGGCATTAGCCCGTATGCGCTCGACGGTGATGCACTAAATGACTACGGGTTACCCAAAGGCGCCTTCGGTGGTATTTCCACGGAGCACTGGTTGGGAGTTGAACCGGGAACAGGTCGTGACATTTTTGCTCGTCTAATTTACGGCGCCCGATCATCGTTGTTGGTGGGAATACTTGCAACATTCTTGACGACAACAATTGGTCTCATTGTCGGTGTAGTAGCTGGCTACAAGCGTGGGTGGGTCGACTCTGTGATTGGACGCTTTATGGACGTGACGCTGGCGTTCCCTTCGTTTTTGCTCATCATTGCTCTGACTAGGCCATTCACACAACGTCTTGAATCGTTGGGCGTCCCCGAAGGAAACCCTGCTCGCATGACGTACATCATTCTTGTATTGGGCACGTTTGGCTGGGTGTATGTTGCGCGTGTTGTGCGAGGTCAAACATTGTCTTTACGTGAACGCGAATTTGTAGAAGCAGCAAAAGCCAGCGGAGCTACATCGCGGCACATCATCTTCAAGCAGCTTCTTCCCAACCTGTGGGCACCAGTCATTGTGATTGTGTCCCTGAGTCTCCCTGGCTATGTGGCTACGGAATCAACCCTCTCTTTCTTGGGTCTTGGCCTGATGCAGCCCGCCGCATCGTGGGGTGTCATGCTCGGCGATTCCGTCCGTTATTACCGTGCCGACCCTACGTATCTGTTCATTCCAGGAGTTGCCCTTATCGTTTTGGTTATGGCATTCAATCTGGTTGGCGACGCTATACGCGACGCACTCGACCCAAAGACTGACCGACAAAACCTTTTGTAAGGGTTGCCTAATCCAGGCACTGATTGCTTGATGCTGAATAGTCGCTATTTCACCCAATTTGCGGGTGGTATCTAAATCTGGGGTAAAGTTTCTCCACTTGTGAAAGCACAAGACATGAAGGGGAGAAACTCATGAAACAGCGCCGAATTATCGCCGCAGTCGGTTTCGCTCTCGTCGCTTCAGTGATTGCCGCAGCTTGCGGTGGTGGCAGTGGAGATGGCAGCGAAGGTGGCACAGCAACAAAAGGTGGAACAATCCACATTCTGAGCAACGGTGAGCAGATAGCTCACCTTGACCCTCAGCGCAACTACACGGGAGACGATCTTGCGTTTGCTGGTTCAACCATGCATCGCACTTTGACTTCGTATAAGTACGCCGCAGGAGATGAAGGTTCTGGAATTGTTCCTGACCTTGCTACAGACTTGGGCACATTCAACGAAGATGGCACAGTGTGGTCGTTCACTTTGCGTGACGGCATCACGTTTGAAGACGGTTCGGAAATCACATGTGCAGACGTTGCATACGGTGTATCTCGCACCTGGGCATCTGATGTCATCACCGATGGTCCGACATATGCATCGTCATATATCGACGCTGGTGATTACCCAGGACCATACAAGGCAACTGCGGAACAACAAGCCGCCTATGACAAGGTTGTTTCTTGTGACGGTAAGACAATTACGTTCAACTTGAAAGTTCCTGTAGCGGACTTCAACTACACCACAACATTGCTTTCTTTCAGCCCAGTGCCGAAAGCATCTGATACTGGTGAAAAGTACGACATGCGTCCAGTTTCATCCGGACCATACAAGATTGAGTCCTACGAAATTGGTAAGTCTTTGGTTCTCGTGCGTAACGAAAACTGGAGCAAGGATTCCGATCCAGTACGTAATGCAAACCCTGATTCATTTGTTTACGAGTTTGGTCTCGACGAAGCAGTAATGGACGAGCGAATGATCAAGGATGCAGGCGATGATCAGTTCGCTGTTGCCGCTGGTATTCAGCCAGAAAACTTGCCGACCATTTTCGAAGATGATGCTTTCAAGGATCGTCGCGTCGACTACTACGACCCATTTGTTACGTACACCAACCTCAACGTGAAGAATCTTTCATGCGTTGAAGTACGTAAGGCCATTTACTTGGCACTTGATCGTGATGCATTGCGCAAGGCCGGCGGCGGACCATACACCGGCGACTTCGCTGACGGATTCGTAAAGCCTGCCTTGGCTCTTGACTACAAGAAGTCGACTCTGCCTGAAGGCTTGAACGAAGACGGAACAGCAAACGTTGAGGCAGCGCAAGCTGCAATGACTGCTGGTGAAGCCGCATGTCCTGAAGTCGTTGCTCGCGCGAAGGCTGGCCTGAACTTCTATCGTCCAGCAACTCCTGTCTGGGACAAGGCTGTAGCCATCTGGATTGATTCTCTTGGAAAAGTTGGAATCAAGTTGAAGGATGAGCCAGTAGAAGCAAGTGCATATTGGCCAACTGTTATGAACCCAGAAACCGACTACGACATCGCTCGTGGTGGTTGGGCTCCTGACTGGGCGAATGCTTCAACAGTTATTCCAGAACTCTTCACAACTGCTGGTGGATTCAACCTCACCCGCAATGCTGACGATCCTGACTATGCAGAATTCCAGACCAAGGTCGATGCTGCAAAGAAGGAACTGGATCGCACCAAGCAAGGTGAGATGTGGCAAGAGTTGAACCAGTACGTGGTTGATCGTCTCTGGGCATTGCCTGGAACATTCACCAAAGCTCAGAGCATCTGGGGTTCAAAGGTAGGCAATGCCTACCAGTGGGCTCCTTTCGGAGCTTTCAACTACGGCGATCTCTACGTTCAGTCGTAGGTAAAGAACCTGGTGAAGGGGGTATCGGCTTCGGTCGGTACCCCCTTTGCTGTTGGTGTAGTAATGCGAATTAGTGTGAGAGGGGTCTTATGTTCATGTTCATTGTGCGGCGAATCTTTTTCGCCCTAGTTCTTCTCTTAGCGGTTTCGTTCTTTACGTACATGCTGTTCGCGATGTTGCCATCCGACCCGGCGGCCTTAACGTGTGGCAAGAACTGTAAGCCCGATGTAATTGCTGCCAACAGAGTGCGTCTCGGCTACGACAAATCTTTGATGGAGCAGTATTGGTTGTTCCTTAAGGGTATTTTTGTTGGTCGCGACTATGGAACTGGTGCCGC
>DAISXE010000066.1:0-6739 GCA_036826015.1 Ilumatobacteraceae bacterium
TTTTGCTATCCGTGAGGGTGGCCGTACTGTTGGCGCTGGCCGCGTAACAAAGATTCTTAAATAAGTAGCGAACCTAAAAGTTCTGGAGAAGGAGGCTTTCCATGGCCAAGAGTGACAAGCGTGTGAAAATTACGCTCGAGTGCACAGAGTGCAAAGAGCGTAACTACATCACCATGAAGTCAAAGATCAACGACCGCGAGCGTTTGGAGATGAAAAAATTCTGCTCTCGCGATCGTCGTCACACCACGCACAAGGAAACCCGCTAGTCGGATTCATGTGCACGGTCGCGGTAACGCGAACTGGTGCGACAGGTAGAGGGCAGTAGCTCAGCTGGTAGAGCGCCGGTCTCCAAAACCGATGGTCGGGGGTTCAAATCCCTCCTGCCCTGCAAAGAACATTTAGACAAGAGAAAAGAACATGTCAACCGAAGATCTGAATCGCGAGCAAAAGCGAGCTATGAAACGAATGGGAGTCCTCAATGAGCAGGGCAACCCCACGCGTACCCAGCCGCAAGCTCGCGTGAAGGCTCACGATGAACCTCGCACTGGTCCAGTGACCTATTTGCGTGAAGTCAACGATGAAATGAAGAAGGTGTCATGGCCAAAATGGCCTGAAGTACGCCGTTACTCCATGATTGTTTTGGTTACTGTCGTCATCTTCACCGCATATGTCGGTGGACTCGATGCAGTTTTTGGCTTATTTTCTGGTTGGCTATACAAGGAATAACTGATGAGCGACGATATTTTCACCCCCGTAGAAGCCCCCGAGGCTGCACAGAACGACACAGTCGAGCCCGATGTGGTGCTCGATCTCACTGACGACGCCTCCGACGACGAAGACAATGACACCCCAACTGAAACACCTGCATGGGCAAAGCCTGGCAAGTGGTACGTGGTGCATTCACAGTCTGGATACGAGAAGAAAGTTGAAATCAACTTGAAGACTCGTGTCGCGTCTATGGATCTCGGCGACAGCATCTACGAAATCATTGTGCCGATGGAAGACGTTGTTGAATTCAAGAACGGTCGCAAGCAGACCGTTCAGAAAAAAGTTTTCCCTGGCTATCTCTTAGTGCGTTGTGAAATGGATGACGACACGTGGTTCTGCATTCGCAACACTCCAGGTGTTACAGGTTTCGTTGGTCAAAGCCATAAAGGTCAAAAGCCAACTCCGTTGTCACGTAAGGAAGTGGAAACCTTCCTCACTGCAAAGGGCGATGGTCAAGATGCACCGAAGCGCAAAGCGCCGAAGGTGGATTACGAAGAAGGCGAAAGCGTTCGCGTGAAGGAAGGCCCATTCGCCGACTTCAACGGAACTATCGCTGAGATCAACACCGATCATCTCAAACTTAAAGTTCTCGTCAACATCTTTGGTCGTGAGACCTTGGTCGAGATGGATTTCAGTCAGGTCGCCAAGCTCTAGGGCTGTTGGCATTACAAGTCGTCACAAGGAAGAAAAACCATGGCAAAGAAAAAAATCGCAGCAATCGTAAAGATTCAAATTCCTGCAGGAAAGGCAACACCAGCCCCTCCAGTAGGTACAGCACTCGGACCTCACGGTGTGCAGATCATGGACTTCGTGAAGCAGTACAACGCTGCAACCGAGTCACAAGCAGGAACAATTATTCCTGTTGAGATCAGCATCTTTGAAGACCGCACATTCAGTTTCATCTTGAAGACACCACCAGCACCTGTGTTGTTGCGTCAAAAGGCTGGCCTCGATAAAGCATCATCCACACCTGGCAAAACTGTTGCCGGAACCGTGACTGAAGCAGACATCGAAGCAGTTGCACTTATCAAGATGCCTGACCTCAATGCATACGACATCGAAGCTGCCAAGCAGCAGATTCGCGGAACCGCTCGTTCCATGGGTCTCAAGGTCGTCTAAAAGTTTCATAAGTCTTACGCCCAACGGATTACCTCACCGGGCGAAGAAAACAAATAACAAAAAAGGAAGAGGGAGGCGTTATGCCGTTAGCAAAGAAGTACAAGGCAGCTATTGCTCTGTTTGATCGTGACACGCAGTTCACACCAACAGAAGCTGCTGAATTGGTCAAGAAGACCGCAAGTGCAAAGTTCGACGAGTCAGTCGATCTTGCCATTCGTTTGGGTGTAGACCCACGTAAAGCAGACCAAGCAGTTCGTGGAACTGTTGCTCTGCCGTCAGGTTCAGGTAAGACATTGCGCATTGCAGTGTTCGCTGCTGGTGACGCTGCTCAAGAAGCGCGTACCGCTGGTGCCGACCTTGTTGGTGCAGACGACCTGTTTACAGACATTGAAAAAGGCAATATGGATTTCGATCTCATCATTGCAACACCAGACATGATGCCTCTTGTTGGTCGCTTGGGTCGTGTACTCGGACCACGTGGTCTTATGCCAAACCCAAAGACCGGCACTGTTACCACCGACGTTGGTCGTGCAGTGAGTGAGTTCAAGGGCGGAAAAGTTGAGTACCGCACCGACCGTTACGGCAATGTGCACGTACGTGTTGGTAAGGCTTCATTCAGCGTTGCCGACCTCGAAGCAAACATGCGTGCAGTCATCGACGAAGTGCAGCGTGCAAAGCCAGCATCAGCAAAGGGCAAGTACCTGCGCAAGATTTCTATTTCAACAACTATGGGACCTGGTATCAAGATCGATATCAACCGTCTCAAAGTCGCTGAATAAACCCATCGCGCCCAGGGTGGGGTTTGTTCCAATCCACCCCTAGGCTCATTATTTACAACTGATCTCTCGGTCCTCGCCAGAGACATCCGGTCCGGTTCGCCGGCTAAGGGGTTTACTCCCACCAGACGAGGCGGACTCCTCTCCTGCTTGGGAATTTTCCCTCGCTCGGCGTGGCGTTCGTTTTACAGCGAGCGCCCCGAGCGAACAACAAGCAGTAGTACCAAGGCCATTGGCCAAGGTCGTAGAGGACCACCGAGGAGGTGAAATGTCAACTGTCCGTTCCGAAAAGGAAGCCGTCGTCGCAGAAGTGCGCGGCAAGATCGAATCAGCTTCCGCGGTCATCATCACTGAATACCGCGGTCTTACTGTTCCCGCTCTTGCAGATTTGCGTACCAAATTGCGTGGTGTCGGAGCCGAGTATCGCGTGTATAAAAACACTCTTGCTCGCTTCGCCGCTCGTGAAATTGGTATCGAAGGTCTCGATGATCTTCTCGTCGGCCCCACCGCCATCACATTTATTAGTGGTGACGATGTAGCCGCCGTAGCAAAGATTCTGAAGGAATACTCAAAGACCAACCCGTCGCTCGTCATTCGTGGCGGCGCCGTCGCAAATAAGGTTGTTACAGCAAAGTACGTCGAAGTACTTGCCGATCTTCCATCGCGCGAAGCCATGCTCTCGCAATTTGCGGGTCTATTGCTGGCCCTGCCACGCAATATGGCGTATGGCCTCAAGGCTCTTATCGATCAGAAAGAAGCCGCCTAAACCGGCCCTTTCGCCAGCTCCGTGCTGGCAATTCATATCCAACTATTTATTACCCAATCCCCGAATATCTCGGGTTTACAACAAGGAGAGAGCATCATGGCTCTGAACAAGGAAGAAATCCTCGATGCAATCGCAGGTTTGACCGTTATTGAATTGAAAGACCTTCTCGACGCATTCGAAGAGAAGTTCGGCGTTTCCGCAGCAGCACCAGTAGCCGTTATGGCAGCTGGTGGAGCAGGCGGCGGTGCAGCAGCTGAAGATGAGAAGGACGAATTTGACGTCATTCTCACCGACGGTGGAGCTCAGAAGATTCAGGTCATCAAGGCAGTGCGTGAAATCACCAGCCTTGGCTTGAAGGAAGCAAAAGACCTCGTGGACAGCGCTCCAAAGCCAGTCCTCGAAAAGGCCAGCAAGGACGATGCCGAGAAGGCAAAGGCCAAGCTCATCGAGGCCGGCGCGACCGTCGAACTCAAGTAATGCCGTTCGCGGCCTGACCGCGAGCCCATTTTTCCGACTTTGGTCGGCTCAGAACCCCGTTTGCCCCTGGGCAGCGGGGTTTTGTGGCATTTTGGGCCTAAAAACCCGAGGGTGCTTGACTCGGGGGCCAAAGAGGCGTACTTTGCCCGTCATCGTGGTTGACCCCCCTGGGCGGAGGGTCAGTTTTTCGTTGCCCAAGTGCCGAAAACGGCGATAGCGTACTTGTTTGCCGTGTCTCACCCCTCCTGCTTCCGCATTGCCCAAAATCAATGCAGTTGCAAGTACGGGCGTGACATTGCACTCCCTTGTTCCGCCCGTCAGGAGTAATCGTGGCCCCACGTTCGTCGTCCCATGAGCGCTATTCGTTCGCAAACCTTACAGAGCATCTTGAGATTCCTAATCTCATCGATGTTCAACGTGAGTCATTCAAATGGTTTATGTCAGAAGGTCTCGCAGAGACCTTCGCCGACATTTCACCGATTACCGATTACTCAGGTGATCTGCGCTTAGAGCTGCAGTTCGACCCGAACGATGAAGATTTGTGCCCTGGGCCAAAGTTCACCGAAGAAGAGTGTCGCGAAAAGGAAATGACATACGCAACACCAGTGTTCGTGCGCGTCATTTTCTCAAACCGTCAAACAGGTGAAATCAAAGAACAAGTTGTGTTCATGGGTGATTTCCCGAAGATGACGAACAAGGGAACGTTCATTATCAACGGCACCGAGCGTGTTGTTGTATCTCAGCTTGTTCGTAGCCCTGGCGTTATTTTCGAACCAGGTGAGCGTTATCGCCTTCGTAACTTGTCGAAGCATCAGTTGGTCAAGGGCACAGTGCATCCATACCGTGGTGAATGGCTCGAGTTCGACGTTGAGCACAAGCCAGGTAAAGACGTCACCGCTGGTACTCGTGTAGCTCGTAAGCGCCGCATGAGCATCTTCACATTGTTGCGCGCACTCGGATACGACGAAGCCGGTGCTCCCGGATTCCTCGACCGCTTCGTTGCGTACTTCGACTTCCTCGAGGGTCAGTGGGAAAAAGAACGCCACATCAACCCAACACGCGAAGAATCACTTCTTGAGATTTACAAGCGTGCACGTCCTGGCGAGCCAGCGACACCTGAATCTGCACGCGTGTATTTCGAAGGTGCGTTCTTCGAGAACCGTCGTTATGACCTCAGCCGTGTTGGCCGTTACAAACTGAACCGCAAGTTGGGTGACGAAGTCGCCAAGTTGCAGAAGTTGTTCGGTCTCACACCAGACCAACTCGATCTTCCAAACGATGATCTTGAAGTTCTCACCAAGTGTGAAGTTCTTGCAGCCGTTTCCTACATGTTGCACCTCGTGAAGCAAGAGCCTGGTTATCGTCTCGACGACCAGGACCACTTTGCAAACCGTCGTGTGCGTTCAGTAGGCGAGCTCATTCAGAACCAGGTTCGTATTGGTTTGTCACGTATGGAGCGTGTTGTGCGCGAGCGCATGACAACGCAAGACGTTGAAGCAATCACACCGCAGACATTGATCAACATCCGTCCAGTAGTTGCTGCAATCAAAGAGTTCTTCGGAACATCTCAGTTGTCTCAGTTCATGGACCAAGTCAACCCATTGTCAGGCCTCACACACCGTCGCCGCTTGTCCGCACTCGGACCTGGTGGTTTGTCGCGTGAGCGTGCCGGCTTCGAAGTTCGAGACGTTCACTTCTCTCACTACGGACGTATGTGCCCGATTGAGACACCTGAAGGTCCAAACATTGGTCTGATTGGTGCTTTGTCGTCGTACGCCAAAGTCAACGAATTTGGTTTCATCGAGACTCCGTACTTGCGCGTCAAGAACGGCAAAGTCACAAAAGAAATTCAGTACATGGCCGCCGACGAAGAAGAGAAGTGGGTTGTAGCTCAGGCCAACACACCAATTAACCCAGATGGCAGCTTCAAAGGCAACCGAGTTCTTGTTCGTCGTTCACCACAGGCAGCAAGCCTTGATGACTTGCGCAAGATGTTGGAAGCCGAAAGCTTCTTCGGTGCAACAACCGACATTGCTTCAGTAACACCAGAAGAAGTTGACTTCATCGACGTGTCACCAAAGCAGATTGTTTCTGTTGCTACTGCGCTCATTCCTTTCCTCGAGCACGACGACGCAAACCGCGCACTCATGGGTGCCAACATGCAACGTCAGGCTGTGCCATTGGTACGTTCCGAGGCTCCATATGTTGGAACCGGAATTGAAAAGCGTGCAGCGCACGACGGTGCAGACGTCATCCTCGCTATCGAAGATGGTGAAGTTGTAGAAGTAACTGGTGATTGCATCACCGTGAAATACGCAAGCCAGTCGAAGCGTCATGAACACAAACTCATGAAGTTCCACCGCTCAAACCAGGACACCTGCATTAACCAGGTCATCCGCGTTGTTGAAGGCGAAAAGATCACAAAGGGTCAACTGCTTGCAGACGGCCCATCAACTGATGATGGTGAACTTGCACTTGGTAAGAACCTGCTCGTGGCACTTATGCCATGGGAGGGTTACAACTTCGAAGACGCAATCATCTTGTCCGAGCGCATCGTGCGCGACGACGTGTTGACTTCAATTCACATTCACAACTACGAAGTTGATGCTCGTGATACAAAGCTTGGACCAGAAGAAATTTCTCGCGACATTCCAAACTTGTCCGACGAAATTGTTCGCGACCTCGACGACGAAGGCATCATCCGTATTGGTGCAGAAGTCGGTCCTGGAGACGTATTGGTCGGCAAGGTCACACCTAAGGGTGAAACTGAACTCACACCAGAAGAGCGTTTGCTCCGTGCAATCTTTGGTGAGAAGGCTCGCGAAGTTCGCGA
>DAISXE010000067.1:0-6662 GCA_036826015.1 Ilumatobacteraceae bacterium
TCTTTCACAAGGTAAGTATCAACTACTACCCACCACGTGGCGACAACAAAGAGGGCTGGGACAACATCGACATCTTCGGCTGGATGGGTTACCCCATGCAGATCAAGGTGGACTTCCTCTGTCGTGACAGCATCCTTGCTGCCCCACTTGCACTCGACCTCATTTTGTATTCAGACCTTGCACAACGTGCAGGCCTTGGCGGCATCCAGGAATGGCTGTCGTTCTATTACAAGAGCCCACAAGTTGCACCTGGCCTTCATGCCGAACACGATTTGTTTGTACAACTTGAAAAACTGCACAACACCTTGCGTTGGTTGATGAATGAAGACCAAATCACTCATCTTGGTCGCGAATACTACGACGACGTCGATTAACTCATGACTCGCTCTGCAATTCGAGCATTTCTCTTTGACGCTCTCTGCGTGCTCGTGATGGTTGTTATTGGAACGCGTAATCACGACACCGATACAGGAATCAATGGAGTGCTCTATGTGGCGGCTCCATTCTGGATTGCAGTATTTATCGCCCACGTTGCACCAATAATGCAACGCACACCTGCGGAACCGAACAAGTACGTCGTGTGGGGATACACCGTTGTAATGGGAATGGTGTTGCGTAATTACCTATTTGATCGCGGCACTGCTCCGGCGTTCATCATTGTTGCGACACTGTTCTTGGGCGCCACCATGCTCGGCTGGCGTGCAGTGCTGGCTCGTCGTACTGCTAACTAGCAGTCCCCAGTAATCCCAGAAATTCATCGAGCCCAGAACACCGCGCTACTGCAGCGTGCAGGAACGCAATGCCTTCCACCACAGACTCTTTCGCCTGTAACAACGGCACATCTACGACTGCATAAATGTTGCCCTCTTGAAGGACAAGTTTGGCGTTAATCAATTCTGCATTGAGACTCAGGACTTCCAACATGGTCGTCTCAGTTAACGAAGTTGAGCGTGCAATCGGAACGGATAACCGCACAATGTCTGGACCTTCAATCGCGTCGAGTATCTGTGCAGAAATTGTGATGTCATTCGAACTGAAAGAGATCTGGTGGTTTGAATGACTGATGTCTTCATCACTTAGTTGAAAACCACATTCTGTGAACGAATTGACCAACGGTGCAAAGAACCTGACAAATGGTTCATAGACAGCGGGAACACAGATACCCCAATCGTCACCCGTCACATACATCCACTCTGGTTCTGCCCCATCGACAATGAGAGTAATTTCGCCGCCACGTGGAGTGGCGCGGATGGCACGCCACAGGTAAAACCCATGAATCACCAACGATGTTTCACCAAGCGTTTCTGCACGCATAGTGCCAGACACTGGCGACGCACCCCAACGCGACCAATCCGATGTGTGTTGCACCCACATGTCGCCAATTTGGAATGACGTAAATGCAGGCATTGAATTCTCTTGGTCGAGAGTGATGTCTGAGAATGAATTGAAATAGCTTTCCGCTACACGGTGCAACATGTCTGCTTTCAACACCGCAGTGCAGCGTCCTTCATTGTCATCGCGAACTTCGAAAAAAGTTTTAATTTCCTCATCTTCATGATTTCCTGCCGGATAATCCGCGCAAACATATTCATCACCGGAACGAGCAATCAGAACATTTTCACCAGCGTGATGTGTCACTGTGACGTCACCATATGCGGCGGCGAGACTTGCCAGAGACTGGAGAAAAGTATCAGTGAGAGCTACTGGTTGCCATGGGTCGGTGGAATCACCTGCAGCGTCGAGCCACGAGTGAATCATGGAACCCGAGACAAACCACCGGCGAGTTGCATGTCCGAGTGATTTCACCCACACACGATCTGCAGATTTAACGTTGCCCGCAAATGCAGTCTTGAGAGCAAGGACACGGTTGATTTGCGTGAGAGAAATTGTCATTGACCATTTCTCTAGGCCTTCCTGAAAAAGTGTTTGAAGCATCATGTACTTAGGCCCCCTTTGGACGACGGCGAGCAAGGAAGGCGGCTGACTCAGTTTTCAGAAAAGAGAACAGGGTGGGAACGTATTCCAAGGCCTTCTTGTGAGAAGGAACTTTGGTGCGCACCTCTGCAAAATCAACAAGACGTGCAATCTCCTGCAGTGCCGTAGTCAGACGGAACGCATCTACGAGTGTGAGATGAAACGTGACTTCTCCAGAATGGGAAAGGTTTAACCACTTCCCGTCGGTGGATGAAGGGCATGCACCAAGCAAGTCTGTGAAATGACGATTGAAGTCACGCACGATGGGTTCACTGGAAGTGACTGCCTTCTCAATGGCAGCAAAAGACCCTTCCAAGTCTGTGGGGTCAAACCCTTCGAAGGGGTTGTGAGATGTAGAGGACATATGGATTCTCCTTATAAATACGGCTTGTTATTTGTTAATTGTCAGAAGGCCAACACGCCATGCGGCGAGTGCCACGTTCGTGTTAGATCCCTCTTTGGTGTCGCCGTATTTCGGACATCCATTCCCCTCTCTTCACTGGAACCCCCTGTTTTAGGGGGATACAAATTATGGCAAAACTTACGGACGTTTGCAACGTATTTTCGCGCAAACATTTCGTGTGCTTCATTTACCGGAACACGCCGATCACGTCACGCACACGTTGCGTTGTGCTGACAATATCTGCGACCAAAGTAGGCAGATGTTCGATTTCTGCAGCAGGAAAATCACTCAATGCATACAGGTCGTTTTCTTGCAAAACTAATTTTCCATATTTCCATTGGTTGTTCCACGCATTGACTTCGTTTGCAACATCTATATTCCACGGGGCATCTGGCATAACCAACGTGGAGAGACGAATCATGGTGTGATGAACTGTTTCACCAGGAACGATGCAGGCAGTGACAGCTTGTTCTTTATGTGTGAAGTGCACTTCTGCGTCCCAGCCAATACGTGCATCACGGGTGACGTCGTAACCAGCAAGCCCCAACGCTGTTTCCAGTTCTTTGCGATAACGAAAAACCTGCTCGTAACCCAGTTCGATACGTAGACCCCAATTGGCGCATGTGAGCATTGCAATGTTTGGCGTGACCGATGAAAAAGCAATGGACACATCGGTTTCCCCGCCCTCGATGTCGGCCCAGAAAAACTCACGGCCTAATACCTCGGAGAAAAATGACACGAGTCCCTCAAAGTCGGAACGTGCCGGCACGCCCACGGTAAGACGAGGCCCACCAAATGCACGCCAATCACGTGTGGCGCGAAGAGCTGTTTTTTCAACTTTTACTGAAGTGAAAGGAAACGGAAACTCCATTTCATTCTCCGAAAGATCTACGGGTGTGGTCATCATCACAAATCCCATATGAGCAAGGTCTCCGGCAGACACCACAATGTGACGATCCGATTCGAAATCGAGTGAATATGGAGCCACAGGAAGATCGGGAAGGTCGACGCCCATTTCGGTGGTGCCGGCGCGAGCAACAAGCAGTTTGTTTTCAATATCAATATGGAAAGTGACAACTCCACTTCCCGAAAAAAGCTCGGCAGCATTGTTGAGAAAGAACAATGGAATAGCCAAAACCCCTTCTGAAGGCCCACGACTAGGTAGCGGATCCCACCATGCCGTGACATTTGCTTCGCGTGCTAACCAGCGATGTTTGCCCGGAAGAAATGACAATTGAATCGCGAAATCGGCTGCGGGAACAGGCGCATAACGCCCTGCCCAACTGTTGACATCACGCAATTCAGCTTCGTCGATCTCGAATGTGAAAGAAGAAGGTGTCATGCTCAAGGATGAACCGCCGGTACGTGAAAATCTGCTCGCTGATGTTCGCGAAAGTTGATACCGATTCCGTTCGGGTTGTAGCGAGCGCCGATCTGCGCCTCACGATTCGCTTTCACTTCGCACGCTTCACGAATTGTGCGAAGCATTGCTTCGGCCTCGTGAGTTGTAGCAGTAGCAAACGAAAAGGACGGTTGCCCTTCGTCGTTGACGGAAACAACGACCCATGCTTCAGCATTACGGATAGGACAAGGACCAAGAAGGTCTGTGAGGTGACGGTTGATGTCACGTGCGAGGGATACGACCTCGCTACTTAGGGAAGTTTCTGCCATGAGGATTTGCATAATGCCAAGAGGGTGTGTCACCCAATATGACCCTTATGGCATAAGGATTTCCTCGGCTATTTAGTGAGTGGGATTAGTGATGGCGCCGGTCTCGGCACCCTGCACGAGCTTGGCAAACTTGGCCAAAACACCCGTTGTATAACGCGGCGGATTCGGCACCCATCCCTTGCGACGCTTCTTCAATTCTTTTTCACTCACCAGCAAGTCAAGTGCCTTTGTTGGCACATCAATGCGAATGATGTCGCCCTCGCGTACAAATGCAATTGGTCCACCATCGGTTGCTTCAGGCGCAACGTGGCCGATACAGAATCCCCACGTACCACCAGAGAATCGACCATCGGTAATGAGTGCAACTGTTGAGCCGAAACCGGCACCCTTCAATGCACCAGTAATTGCGAGCATCTCACGCATACCTGGGCCGCCCTTGGGGCCTTCGTAACGAATCACGATGACATCGCCATGATTAATTGCGCCCGTCATGATTGCATTCATCGCGCCGTCTTCGCCGTCAAACACTCGTGCTGGCCCTTCAAATTGCATCTGCTCTTTGGTGAGACCAGCAACTTTTACTACTGAACCTTTTGGCGCAAGTGAGCCAGTAAGAATATTGATGCCACCTTCTGTATGGATGGGATCACTCAATGGATGAATCACAACACCATCTGGTGCAGGCGGATTAATCTCGGCCAAGTTTTCTGCCATTGTCTTGCCCGTGCAAGTCATGACATCGCCGTGCAACAAGCCGGCGTCAAGCAAATGCTTCATCAATACTGGCACTCCACCTACGCGGTGAATGTCAGACATATGGAATTTTCCACCTGGCTTCGTGTCTGCGATGTGTGGAACTTTGTCGGCGATTCTGTTGAAGTCGTCGAGGTCGAGCGCAACGCCTGCTTCGTTTGCGATTGCCAGAAGATGCAAGACGGCATTAGTGCTTCCACCAAATGCATTTGTCACCGCAATGGCATTTTCAAAAGCTTTCTTCGTCATGATGTCGCGAGGACGAATACCGAGACGCAACATATTCACAACTGCTGCTCCTGCGCGTTGTGCGTCGCCTTCGCGACTGCGATCAATTGCTGGCGCGGAAGCTGTTCCAGGAAGACTCATACCGAGCGCTTCGGCAATTGATGACATTGTGTTGGCAGTAAACATGCCGCCACATGCGCCCTCACCAGGGCATGCTGCCTTTTCAATGTCGTTGAGTTCATCTTCAGTGATGGTGCCAGCAGCACAAGCACCCACAGCTTCGAACACCGTGGTGATGTCGATGTTGTTGCCCTTATAAACACCCGGCATGGTGGATCCGTTGTAGACAAACACACTTGCCAAGTTCAGACGTGCGGCCGCCATCAACATTGCAGGGATGCTCTTGTCGCAACCTGCTAATCCGACAAAACCATCGAAACGTTCTCCGTGCACAACAGTTTCGACACTGTCTGTAATGACTTCACGCGAAACAAGGGATGCGCGCATTCCTTCATGGCCCATGCTGATGCCGTCGGAAACGGTGATGGTGCCAAATTCGAGAGGAACGCCGCCCGCCTCGCGTACACCGGCCTTTGCGTACTCACTGAGACGTCGTAATGACATATTGCATGGCGTCACTTCATTCCATGCTGATGCAATACCTACCTGGGGCTTGACCCAATCGTCATCACCCAGACCCACAGCGCGCAACATGGCGCGTGCAGCTGCTTTTTGAATGCCATCTGTAACGTCGCGACTGCGAGGTTTGATGTCGATAGGGGTGCCGTCTGAGTTCAAGGACATACCCCAACCGTAATGGCTGGACTAGTCCTTGCCCGAGGTACGCAAGAACAGCCACCCCACTGGCAACAAATACGCGAAGTACGCAATCAAACGAATGTTCTCGTATGCGTAATGCCAGCCAAAGAATCCCTTCATGAAGTCATAGAAAGTGCCTTCAGCCCAGATGCCCGACTTGACTTCCCATGCAGGCGACACGAGCCACCCATCTTCGAGTCCAAAAAGTTCGCGGTATTCATGGAAGAACTTGCCGAACAAACCAGCGGCAAAGAGAAGCAACAGAATTCCGGTGACTCTAAAGAACAGCGCAAGGTTGAGTTTGTTACCACCCAAGTAGACAAGTCGACCGAGAACTGCAGCAACAACTAGACCGAGAAGACCACCGAGAACGACTGATGAACCGGAGCTGGAAGCAGTTTCAGCAGAGATAAGGAACAAAACTGTTTCTAAGCCTTCACGCAAGACGGCAACAAAAGCAATGGTCATAATGGCTTTTTGTGTTGTGGCAGCGTCTACTTGAGCACGTAAGTCTGCCCCCATTGAACGTGCGTGCTTTCGCATCCAAAAGATCATCCATGTCAGAACAGATGCAGCAAGAATTGCAATCGTTCCTTCAATGAACTGTTCTGATTTTCCTTCAAATTCGCCAACAAAAATATTGAACGCAATGCCGCCAATTAGACACATCACTGCAGCTGCGCCACTTCCTCGCCACACAGCACCGACATCTGAGGATCGGCCGCTCTTTACGAGATACGAAATCAGGATGGCGAGAACGAGAGAGACTTCGAGTCCCTCGCGAAGCGTGATGAGAAAGCTTGCGCCCATGAAT
>DAISXE010000068.1:0-6575 GCA_036826015.1 Ilumatobacteraceae bacterium
CAGGAACCATCAATGCTTACGGCCCTGGTGCATTCAAAGCCACAAAAGAAAACATTGCATCGACCATCACCAAGTCAATGTCAATGGTGTTCTCACCAATCACGCAGGTGTGCGGTTCAAATGTTGTCACTACAGAACTGAAGGGCAATGGTGTTGCTTACGCTCCAAGTGAATACGTTGCGCTCGGAAACAAGTGTGGAACTGGAGACTTCCAGTGGCTCATCGGACAAGGCCGCATCTGTGGCAGCGGTGGCGATGGGTACAACTTCGGTTCTCAATTCACTTTTGATGCAACAAACTTGCCAACCGGTCAAGACACATTCACTATGCGTGTGACAACAGCCGATGCAAAGTCGTATGAGTTCACTTCAAGTGTTGGATTCGTGTTTGTCACACACCCAATGTTTGTTGAGTACAGCACCGACGGTACAAACTTCACAAAGGTTGATTACAACAACTCCACCACCGGCCCTGAAGGCGCTCGCATTACCGAGCCAACTATCAGCGTCGGACAAGCACAAACGTTGTATCTCAAAGTGTTGCGTCCACAACGCTTGGCGATGGACGGTGAAGCTGGCGAGTTCTACGACCTTGCTGGATTCAAGTACACGCCAGACATCCCAAATGTCAGCGGAGTTGGCAAATGCGACCAATTGACAGTGATTGACAAAGACATGGCCTCAGACACCGTCCTTGACGCTGGCAAACCAACCACCGTGTTGCTCACATGGGCGATCGGCGAGAAGTGCTTTACCCCGAAGAACGTTGCATGGGCCCCAGGAGCAAGCGACTTCGACGTGCAAGTAGAGCCATCTGGTCCAGGTGGAAACTCTGCACAAAAGATTCGCATCAAATTGGTGCCATAAACCTTTTCAATGAAAAAGGCCCGGGTCGCAATGACTCGGGCCTTTTTTAATACACCACCACTGGTGGAACGTTTACTTCTTTGTAATTTTCGCCTGCATTGCAGCAATGCGTTCGGCAAACCAAGGCTGCTTCGTGCTCCACAACTGAGGTTCAAGTTCACGCTTCACAGCTTCAGGGTGATTATCAATATCTGCCATGTCTTTAATGGTTTGCTTCACGGTCTCAAGTAATGGCCGCGGAATGCTGGCCGCACGTGCAGCAATCTTTTGTGCTTCTGCCATGAGTTGATCGTCTTCTACACAACGCCACACAAGACCAATGCGTTCTGCTTCTGCGCCATCCAGAATTTCTCCGAACATCACGGTTGCAAATGCAGCCTGTGGCCCAGCGATACGACGCAACATCCATGTGTGTCCGCCACCTGGGTGAATACCAATCTGCAAGAAGCGAGTGTCGAACTTGGCGCGCTTAGCGGCAATACGAATGTCGCAACCCAAAGCAAGGTTCATGCCTGCACCTACGGCTGCACCGTTCACTGCAGCGATGGTTGGTAATGGGCTGCGTGCAATGCGCAAGAAGCCTTCGTAGATGGTTCCCAAACTCTGGCCAGATGCTGTAGCGAGGTTGCCAAGGTTTGCACCTGCGCAAAATGCCGGTGCCGCACCAGTCACAACAAGTGCACCAATGGCGGGGTCACCCTCAATACGGTCCATGGCCGCAGTGATTTCTTCCACCATGGGCGCAGTCAAGGTATTGCGCTCCTCAGGGTTATTCAGGGTCAATGTGGCAACACCGTCTGTAACGGTCACTAATACAAGGCTCATAGGGGCAAGTTTCGCACACCGATGCGCCCCAATCCCCCTTCGGTGGCTACGGTCTTTCGTATGAGCACAGACGTAGTCCTATATGAAGTCGCAGATCGCATTGCGACCATCACCATGAACCGCCCAGACGCGCGTAATGCGCTCAGTAGCGAAGTTTTGCAGCTCTTGCCAAAACTGATGAAGAAGGCCGATGCCGATGACGCCGTTGATGTCATCATCCTCACTGGCACAGACCCAGCCTTTTGTGCAGGGCTCGACTTGAAAGAACTGGGAGATACTGCGGGCAACCTCAGCGGTACTGGTGCCGACGGTTCCAAGAATGCAAGTGGTGTTCGAGGTCCATTCCCCGACGTATCAAAGCCTCTTATTGGCGCAGTGAACGGCGTCGCCATTACAGGCGGTTTTGAACTCGCGTTGAACTGTGATTTTCTCATTGCGTCAGAGAACGCAAAATTCGGAGACACACATTCGCGTGTAGGTGTGATGCCAGGTTGGGGTCTCACTGTCTTGTTGCCTCAGGCCATTGGTGTGCGCAGAGCGCGCGAGATGAGTTTTACCGGCAACTTCATGTTGGCCGATGAAGCGCTCGCATTCGGTTTAGTAAACCATGTAGTGCCACACGCAGATCTCATGGCGTTCACGCGTCAAATTGCAACAGACATCATCGGCAACGAACAAGACGGAGTTCGTCAGATTCGTTCCACCTATGCACGTCATGCAGCAGAGAAAAAGAAATGGGAACACGAATCTGAAGACGGTCGCGCATGGCGCAAAGCTCAGTTCGACCCGAAGAAAGTTGCTGAGCGTCGCGCCAAGATTATGGAACGCGGCCGCAAACAATAAGAACTAGTAGACGATGCTGTCGTCGAACAATTCAGCGACAGCTTCTACTTCAATACCGCCACGTGGTCGCTGCGTAAGAACTACGCGCACTGTCTCTGGACGAGCAGTAGCCATGACTTCTTCTGCAATCTCTGCAGCAAGTGCTTCGGCGAAAACAGCACGATCGCGAAAGCCCCACAGATATAACTTCAAGCTTTTTGATTCAATGCAAAATTCCTGAGGAACATACTCAATCACCAGTGTTGAAATGTCTGGCTGTTGCGTCACCGGGCACATGGATGCCAATTCATCTGTTGTGAACTTCACAATCGTCACATTGGCCGGCGCGGGAAATACTTCGACATGCTCAATGGGATGGCGAACAGTTTGACCAAGAACTGACAATTCGGGCTTTTCACTCATGAAACTAAGGCTACGGGCACTACTGCAAATCTGCAGGCAACAATGACGTCAATGGCACCAATGGGCGTGGGCCTACATGGGAAATCACTTCGGCTGCAGCGATTGCACCAATGCGGGCACAGCTTGTGAGGTCTTTTCCTTGCGTGAGTCCACGCAAGAAACCAGCTGCAAACAAGTCGCCTGCGCCAGTGGTGTCTACTACCTGCGAAACAGGCGCTGCAGGAACTTCGTGTACATCATCACGCGTGACAATGACAGAACCTTTTTCACTGCGAGTGACAGCTGCAATATGACAATCACGGCGTAACATCTGCACAGCCTCATCAAAATCGGTGGTCTCATAGAGAGACTTCAATTCATCTTCGTTTGCAAAAAGAATGTCAATGTCGTTTTTCACCAACGACTGGAAATCTGCTCGGTGCCGATCTACGCAAAACGAATCAGACAATGTGAGCGATACCACTCGGCCATTGGAGTGTGCAAGCGCAGCAGCTTTGCGGAATGCGTCTTTTGCTTCATCACGATCAAAGAGGTATCCCTCTAGGTACAAGATTGCTCCACCAGCAATGACATCAGACGAGATATCACTAAATGACAATTGTGTGGAGATACCAAGGTATGTATTCATGGTGCGTTGCGCATCAGGAGTAACCGCGATGATGCAACGGCCAGTGGGGACAGATGAATCTGGCCCACCACTTCGGAAATCAACACCAATCTGTTTCATATCATCGGCGAACACAGCACCAAATTCATCGTCAGCAACTTTGCCAATGAAAGCAACATCGCCACCAAGGCTTGCAATGCCAGCAAGTGTGTTGGCACCAGAGCCACCACTTGTGCGGGTGCTCGCACCAACGGCCTGCGACAACTGCACTGCTCGATCGGTCTCAATGAGAGCCATCGAACCTTTCACCATGTCGTGGGCGCCAAGGAAGCCGTCGTCCACCATGGCGATCATGTCCACCAAGGCATTGCCGACGCCGACAACGTCGTAGAGGATGCCGTCTTTATTGGTGAGGGCTGGAACATGGGCGGTAAATGGATGACTACGTGGCACGGCTCTCTACGGTAGTACGACACGATGCACCACTAGCCTTTATTGGGTGAGCCACCTTGATGACCCTTTTCGCCTACCCCGCACAGTTCTGCCGTACCGATACGAAGTATCGCTAACGCCAGACCTAGAAGCTGCAACTTTTACCGGCTCAGTGAGCATTACGGTCACTGCTTTTAAAGCCACGGAAATTGTGCTGAACGCCATTGAATTAGACATTCACAGTGCAGCCATCAACGGACTCGACGTACCATTCGAATTACACGAGGAAACCGAACGACTCATTCTCACAGCGCCCTATGAGTTATCTGATGACAGCCGAATCACACTTACCTTCAGTGGAATTCTGAATGACAAATTGCGTGGCTGGTATCGCTCCACGTTTACAGACGAGTCTGGTCGCGTGCGCACCATTGCCACTTCGCAAATGCAATCCACAGACTGCCGTCGCGCTTTCCCATGTTTCGACGAACCAGATTTCAAAGCAGTTTTCGCCATCAAGTTGACAGTGGCTGACGGCCTGATGGCGATATCAAACAGCAAAGAAGTTCAACGCGAAACAAACCCTGACGGCACCAGCACTATCTGGTTTGCAGACACCATGAAGATGTCTACGTACTTGGTTGCATTTGTAGTTGGCCCTCTCGAAGCAACAGAGCCTGTCATGGTTGGCAACACTCCAGTTCGCGTTATCCATGTCCCTGGAAAATCTCACCTCACTGATTTCGGAATGCGCGCGGGTGTCTTTGCACTCGAATGGTTCGAAAGGTATTACGGCATTCCGTACCCCGGCGACAAAGTTGATCTGCTCGCACTCCCCGACTTTGCTGCAGGCGCTATGGAAAATGTGGGCTGCATCACGTTCCGTGAAGTTTTGCTACTCGTAGACCCTGCAACTTCTACACAAGTCGAACAAGAGCTTGTTGCACTTGTCGTTGCTCATGAATTAGCGCACATGTGGTTTGGTGACTTGGTAACCATGCGTTGGTGGAATGGCATTTGGCTCAACGAAGCATTCGCCACATTTATGGAATACGCGGCCTGCGATGCTTTCGCTCCGCAATGGAAACTCTGGACAACATTTGGGCTCGATCGCACAGCAGCCTTCGAAGTGGATTCGCTACATAACACGCGAACCGTTGAGTTCCCTGTGAACTCGCCTGCTGACGCAGACGGCATGTTCGATGTGCTCACGTATCAAAAGGGCGGCGCGTTGTTGCGCATGTTGGAACAGTTCATTGGGCCAGAGCGTTTTCAAGCAGGCGTTAGCCATTATTTGCGCACGCATTCGTACGGCAACACAGAGACAAATGATTTGTGGGATGCCATTGAACACATCGTCGAAACTGACGGTGGCCCCGTAGTACCAGTACGTCGCCTTATGGATTCGTGGATCTGGCAAGCGGGCTTTCCACAGATCTGGGTTGCTCCTCACGCAGAGGGCATCACATTGTCGCAATCACAGTTCTCGTTTGACGACGAACGAGACCCAACGCTGTGGGTAGTTCCAATCCATGTACGTAACGGCGGACAAGAAATCAAAGTCCTACTTGATAGCGACTCGGTTCACGTTTCGCTTCCCGACCCATCGGGTCCGGTCATTGTCAATGCAGGCGGTAACGGCTATTTCCGCGTCACCTATTCACCCGAACTGAACGAGCGACTCACCAAAGAACTCGTGGCTTCGCTTTCCACCATCGAGCGATACAACTTGGTGGATGATGCATGGAGTTCAGTTGTTGCCGGCGCCATGGATGGTGCTGCATACGTGGAGATGGTGTCGTCTGTTTTTGCACAAGAGCGCGAACTTGCCGTATGGCAAGCAATCGCTGTTTCCCTCCGCAGCATTTTCCGCATTGTTGATCCAGATGATTTCAGCATCCTTGAGTACTACATCGAAAACTGGGTAGGGGCTGCACTTGAAGACATCGGATGGCAACCAGCGCAAGACGAAGACGACCTCACCAGTAAGTTACGTGGTCTCCTCGTACAACTGATGGGAATCTATGGCTCAGACGAAGTCACCATTTCGCGCTGTCGCGGAATTTTGTTTGACTCCACCATCACTGAACCAGAACTCGTAGCAGCTGCCACCAATGTTGTGGCCGCCACGGGAGATGTACAAGATTACGAATGGTTCCTGAACAAATACACCAACGCCACAACACCGCAAGAGCGCATTCGCATGCTGTACGCATTGGCTGAATTCAATAGCGAAGAACTCATGGAGCGAACAACTGCTTTTGCATTTACCGATGCGGTGAAGACCCAAGATGCACCGTTCCTATTGAGTCGTTGCATTGCCAACCGACATCACGGTGTGGTGGCGTGGGCTGCCGTGCGCAAGAACTGGGCGAAGGCCAACAAGGAATTCCCTGGGAACACCATTGTTCGCATGATCAGTTCTGTCACAACGTTGAATTCAGAATCCTTAGAGGCCGAAGTGCAAGCGTTCTTCTCAGAGCACACCATTGCTCAGGCCACAAAGACTCTCGACCAAGTTCTGGAACGTCAACGCGTCAACGTTGCGTTACGTAAACGGGAAGAAAACAGCCTGGCTAAAACCCTGATGGGCCACTAAC
>DAISXE010000069.1:0-6566 GCA_036826015.1 Ilumatobacteraceae bacterium
TCAGCAGCATCCATTCCAATTTCTGCAGCAAACATGTCCATGGCGCGCTCGATAGCAGCAGTTGCTTCCGGACGACCCGCACCGCGATACGCAACCGTAGGAGTGGTGTTTGTAACAACTGATGTTGTGCGGCATTCAATGTTTGGAATGTCGTATACGCCAGAAGACATTGGGCGTGTCATGAATGGAGCAAGGATTGTTCCCATGTCGACCCAAGCACCGCTGTCTTGAATGGCCCAGAGTTGGTAATGCGTTACTTTGCCCTGACGAGTTCCGCCAATGGTGACGTACTGCAACTGTGCACGGCCGTGACCAAGACCAACCATTGACTCGCTGCGTGTTTCACGCCAACGAACTGACTTGCCGACCTTCTTCGCGATAACGCCGAGCAGTAACTCTTCGGGGTATGCGCCAATTTTTGCACCGAAGCCACCACCGACGTCTGGAGTCTTCACATGAATCTGTGCTGCGTCGACACCGTTTGCTGCAGCGATTGGTGCAACTGCACCTTGAGCGTGTTGAGTAGAAAGCCACTGTGTGAGTCGACCATCTGTTCCCCATGATGCTGCTGCGCCACGCACTTCAAGTGGGCACGGTGCAACGCGTTGGTTCATGTAGCGACCTTTGACAACAACTTCGCACCCTTCGAAATATGCGTCACCTGTGTTGTCGGGCAATCCGAGAACCATGGAATCGAATACAACGTTGCTTCCGCATGCATCAAAAATAAGGTTTGTGCTGGCCATTGCTTTTTCAAGGTCGACGTGTGCTTCAAGAACGTCGTAATCGATGATGACTGCTTCTGCAGCGTCTTCGCCTTGTTCACGAGTCTCTGTAACGATTGCAACGACCGGCTCGCCAACATAACGAACTTTGTCCATTGCAAGAAGTGTGCGAGTTGCCATTGGGTTGTATGCAGATGGCTGAGGCTGAAGGCCAAGATCTGCACCGCTGAAGATTGCAACGACGCCTGGCATCAAGAGTGCATCGGAATAATCAATACCGGTGATGAGGCCGTGCGCTACTGAACTGCGTGCATACGTAACATGCAACGCGCCGTTCAATGCTGGCTCGTCAAGCAAGTCGTCTACGTAGACGCCTCCCGTGGTGAGGAATTTCGGATCTTCTTTTCGAAGAACCCTGTTTCCAAGAATGCTTCCGCCCATTTCAAACCCCCTGGTCCGTGTACCGGTTATAAAACAGACTAGCGATGTGAGATAGGGGTCACAGCATGGAGAATGGCCGAATCGGCCTGTTGCGAAGAATTGAAAGGCTTACGGGATGAACGATTGCGAGCCACTGCTGGCGGCGGCCTTATTGGTCTGAATGCGAACGATGTCGGTCACCATTGTGTAGGGCCACTCGTCTGGCAAATCTGTAGGCAAAGCAGGCATTTTCACAAATTGCAGAGGCTGTTCACCTGGGAGCACGTACCCCAGTTGCGCGCGAGCAGCATTGCGAATGCCCTCTGGCGTTGACAACGCATTGACCTCTATTTGTAATTGTTCATTGGCGTCGGCAAGGGCGTCGTATTCGGCCGATTTCTCGGCAATGGCCGACCGTTGGGTGAAGAAGCGTGACGCAGGTACGACAACAAAAGAGAGAATGGCTGCCACTGCAACAGAGGCCGCCGTGAAACGAAGTGCAAAACGAATGCTTTTATGGCGAAAAATGGACTGGAGGTCTTTCGACGATTTCTTGGACGTGCGAGACGAAGACTGTTTCGAGCCAAAGAGGCGTGCAAGGAAGTCTTTCTTTACTCGCGGTGCCATGTCTCCATTGTGGCGTGGATTGTGCCGCTCATCGTGGCACACGAACATTCGTTCGCTTATTTTCCCTTAGAGGGGAGCTAGGGCACTGCGGCCGCGGAAGCGGGCAGAGTCACCGAGTTGCTCTTCAATGCGAAGCAACTGGTTGTACTTGGCGACTCTGTCGCTGCGTGCAGGTGCACCAGTTTTGATTTGGCCACAGTTTGTAGCCACTGCAAGGTCGGCGATGGTGGAGTCTTCGGTTTCGCCACTGCGATGCGACATGACACTTGTATATGAATGGCGTGTCGCGAGTTCAACGGTGTCGAGAGTTTCGCTGAGTGTTCCAATCTGGTTCACCTTGATGAGAACACTGTTTGCAACTTTGCGCTCGATGCCCATTTGCAACCGTCGCGCATTTGTTACGAAGAGGTCGTCACCCACGAGCTGGATGCGCTTGCCAAGTGATTGCGTGAGTTGTGCCCAGCCATCCCAGTCGTCTTCTGCCATACCGTCTTCGATGCTGACAATGGGGTAGCGGTCAACAAGTGAAGTCCACCACTGCACCATCTCTCCGCCAGAAAGAACTTTTCCTTCACCGGAAAGGTGGTACGCGCCGTCACGATAGAGCTCACTCATTGCGGGGTCGAGTGCAATTGCAATGTCGGTGCCTGGTGCGTAACCGGCTTTTTCAATTGCTTCTACAAGAACCTTGACTGCTTCTTCGTTGCTTGACAAGTTCGGTGCGAATCCACCTTCGTCACCTACAGCAGTTGAGAGACCGCGGTCGGAAAGAACTTTCTTCAACGTGTGGTATGTCTCGACGCCCCAGCGCAGTGCTTCACGGAAACTTGGTGCACCGATCGGCATGATCATGAACTCTTGCAAGTCCACGTTGTTGTCGGCGTGTGCGCCACCATTGATGACGTTCATCATTGGTACAGGCAACACATGTGCGTGTGGGCCACCCACTGCGCGATACAACGGCAATTCAAGTTCTGATGCTGCGGCATGAGCAACGGCCATGCTTGCGCCCAACATTGCATTTGCACCAAGGCGCGATTTGTTTTCGGTTCCGTCGAGATTGATAAGTGCCGTGTCGAGCGCACGTTGGTTGGTGGCGTCCATGCCAATGATGAGAGAAGCAATTGCGCTGTTCACATTTGAAACAGCCTTGCTGACGCCTTTGCCGAGGTAACGAGCGCCACCATCGCGCAGTTCAACTGCTTCGTGTTCGCCTGTGGAGGCACCTGATGGAACAATGGCTCGGCCAACTGCACCACTATCAAGTACTACTTCAACTTCGACTGTTGGGTTACCCCGTGAATCCAGTACTTCGCGTCCGACAACTTCGACGATTTCACTCATGGCTGTAACGCTAGTGAGTGGAGTGCTTCTTGACCACTTCCCATAACTGGTCAAGTTCCACAAGGCTCATCTCGGCGATGTTTTGCCCATTCTGCGCTGCGAGGGCATTGACAGCGTCGACTCGGCTGCGAAAGGTAAGGACAGCAGACCGTAGAGCGCTCTCTGGATCGATATCTAAATGGCGCGCCACATTCACGACCGCGAACAGCAGATCGCCAATCTCGGCAGTCACCGCAGATGTATCGCCGAGTGCGTTGGCCTCTTGTACTTCTTGAAGTTCTTCTGTGACCTTTGCAATTGGTCCGGAAATATCTTTCCAATCGAACCCGATGCGAGATGCGCGTTGTTGAGCTTTGGTGGCATACATGAGAGATGGCGATGATTCGGCAATTCCGTCGAAGATGCCAGTGCGTTCTGGTTTTTCGGAACGCTTCAGAGTTTCCCAATTTGATTCAACGTCTCCGGCAGACCCGACGACAACATCTCCAAACACATGTGGATGACGAGAGACAAGTTTTTCGTGCACAGTGCGTGCCACATCGCCGAGGGTGAATCGTCCTTGCTCTTCTGCGATTGCTGCATGGAAAGCCACTTGGTACAGCACGTCGCCTAGTTCTTCAATGAGGTCGGCATCATCTGCATCGTTCGCCTCGAGTGCATTAATGGCATCTACCAATTCATAGGTCTCTTCGATGAGGTAGCGAACTAGTGATGCATGGGTTTGTTCTTGATCCCAAGGACACTGTGCTCGGAGCACGCGAGCAAGTTCGTGAAACTTTTCTAACTCGGTGGTGATGGATGAGACAAGTGAAGGAATGTAGAGAGATGTGAGATGGTCGGCCTCAAGAGTTCGATCCATTTCAAACCATGTGGTGTGAATAATGCGTTCATCTGGAAGTCCCACATGATGCACAAGCACGACTGGTGTTGCGGGGTCTGGGTCGGGCACTGAAAGTTTGATGTCAGACAACACCCAGTTGGCGTGAGTGTGTGCAACAAAGAACGGGCCACTGCTATTGCGGATCGCTTCAGCAAAGACATGTCCATCAATGAGTTGTACACGAGATTCAACCGGATCAATCTCTAATGCTCGCCATGCATCGTCAAGAAATGAGATGGCGGGGTGAAGAACGACTTCAATTTCTGTATGTGAGCGAAGTAGCGCAACGGTTCGTTCGAGAATTAATGGTGAGCCTGGAACGGCGTACAAAATCTCGCTGTGTTGGTGAGCGGCCGCAATGAGTTGTTGCACGATAGACGTGTACACCTCGTCGAAAGAATCGGCAGAGTCGTACACATCATCGAATGAAGTAGCTCCCGAAACGAGAGATGCACTTGGATGTTGGAGTGTTCGAATAAATCGAACAGGGATGTTTTCAATCGCTTGAAGTGTTCCGACCGTGACGAGTGAAGGATCGCCAGGTCCAAGACCAACTACAACGATCCGCGGCATTACTTGATGGTGCCTAATGCGCCATCCCATGTGCCATACACAGAATTAACGGTGATGTCGGCAGAACTGAGATATCCGGCCAAGAGATTGTTGCCTGGATCGTCTTTCACAATGGAAAGAACTGAAGTCTTTACTTTTTCGTACGGGTGACTCAAGATGACGTGATATCCGAATGAGCTCTTGATGGGGCCCGTGGGAACGCCTGGTTTTGCATCAACAGCACCGCGCATGAAATCTGGGTCAAAACTGGACTGCAGCTTCACAAGTGTCTGGCAATCAGAGTCGCCATCTTTGAGCGCGCCACCACTCTTGTCGGCACCAGGTTCGATGGACTTCTTTGCGGCTTCTTCAGCAAATGGAGTTCCCTTTTCGAGGTCGGCGAGAACTGTGCGTGCTTCGGCTTCAGTCTTTACCAAGATGTGGCTCAGACATAATGCGCCGGCAGATGCGGGAGAGGCTGAGTAGAGCTTCTCAATTGTGCTGTCCGAGGGCGTTGTGAACTTCTTGAGAGTCATGTCGGCAAGGTTGAGGTTGATGAGAGTGTCTTGCAAGATCTGTGGGTACTTTGCAAACTCGGCATCGGCAGCGGCCTGTGTCGCGAGAGTTTCACGGTCTGCTTCATCGACAGCAAAGTCGTTCTCGGCAATGAACTTGACGAACGCTTCATATCGAATGAGTGTTCGCAGAATTGTGACGGCATCAGTTGTCGCAACTTTTCCGTCGGATGATGCAAACTGACCGGCGTCGATCAATGCATTTGCGAGTTCGTCGAACTGCGTGCGAGTAAATGAAGTTCCCTCGACGGTGAATGCATTGTTGGCAGTAGTGGACCCACAGGCGGAAAGTGCAACTGCAACGGTGAGGACGAATGGAACAATTTTTCGGAGGGGGCGCAGGCTCTTGGTCACGCAGAGACTCTAATCGTCCGAGGGGTCAAAAAGCCCGCGTAACAGTTCAAGTACCGCAGAAGCAGGGTTTGAACCGCGGGCAATTGGCAGTGAAATCAATTTCTGTTGTTCTTTGAAAGTGGCACGCGGTGCGACTCTGCGAAGCGTGAGGGTCTGGCTGGCACGTAACTCGATGGGAGAGATGCGGATGTCATTGTTATTGGTCAAAATTTCGGTGATACCCAAGCGAATACATTCAACTCGCACCGCGCCCACCTGAATAAGTGCTTGTGCTTGTTGAGGTAGAGGTCCGAAGCGATCTTCCCATTCAGCCTGAATATCGGCGAGTTCTGTTGCATTAGTGACCATGGCAAGGCGACGGTACGCCTCGAGGCGCAAGTCTTCGCTTGGAACATAATCATTTGGTAGATGAGCATCGAGTGAAATGTCAACCTTGATGTCGGGAACATCATTGATGATGGTTTCGCCCTTCATCTCAGAAACTGCTTCTGTCACAAGCTGGCAATAGAGGTCATACCCCACGGCAGCAATGTGGCCACTCTGCGCTTCGCCCAACAAGTTTCCTGCACCACGAATCTCAAGGTCACGCATTGCGATTTTGAATCCGCTGCCAAGGTCTGTGGTTTCACCGATTGTGCGTAGACGTTCGTATGCGTCTTCCGACAGCGCTTTGTCACGCGGGTGAAAGAGATATGCGTACGCGCGTTGTCCGCTGCGACCAACGCGACCACGCAACTGATGCATTTGTCCAAGACCCAAAAGGTCTGCACGTTCGACAACCAATGTATTGACAGTCGGCATGTCGATGCCGCTTTCAATAATGGTGGTGCAGACAAGAACGTCGTAGTTGCCTTCCCAGAAATCGAGAACGATTTGTTCCAGCCGTGTCTCATCCATTTGGCCGTGTGCGACAGCTACGCGAGCCTCTGGCACCCAGTCACGAATTTCTGCTGCGCGTTCTTCAATTGATTGCACTCGGTTGTGCACCCAGAACACCTGACCCTCGCGAAGTAGTTCGCGGCGGATGGCTTCAATTGCAACTTGTTCACTTTGCTCGCCAACAAAAGTAAGGATTGGTTGACGATCTGC
>DAISXE010000070.1:0-6426 GCA_036826015.1 Ilumatobacteraceae bacterium
AAAACGAACTCGACACAATTCCTGCAATGGAAGAACGTGTTCGTCAAGAATTGTGTCCACCGGGTTCCGTACAAGAACATGAAGTTGAAGTTCTGGGCATGAGCGTGCAGATTGAGGCCGAAGCAGCACAGCTTGAAGCTGATGATCGCGCAGAAATGCTGGAAGCTCTCGGACTCGGCGAAGGCGCTCTCACCAACATGGTGCGCAAGGCGTATCACCTTCTCGGATTACGCACGTATTTCACCACCGGCGAGAAAGAAACCCGCGCTTGGACATTCCACGCAGGCGACAAAGCACCCGTATGCGCAGGCAAGATCCACTCTGACATTCAACGTGGATTCATTCGTGCAGAAGTTATCCACTGGGATGAACTGCTTGAAATTGGTTCTTGGAACAGTGCGAAAGACGTCGGCAAGATTCGCTCCGAAGGAAAAGAATACGAATTCGTTGACGGTGACGTCACTGAATTCCGTTTTAACGTGTAGGTGGCAACACCGGAGGCCATCGTGGGCAAATCACTACAACTCGAACCAGTGTGGTTAGTGAGCCAAGGACGCGTCCTGGCTGCTGCAGGTCGGGCCGTTACACGCGCTGATCGCAGACGCGGTCTCATCGGTGTAACCACTGTTGAACAACCACTTGTTTTGTCACCGTGTGCGTGGGTCCATACATTCGGCATGCGTACACATATCGAGGCGATCTTTCTTTCTCAAGATGGTGTGGTGCTTGCAATGGACTACATGAAACCGTGGCGCGTAGGTACCTACACACGATTTGCACACACTGTGATTGAAACAGCGCCTGGCTCATGCGAACGATGGGGTCTCAACCTCGGAGATGAAATAGAAGTGCGCGATGTCATCTGACGAAACCATTTCTTCTGCCATTCACCCTGGCTTGTGGCTAGTGGCAACACCCATTGGCAACTTGGAAGATCTTTCTCCGCGTGGTGCAGCAGTTCTTCGCGCATCATCAATGATTTGTTGTGAAGACACACGCCACAGCGGTTCGCTACTCAAGAGAATCGGTGCATCACCTGAGCGCTTGGTAGTAACAAACGAGCACACCGAACACGATGCGATTGAAACAGTTCTCACTGCATTGGCTTCTGGCGCCACTGTGGCTGTGATTACAGATGCAGGAACTCCAGCCATTAGTGACCCAGGCGAACGACTTGTGAAAGCAGCAATCGCGGCCGGACATACCGTGCACTCCACGCCTGGCCCTGTTGCATTTGTAATGGCAGCTGCAATGAGCGGTTTACCTACTGCACGCATTGCCTTCGATGGTTTCTTGCCGCGCAGTGGCGCCGAACGCCGCGAACGCCTCACCGAAGTTGCAAGAGAACGACGTACCACTGTGCTGTATGAAGCACCACATCGTTTAGAACGAACATTGTCAGACTTGGCAGAAGTGTGCGGTGGCGATCGACTTGTTGTGTTGGCGCGCGAAATGACCAAACTGCATGAAGACATGTGGCGCGGAACCATGGCCGAAGCAGTGAAACACGCACAAACAGTGGAACCTCGTGGCGAATACGCAATTGTCATTGGCCCTGCGGTATTCGAAAGCATCGACATTACCGACGATGAAATAGTGAATGAACTTTCGAAGCGATTGGCCTCTGGGTTTACAAAACGTGATGCAATTGACGAAGTAACCGCAGCACTTGGGTTACCACGAAAGCGTGTCTACACATTGGCCACACAAAAATGACGCAACCACAAACCACCGCAGCATTCTTTGATCTTGATCGCACGTTGATTGCAGGTTCCTCAGCATTTGTATTTGCCCGCGCTGCGTACGATGCCGGCCAGATTCGGCCACAAGATTTTGCTGGCGATGCACTAAAGGCACTCAAGTTTCGTTTCTTTGGTTCAAGTGATGAATCAAGTACCAGTGTTCGTGAACGCATCCTTGCTGCAGCAGGTGGAATCAAACAAGTAGACCTGCTTGCGCTAAATGAAATGGTGCTTCCCGAATTACTTGGCCTCATTCGTCCCGAGGCTCGTGCACTTCTTGAGCAACACACATCTGCAGGTCGTGAAACGTGGATCGTTTCTGCATCACCGATTGAAATAGTCGAACCACTTGCAATCGCACTCGGAATGACTGGTGGCATTGGCACCGTTGGCGAAGTGGATAACGGCGTGTACACAGGTCGCCTAGCCGGGCCATTTTGTTACGGCGAAGGAAAAGCAGAAGCCATTAGTTCTCTTGCTGCAGAACGCAATATAGATCTTGCAACGTCGTGGTCGTACTCAGACTCCATGAGTGATGTGCCAATGATGGAACTCGTTGGCAATGCAGTTGCCGTAAACCCAGATGCTCAGCTTGCTGCGCTTGCACGTAGTCGTGGTTGGCCCGTAGTTATCTTCGCGCAACGTTCCAAGATGCTCATCCGCCGTTCCAGCACAATTACTGCAGCAGTAATCGGAATGATTATTGCGTATTCACTTGGCGCGAGACGCAACCGCTTCTAATCACCCAATGGTGACAACGCCAATTGGCGACTCATCGCAACAACGGTGCCTGCAGAGTCCCACATCACGCCATCTTCTTCCCAGAAACCACCTTGAGTTAACGAACTGGTGAATTCACAAGTAATCGGACCCTCAACTGGGATACCTCGCACATGCACAGTGAACTCCACAGTGGGCACCCAACCCTTCATTCCAAACAAGTTGAACGTGACTGGCGGAAACGCATCGGCCGCAAGCAACAAAGCAAGCGTGTCAACTGGGCGACCATCTTTAAATGCAAAGTACCCACGTACTCGTGCAAGGCCATTCGGAGTGTTTGTTGAAAAACCAACATCTTCTGGGTGCAGTCTCATGTCCAATCGAGATGTCAAACCCAATGGCATCTCGGGGTTATCAGGGCGCTTCGGACAATCTTCATACGGCACCATCTGTGGCATCACAAGAGTGTTCGACTGAGCACCAATAGAAGCATCGACATCACCAAATGTTCCGATGGAGCGCACAATGTCTCGTCCATCACGTGACATCGAAGCGACAACGGTAGAAAGCCGACGTCCAGCCTTCACCACCTCACACGTGGTGGTTGCCGGGCCCGCTGGTGCAGGCGACAGATAATGCATAGAGATTGAAACAGGGTGCGCGCGACCACTTTCAGCACGCATCGCGCTCGCTGCAAGCGCTAACAGGTACCCGCCATTTGCATTGCCGTTGATATCCCACCGATCCTGAACAGGTGTGTCGTACACGCCATTTCCTTGCGGGGTTGCATGTGTTGCGATATCAAACTCAAAAGACATTCATACGAGCGTATGAACTAAACCCCACGAAAAACGAACCGTCGCCACGCAGCACGGTGGCGTAGCCTGTCTGGGTGGGCAATTACTACCTGACAACACCAATTTATTATGTGAATGCCCAACCACACTTGGGCCACGCGTACACCACCATTGTGTGTGATGCCGTGGCTCGCTGGCACCGTCTTCTCGGCGACGATGTGTACTTCCTCACCGGTACCGACGAACACGGTTTAAAGATCCAACAAGCTGCCGATGCTGCTGGCACCACTCCACAAGCATTCACAGACTCCATCGCTCCCCTTTTTCAAAAGGCATGGGAACGTCTCAACATTTCCCACAACGATTTCATTCGCACCACAGAACAACGCCACCGCGTGGGCGTGCAAAAACTTTTGCAGGCGTGTTTCGATGCCGGCGACATTGAACTTGATAAATACAGCGGTTTGTACTGCGTGGCGTGCGAGGCCTATTACACCGAAGAAGACCTCGACGGAAAGAACTGCCCAATTCACAAGCGCCCCGTTGAACACGTGGAAGAAGAGAACTACTTTTTCCGTCTCTCTCGTTTTGAACAGCGACTGATTGATTGGTATTCATCTCACCCCGATGCAGTAGTACCCGAACACAAAGTCAATGAAGTTCTCGGATTCATTAAGCAAGGCTTGCAAGATTTCTCTGTCAGTCGCAAAACGCTCACCTGGGGTATTCCATTGCCGTTCGACGAATCACACGTGGCATATGTGTGGTTCGACGCGCTTGCCAACTACATCACCGCAATTGGTTATGGGTCGAACGATGCAATGTTCGAAAAGTGGTGGCCAGTCAATCATCACTTCATTGGCAAAGACATCATCCGTTTCCACAACCTCTATTGGCCCGCAATGCTGATGTCTGCCGGCGTTGAACTACCGCGCGGGTACGCCGTGGGTGGCTGGCTACTTGTTGGCGGCGAAAAGATGTCAAAGACTTCAGGAAATGTTGTTAACCCACTTGATCTTGTTGACGAATTTGGTGTTGACGGTTTCCGTTACTACGTCCTTAGCGACACCGCCTACGGAAACGACGGAGACTTCACCTATGAAGGTCTTGTGTCTCGATACAACTCTGACTTAGCAAACAACTTGGGCAATCTTGCTGCTCGCGTCGCCACCGTTGTTGGTAAAAAGTGCAATGCATTAGGAACTGCACCGGACCCGCACAGTCCACTTGCAGAACATGCACGCACTGCAGTTGCAGACACCATTCATTGGTGGAATGAAGTGCAACCAAGTCGTGCACTAGAAGCAACATGGACTTTGATTCGCGCAACGAATGCGCACCTCGAGAACCACGAACCGTGGAAATCTGAACCAGGTGCAGCCGTCGACACCATCATGGGCGATGCTCTTGAGGCATTGCGCATTGTTACTTTGCTCGCATTTCCAGCCATGCCCGATACCGCTCGTGAAATCTGGCGCCGCATCGGCATGACATCAAACATTGAGGACTGTCGTATTCAGACAGACACTTCATGGGGTCAATACGTTGCCGGATCACCAGTTGAAAAGGGCGACCCGCTCTTTCCACGTCGCTCGGTGGCATGAGTTCAATGGTTCACGGGTGGACAGACACCCATTGTCATATTCACGACGACAAGATGGCAACGTCTGCCGACGAAAGTTTGCAACGCGCACGTGACGCCGGAGTAGAAAAGTTTGTTGTTATCGGTACCGATGCCGCAACCAGTGCAGCAGCGATTGCAATTGCAGAAAATCATCCAGATGTGTGGGCCACCGTTGGGCTTCATCCCCACGACGCCACAAATGGTGTTGAATCAATTGTTACCTACATTTCTTCACCAAAAGTTGTAGCCATTGGCGAATGCGGTCTTGATTACTACTACGACCATTCACCACGCGATATTCAAATGACCTCATTTAGACAACAAATTGCATTAGCGAAACAACACGATCTCACACTGGTCATCCACACACGTGATGCGTGGGATGACACGTTCAAAGTTCTTGACTCTGAAGGAATGCCAGCGAACACAATCATCCATTGTTTTACTGGTGGGCCAGATGAAGCGCGCAAATGCCTCGATCGTGGTGCGTTTCTCTCTTTCAGTGGAATCGTCACATTCAAGAGTGCGGCTGATATTCAAGAAGCCGCCCAGTTGTGCCCAGCCGATCGACTGCTTATCGAAACCGACAGTCCATTTCTTGCACCTGTTCCCCACCGTGGACGAACAAATGAACCAGCACATGTGGGCATTGTTGGAACTGCAATTGCAGATATGCGCCATGTAGACGTTGCAGAATTCGCCCGTGTGACCTCTGCGAACGCTCTAGCGGCCTTTCCTCGCATACATTCGTAAGTACATGGAACTCTCCAACATCGACAAGAACCGCATGACGGTGGCATTTCTGGCAACGGCTATTGCTTTGCCGCTTGTCTTCATCGCGTCTGGTCGTTCATCTGACGCCACAGAACGCCCAATTGCGCAAGTCACCACCACTACGTACGACCTTGGCCTCACATTGGATTCTGAAGTTGACGCCCCTGCGAACCTAGAGGGGCCGGTAAGTGCCGACCAGAACGGTCAAGGCCAAGTGGCGTATCCGGCAGATAACTCCGGTCGAATGGTGCGCGGCACTGCCACCTACCGACGATTCCCCGACAGTGCAAAAACAGCATGCGCAACAAACCTTGTCCCGATTGGCACCACCATTACCGTTCGCAATCTGAACAACGGCAGAAAAACGACCTGCGCAAATATCAACATCGGTGCAATTTCCTCTTCGTTTGACATCACATTGCACACATCAGTGTTTGAAGCAATTGCCGAACTTATTGATGCGCCACTCCCCATTGAGTTGACCTGGTGACGCTTTCCCGCACGGACGCTTCGCACCAACTTGATGGTGCAGGACTTCGCGCCAAGCGCGCACTGGGTCAAAACTTTGTGGTTGATGCAAATACTGTGCGGCGTATCGCCCGACTTGCCGGCGTAGAGCAACACCCACGAGTTCTAGAGATTGGTGCAGGTCTAGGTTCGCTCACAATGGCACTGGCAGAGATTGCCGGCCACGTGACAGCCGTCGAAGTTGATGATGCACTACTCCCATTATTGAACGAGAACGTCGGCTCCCTAACCAATGTCGATG
>DAISXE010000071.1:0-6200 GCA_036826015.1 Ilumatobacteraceae bacterium
CCAATCTTCATGCCGGGATACAAAGTGATGGGCAGGTTTGCCAGGTTTGCTAACTCCAAAGTCACATGACCATCGAAACCAGCGTCAATAAAACCCGCAGTGGAGTGAATTACCAGACCAAGACGACCGAGCGAACTCTTACCTTCTACGCGAGCGACCAAATCTGTGGGGACAGCAACGCGCTCAAGAGTGGAGCCCAATACGAATTCACCTGGGTGCAACATGAATGACTCGCCGTCGGCGACTTCTACCAATTCAGTGAGATCCGTGAGATCTTTCTTCACATCAAGAACGGCCGCAGTGTGGTTACGAAATACACGAAAGAGATTCGAGACTTTCACGTCGATACTGCTCGGTTGTACACAAGTTTCATCGAATGGTTCAATAATGATGCGACCATTGTCGATCTCGGCTCGAAGGTCTCTGTCTGAAAGAATCACAGATCAAACCCTAGCCAAATAGGCCACTTTGACCGCGATGAATTCATCGCAGTGCCCCTATTTAGGGGCTTTGTATCGATAAACACCCAAAACCGCTTCGACGGACACCTTGTCCCACTCGGCCAGACTCACAAGCCCTGCGTTCATCTCGGCCATCACCCGGCCGTTTATCTGACCAATGCCCCAATAGGTAAGTGCCATTGGGTCTAAGTCTTTGGTGACCCACCCACGTTCTTGGCCAAAGACCATCACTCGAGCAAGCGTGCTCACTGTCTCATGGTTGATTTCACCGATGGCTTTGGCAATAACTTCGCTGGACTGCGCAGCACCCATGACATTCATTCGGGCGGAGCGAATTTCAATTCGCTCTGGTGCATACACCAAGGAAAAGATTTTCCGGACAGCTTTCTCGAACTCTTCCCGAGTTTCCGACATTTCAGCTGCCATCTCAAACGGCACAATCATCTCTGTGTAGCTCCGGCGATAACGCTCAATCTGTGCAGCCTCTACCAGCGCATCACGATTCTTAAAGAAGTGATACACCGACGGTTCTTTCACGCCCACTGCAGTAGCAATTGCGCTCACGCGTACGGAACTTTCGCCTCCATACGCGATTGCGACCATAGTGGCTTCAATGAGTTGTTGGCGCGTGCCTGGTTTCTCACTCATGTATTGACTCTACGGTTCTAGAACAACCCAGCCTCGGCTCTGTAATTCAGCCGCCAACACCTCGGTCGGCACCGATTTCAAGGATTTCTCAACCGCTGTGGCCTTCGGTTTGAGCGATGGTGCCGGTACTGCAGGGGTAGGTACGGCATCGGCTGCCTCGGCAATTTCGGCCCATTCTTGGAGTTGGGCAATAAAGGCATCGGCCTCGTCCCGGGTGAACTTGCCCCCCGCTTGACGCTGGTTGAACCCCAACGGGCCACGGGCATCTCGGAAATCTGAATGCCCGGCCGCGTGGAGAAGTTCTAGCAATTCGCGAACTTGTTTTGCTGATGCCGGCGGTCCGCCAGGTTGTCCAAAGGCCATGGTGCGAGAGTACTCGCAGCGTCTCTCAACGTATGAGACTGGCCAACGACCACGCAGCCGCAAGTGCACCAACTGCAGCCATCAGAACGCTTCGCGCAACAGGTGCCTTAGCCAAATCCCCTTCGGCCTTTGCGGTTGGTGGCGGTTTAATCAGGGCCAAAATATTGCCCACGGCTAAAGCCCCGCCCAATGCGAGTACCAAATACGCAAGAAGGTTTTCTCCGAGGAACATCTCTTCAGGTTAGGCGTGGCAGACTCACCACATGGGATTTCATCATGTCGCACTTGCCACCAAAGACCTCGCTGCCACCCACAAGTTCTATACAGAAGTGATGGGCTTTTCTTTGGTGAAAACCATCATCGGACCAGTTCCAGGTTCCCCCGATGGCTGGGCTCGCCACGTTTTCTACGACACCGGCTCACAAGGCATGATCGCATTTTGGGATATTCACGACGTGCAATGGAAAGACGGTTACCCCACCGACATTAATAAGGCAGTTGGTCTGCCTGGCTGGGTGAATCACTTTGCGTACTTTGCTGGCAGCCGCGAATTTCTCGATGAGCGCAGAAAGAACTGGACCGCTCATGGCCACATGGTTGCAGAAGTGGATCATGAGTTTTGCGTGAGCATCTACACAACAGACCCCGATGGCAACACGGTGGAATTTTGTCTTGACACGCGTGAATTTACAGACGAAGAAAAAATAGAAGCAATGACATTGATGCTTTCTGAAAAACCACCAATGGACAAAGATGCCAAGGTGACTATTCATCCGCCTACAAATGAGGCGTTAGTTCACTAGATCACTCTGGGTCGTCAACGAACTGGGTGTACGCCTTGTTGAAGATCAGGCTCAAGTTGCCGGTTGGACCAGAACGATGCTTTTGCACCAATACTTCAGCAGTACCGCGATCGTTTAAGCTCGCTTCTGCGTTTGCAGCTTCTTCGCGATACAAGAACATAACGACGTCTGCGTCTTGTTCAAGTGCACCAGATTCACGAAGGTCTGACAACACTGGACGACGATCTTGTCGCTGTTCAATGCCACGACTCAACTGACTGAGTGCAACAACTGGAATCTTGAATTCGCGTGCAAGAAGTTTTAGTCCACGGCTGATCTCTGCCACTTCTAATTGGCGAGACTCGCTATCGCCGCCACCCATGAGTTGCAAGTAGTCAATAACAACCATTGCTGGTGGACCGTCTGCAGCATTCACACGACGAAGCTTTTGACGAATCTGCATGACCGTGATGCGCGACGTGTCATCGATGTACAAAGGAATTTCCAAACGGTGAATCGCGTTCGTAATCTTTGTCCAGTCGGCGTCTTGTAGATCGCCAGTACGTAATCGTTCTGAATCAACTTGCGCTTCCGCAGACAAAATACGTTGTGTTAATTCAGTGTTCGACATTTCCAAAGAGAAAAACAACACTGGTTGATTCGTTGTACGTGCAGCGGTGACTGCCATACCAAGTGCAAAAGCACTTTTACCCATTGCTGGTCGAGCACCAACAATGTTTAATGTTCCAGGCTGAAAGCCCGACAATAACTTGTCGAGTTTGGTGTAGCCACTGCGTACACCTGTAATTTCCGACTTTGAGTCATAACGACTTTCAAGAATTGGAATAACAATGCCCGTTAGGTCGTGCAGTTTCTGCAATGAATCTGTGATCTGTTCGTCACCAATGTCGAAAACTATTTGCTCTGCTTTATCGATTGCGATCTTGATATCGGCAGGTGCTGAATACCCAATGTCTGCTATCTCACTTGCACCTTTGATGAGCCGGCGCAAAATAGACGTGTCACGAACGATGGTGATGTAACGGCCAGCACTACTAATAGAAGGTGTGGCGTTTTGTAAGTCTTGGAGAAAACCAAGTCCACCTAATTCGTCGAGCAAGTTACTTTTGCGCAACTCATCTGCAACAGTGACAACGTCGACTGCATCAGCCGCTGCGGTGAGCGAACGAATAGCTGCATACACATGTCCGTGCGCAGGCTTATAAAAGTCTTCTGGAACTAATTGCTTCTCACTTGCAAGACCAATGGGCTCTTCGTTGAGCAGCATTGCGCCCAACAACGATGCTTCAGCATCGAGGTTGTGTGGAGGTACGCGACTGTCGGTACGCGTTCCGCGAGGCGCAGCTGGCCGCGTATTTCGTTGCTCGATGAAGTCCGACATAGTGAACCCCTACCTTGCCCGCAAATGCCTGTGGATTGCTAGTGGATAACCCTGCGAAATAGCTGTGGATTCGGCTGGGGACAACAGCCCGAGCCTGTGGATAAAGCTTCGTTGCGCGGGCACTTAGCCTGCGACAACCGAGAGCTTGATGGTGCACTCAACGTCTGCATGCAAACGTACTAGCGCTGTGTGTGAACCGGTGGTGCGAATTGGCTGAGCAACGATCTTCTTACGATCGAGCGTGACGCCAGCTTGCGCGGTAAGAGCAGACACGATGTCGGCGGTGGTAACGGAACCGAACAAACGACCCTCGTTTCCAGCCTTTGCCTTCACAGTGAATGAACGAGCGGTGAGTGCTTCAGCAACGGTGTGTGCAGCAGCACGATCGTTTGCTTCACGCAAGTCACGAGCACGGCGCATGGAGTTGGCCTGCTGAATTGCCCCGGCAGATGCAACAAGTGCGAGCCCACGTGGCAACAAGTAGTTACGTGCATGACCATCGGCAACAGTGACAATGTCACCGCGGCGACCGACGCCTGCAATATCTTCACGAAGAATGACGTTCATGGCTTATGCCTCCACTTCAGCTTCAACTGATTCGGTCGCGGTCTCTACTGCTTCGACTACATCGTCTGCAGCATCGTCTGGAACGAATGATGAACTAATTGACTGATCTGGCATCTCGAGAGTTGCCTCTTCTTCACCACGACGCTCTGCGCCTGGGCGAGGTGCGCGTGTGCTGACAGTGCGCTTTGTGTATGGCAACAAAGCCATTTCACGAGCGTTCTTGATAGCAGTAGCAATGTCGCGCTGTTGCTGGACATTGGCACCGCTCATACGCATACCGCGGATCTTTGAGCGATCAGACATGAAGCGCTGCAAGAGGCTCACGTCTTTGTAATCGATGAAGACAACCTTTTCGATGGCCAGTGGGTTGGCCTTCTTTTTGTACTTACGGTTGGCCTCGCGGGCGTTACGGATTTTGTTCTTTTTACTAGTCATTGTGTGGTCCTTGAATCAGGGAAGGGTTACAGGGGAAAGGGAGAACGCTTTAGAAGGGTTCTTCGTCGTTTGGAAAGAAGTCGCCGCCAGTGTTGCCGCCGCCGGTGTTACCACCGCGAGGTGCTCCACCACCGTTGCCGCCACCCTCATTGCGAGGTGTGCGCTCGACTGAAGCGGTAGCCCAACGAAGACTTGGTCCGATTTCGTCGGCGTTGATCTCGATTGCTGTGCGCTTTTCGCCTTCACGGTTTTGGTATTCACGCTGCTCGAGGCGACCTGAAACGATGACGCGCATTCCCTTTGTGAGGGTTGCTGCTGCGTTTTCGCCCATTTGGCCCCACGAAACGACGTTGAAGTATGAGGTTTGCTCTTGCCATTCGCCGTTGACTTGGTAGCGACGACCTACAGCAATGCTGAAAGATGCCACGCCCTTGCCACCAGTGGTGAAGCGAAGTTCTGGATCGCGGGTGAGATTCCCAACGAGAGTGATTGAGTTATCGGCCATTGTGATGGTTCCTTCCGAATAAGAGGTGTACGAAGCAGGTGCTCGATATAGGTGGCTTATGCCACCGAGATGAGTCCACGACGAGCTGCCTCGTCGTCTGGCAAGCGGAGCAACTTGTGGCGCAACACTTCATCAGAGATGCGGAAGCCGCGCTCTACTTCGTCCATTGCTCCACCGGGGGCTACGAGGTTAAAGATGGCGTAATAACCATCGTCTTGTTTCTTGATTTGGTAAGCAAGACGACGCTTGCCCCACCAATCAGGGTTTCCATGAACAGTGCCGCCAACCGATGTGATCGAGTTGGTGATGTTCTTCAACCAAGAATGGGCAACGCTCTCTTCGAGATTGCCGCTGATTATTACCATTAGTTCGTATGCACGCATTGCGTGTGACCTCCCTTCGGACCCGAGTACGTTCCCGGGGCCCCCGAAGGGGCAGGGTGAATATGTGACCCGATGAGCGTACCTGCTGACTCTCACCGTGACACACGGGTGTTGCAAACAGCCATTTGCCTTACACAACAAGACAAATGTGGCGATGGGAAACCCCAGTGGGGCAACAAATGACCTATTGAGCCCGGCGAGTACGGCCTCGACCCACGATGGGGAGAACGCGTAATAAGTGGTGCCATCGACATTGCGGGCAGGCCTCCACCACATAGGCGGCGTATTCATGAGGCGTGCTCTGCAGCTTCATGATGTCTTTTCGATCGATGACGCACTTGCCATTCTTTGGAAGGCCATGACCAAACACGTAGGTCACCAATGCAACGTTTACCTCTTCGCAAATGGGGCACAGTGTTTTCGATGGCTCCCCAATGTTCTTCGCGGCACGGATTAATTCGGGGTGCGCATCACAGACCGAGTCTTTGCTCACACGTCCACGTTTCACTTCATTGATGAGCGCACGTCGCGATAACTGGTGGTCGACAACTCCAGCACTACCGCGCAACATATCAACGGAGAAACCCATGACTACACAAGATAGTCATAAGATGCCGACATGTCAGATGCGCGTTTTACCGCCAACGACGGCCC
>DAISXE010000072.1:0-6191 GCA_036826015.1 Ilumatobacteraceae bacterium
TGCCATTTGCAGTGCGAGACAACATGGCGTTTGGCCCTGGCGTGTTCGACATGAAGGCCGGAATCGTGCAGGCAATTTATGCAGTGGCATCCATGGACGATCATTCACACGTAGAGATTTTGTTGACAGCAGACGAAGAGATTGGTTCACATGCATCGCGTGCGCTACTTGAAGAGCGAGCACAAGCGTGTGGAGCTGCCCTCGTGCTTGAACCAAGTGCAGATGGTGGGGCACTAAAGATTGGTCGCAAGGGCACTGGCACAATCACGCTCACCATTGAAGGTCGTGCATCGCACGCCGGTCTTGAACCCGAAAAGGGCATCAACTCGTTAGTTGAATTGGCTCAACTGATTCCACAAATTGTTGCAATCGCTGATGAAACAAAAGGCACCACGGTGACTCCTACATTGGCTTCGTCTGGAACTGCCGACAATGTGGTGCCCGCCTTAACAACGTGTGCAGTCGATGTGCGAGTTGCGGTACCAAGTGAGAAGCCACGTGTAGAGGCTGCGTTTGCTCAATTGAAATGCATGCATCCCGAAGCGCGTCTTGTCATCTCTGGTCAAATTGGCCGTCCACCAATGCATGAATCTGCTGCAGCTGATTTATTTCCGATTGCAGCAGCTGTTGCACAAAGCATTGGCCTGAATGAGATTGAAGGCGTCGTAGTTGGTGGTGGTTCCGATGGCAACTTCACCGCAGCCGTAGGCGTACACACGCTCGATGGTCTTGGTGCTGTGGGCGGCGGAGCACACGGCGATACAGAGCACGTACTTGTTGCAACTATGCCTGAACGCGCTGCGCTATTAGCGGGGATATGTCAGGAGTTGTCTTCGATGGCCAAGAGGCCACCACTTGGCAGCGTGCCAGCACCGCGATAAACCTCAAGTTTTGCGCGGCTGTCGTCGATATCTAAGTTGCGCATGGTGAGTTGACCAATGCGGTCAAGCGGACCAAAGGCTGAGTCTTCAACACGTTCCATGCTGAGACGATCTGGTGCGTACGTGAGATTCGGACTCGTTGTATCAAGAATGCTGTAGTCATCTCCGCGACGAAGACGAACAGTGACTTCACCTGTGATTGCGGTACCCACCCAACGCATGAGTGGCTCGCGCAACATCAATGATTGTGGATCAAACCATCTTCCTTCATAAAGAAGGCGGCCAAGGCGACGTCCCATGGTGCGGTAGTTCTCGAGTGTTGCTTCGTTATGAATGCCAGTGGCGAGACGTTCGTATGCAATGTGCAGCAATGCAAGCCCTGGCGATTCGTAAATGCCGCGACTCTTTGCTTCAATGATGCGGTTTTCAATTTGATCGCTCATGCCAAGGCCATGGCGGCCACCAATTGCATTTGCTTCAAGCACAAGTTCAACCTGAGAAGAAAACTCTTTACCGTTGATGGCTACAGGGAAGCCTTCATGGAATCGAATCGATACAACTTCTGCTGCGATGGAAACTTTTTCGTCCCAATGAGCAACACCCATAATTGGCTCAACAAGCTCCATGCCGTTGTTTAGTTCTTCAAGCAGTTTGGCTTCATGAGTGGCACCCCAGATATTTGAATCGGTGGAATACGCTTTTTCTTTTGACGCTTTGTATGGCAATTTGCGAGCAGTGAGGAATTCGCTCATCTCTGTGCGGCCACCCATCTCGTCTACAAATGTTGGGTCAAGCCAAGGCTTGTAAATACGAAGTGCCGGATTCACCATGAGGCCATAGCGATAGAAACGTTCAATGTCGTTTCCTTTGTACGTGCTTCCATCTCCCCAAATGTCGACTCCGTCTTCACGCATGGCGCGCACAAGCAACGTGCCAGTAACTGCACGGCCGAGTGGCGTGGTGTTGAAATACGTTTTACCTGCAGTTGAAATGTGGAACGCTCCACACTGCAACGCAATGAGACCTTCGTGCACCAGTTCTTCGCGGCAATCAATCAGACGAGCGATCTCTGCGCCGTATTCGTGCGCACGAGCAGGAATGCCCGTCAAATCTGTTTCATCGGGTTGACCAAGATCTGCTGTGTAGGCGCAAGGGATGGCTCCCTTTTCACGCATCCAGGCCACAGCTGCAGAGGTATCTAAGCCTCCGGAGAAGGCGATTCCGACACGTTCGCCGGCTGGGAGGGTGGTGAGAACCTTCGACATGCCCTTAACGGTAGTGCCGAGTGACCATAACTAAGGCGATGGATTCGGCAAGTGCAGCAATGCCAACGACCCCGACGGCTGCTGCAACCCCTGGTGAAGAACTGATATCGGGAATGCATGTGGCAAGAAGTAGGAGCGAACTTGCCGTACTGGCTTTTGCCATCAGCCACAAACTCTTCGATGTGTAAAAGAAAGGTATTGCGACTATGACAAGGGGAATAAGGAGAAAAAAGAATGGTCGTGGCTGAGTGCTGGGGCCAAGCCACCACACGGATCGACCAACGGTGCGACTTGTGATGGTGATTGCAATCATGCACGCGGCAACTGCAATCCAGGTGATGTACGAGACATTCCTCCAGCCGTGACCAACCTCGGCGGGTTCGTGGGGTGGTGGCGGCGTCTCGGTCATGTGGCAACGGTACTCATCTGTGGCTGTGCTGTGGGGTCATACCTATAACCTGACTACTGCATGGAAAAGACCCCGTTTGCCAAATTGTCTGTGTTTTTTCCCATGTGGAACGAACAGGACTACATCGAACGCGCCATTGATGCGGCTCGTGAAGAATGTGAAGACCTGCTTGCTCAAGGAGACATTGCCGATTACGAGATGATCGTGATTGACGATGCATCAACTGATGCAACACCCGAGATTGCAGCAGCGTTAGCCGCTCAAGATCCTCGTGTGCGTGTTGTGCGCCATGAGGAGAATAGAAAACTTGGTGGCTCAATGAAGTCAGGTTTCCAGGCTGCTACCGGAGACCTTGTGTTGTACACCGATGCAGATTTACCTTTCGACATGCACGATGTTCACAAAGCAATTCGCTTGCTTCGTTATTACGACGCCGATGTTGTAAGCGCCTATCGATTCGATCGAACGGGCGAGGGATACATACGTACGGTGTATTCCTTCTTCTACAACTTGATGGTGCGCGTGTTGTTTGGAGTGCGAATGCGTGACATCAATTTTGCGTTCAAATTATGTCGCACTCGAATTTTTGACCATGTCGAACTAAAAAGTGAAGGCTCGTTCATTGACGCCGAGTTAGTAGTGAAGGCTCAGAAGTATGGGTATTCAGTGATTCAGTTCGGTGTGGACTATTTCCCTCGTACCCGAGGGATCTCTACTTTGAGTTCGCCTGGGGTTATCTTCAAGATTCTCGGTGAAGCGCGTCAACTACGCCGAGAAATTCGCAAAATCACACCAGTTCTGTAGGGCGATAGCCGTCAATTCGTCTCTGTTGGTAGCGTTTCATCTGCGTGACCGACCCATTTACCCCCGAGAGCGTCGATGCTCCCCACGTTTCCTGGTGGGCACACTGGCGTCCCGCCATCTTGTCGGCCGTTCTATTTCTCGCAGTTGTGTCCACCATCGTCGTGACTCGGCAAAATAGTTCCACTGTTCCCACTACAACCACATCGTCCACCCTTCCTCCTGGCTTGTGTCCCGACGGGTCAACAACTACCTGTCACGTCCTCACCCGCACCATCAAAAAAGGTATGAGAGGCGAAGATGTACGACGCGTGCAGCAACGCCTGAAGGATTTGATGTTTGATCCAGGCCCAATTGACGGACTGTACGGTGGCGACACGATGATGGCTATCTGGGCATTTCAATCGTTGGTGATGAAGACAACAAGAGATGTGCTCGTAGATGTTGTGACTCCGGTGATGTGGGATGTCATGAGGGGAAATGTAGTTATTGCGCCAAGGCGTCAGCCAGGTACTCCTGCGCACGCAGAGATTTATTTGCCAGAACAGACCATGGCGGTGTTCAAAGGAACTCAACTGCTTCTTGTGACGCACATTTCGAGTGGCACAGGGAAAGAGTGGTGTGAAGAGGTCATCATTGACCCAGGCGAAGAAGGCAACAACGGAACAGACGTTGTGAAAGATGGAATTTGTGGTTCAGCAATCACGCCCGGTGGTATCTATCGCTTCTATAACCGCAAAGTGGGTCTACGCGAAAGCAAGCTGGGCACTATGTGGAACCCGGTGTACTTCAATTTCGGTATCGCTGTTCACGGCGCAATGCAGATACCAAAGGAGCCGGCTTCGCACGGTTGTATTCGAATTCCCATTTTTATTTCCGCGTACTTTCCTGCCATGGTGAAAAAAGACGACCGTGTGTATGTATTTGATGGTGTGAAAGAACCAGAAGAATATGGTTCTCAGCCGCCGCCGTGGGACAAGAAAGATCCGAACTACACAACAACTACGTCGAGTACATCAACCATTCCCAAGACAACGGTCCCTAAAACCACAGTTCCTAAAACAACGGTGCCGGTTACTGTCGCGCCTACGGTCGCACCAACGCCGTGATTCAGTTTTAGCGTTTCGTTGCAACCGCAATCGTGCAATGAAGTGCATCTTGCAAGAGATGTCGACGCTCGTGGGCAGCATAGATATTTAGTTCATGGTCAGTATCGCGTTTGCCCAAGACTGCAATCTGTAGATCATCTTGTTTCCGTGTGATCTTGAGTGACGTTGTACGTCCATCATGGGTGCGATCAAGTCCGATTGCAATGCGAAGAATTCCTGCGAGAAATCTGACGGTTTCTTGATCATCGGCGTCAAGTTGTGCAAACTGCTGATGCTGCAATTTGGGTTCACTCTTACGGTGGTAACGAGCAACTTGAGCAATGATTTCAATTTCACGATCTGTAAAGCCCACTAAATCAGCATTGCGAATGATGTAATACGAATGAATGTGGTGACGCGCGTGCGAGACCACAAGTCCAACATTGGCGAGCAATGCAGCAGCCTCCAGATAAAGCCGGTCGTGTACATCTGTTTCATATAAATCAGACAGCTCATCAAAAAGATTGCACGCAAGCCGCGCCACGTTTTTGCTGTGTTTAGGGTCCTCGTCGCACCGTTGGGAAAGTTTGGTGGCGCTTTCAATGGCAACATTGCGTAGGTCGTTATCCACATCAGGGTCGAGTCGTTGCGCCGCGTCAAGCAGTACGCCTTCGCGTAGCGCATAATCTGAATAGACAAACTCATCTATCTGGAGCACATTGGCAAGTGTGGAGAGAATGAGAGCGCCGGCAACAATAATGTCGCCCCGCCCAGAGTCCATGCCGGGTAGTTCGTTACGTTGTGATGAGGGTGTTCTCACGAGGAGGTTTGTTATCTGATGCAAGGCTTCTGTAGAGAATTTCATGCCGTTGATGACTTGGGGCACTTCGTCGTGAGTGAGCAACCAACACATTCGAGCAAGAGTTTCAGAAGTTCCAGATGAAACAACGGCAGTGTCATGGCCAAGTTTTTTGATTTCTCGCTTTGTCGGTTCGATAGTGGATTCAATGAATCGGCGACACGACGGGACGGAAGCGGGATGTGTTGATCCGTCGGGGAAGAAGCGATTGGTTAATCGGATTGCACCAAGTTTGAAACTGCGTGCAAAGAGTTCGTCTGTGTGGTCAAAGACGACTACTTCCGTAGAGCCTCCACCAATGTCAATGAGAATGGAGCGTTTGTCGGCAAGTGGGAGCGCTTGCAAAACACCTAGATGAATGAGTCGAGCTTCTTCAACCCCCGAGATGACTGATACGTCGATATTTGCTTCTTTGGATACTCGCGCGACAAATTCTTTTGAGTTTTTTGCTTCGCGAACAGCACTGGTTGCTACTGCAAAAATATGGGCTTGATGAACGTCCGCGATTTGTTTCATCTGGCGAAGTGCTGCAACCCCTCGGTCCATTGCAGATTCACTCAAGGTCTTCATGTCGCCGGCTCCTTCGCCGAGGCGTGCTGTGACTTTGTGACGGGTGAGAACCTCAAAACCCGTTGCAGAGATTTTTGCTACGACCATGTGAATGCTGTTTGTGCCTACGTCGATTGCAGCAATGTTGCTGGTTTGAGATTTCACAATTGAACCATCTGTTGTTGAATGGTGTGAATTCTATGAAGCACAGAGAACAGGGTACTAGCCTTACCTGATGACAACTTCACTCCCCACCGTGTTATCTGACCTCATTCCTTTTCCACAAGTGTTGGATAATCGCCGGACAAAAGATGTAACTCTTGTTGTCGGTGGCGCACT
>DAISXE010000073.1:0-6132 GCA_036826015.1 Ilumatobacteraceae bacterium
GCGAATTGGTTTCTGCTGTCGAAGTAGGCGACTTGTTGCTCGACCTACGCTCGCTACTTACCGCGACCGCCGCCACCACCGACGTTTAGTCGCTGCGGGTTCAACTACTGAACCCGATGGTTTAGATGGCTCACTTGCGGGCGCAAACGCTGCAAGTTCGTTGAACGACTGCTTCAGTAAATCAACGAGCAATGTTGGACTTTCTACAGCAGCCTCATCAATGTTGAGGCCAACATCGAGGCTTCCCAAGTACGACATGAGTGTCACATTGAATGCAACGCCGCCAAGAGGCCCGACGGGGTAGTTCTCTAACAGTTTTGCTCCTGCCACGTAAAGGGGCACGCCCGCACCACGAACATTTGAAGTTGCAAAGTCGACAGTTTCAGCTTGTGAACGGGCCAAACGAGTAATCACTGAAGTGGGAACCACTGACGACACGGTTGCGATTGCTTCAAGTGAAGACGAAGCAGCTCCCGTGCGCGCTGCATTAAGAATTTCGTTTACTGCAGCGAATCGTTCCTCAATTGGCATGTCGCCAGTGGGCACAAGCATGCGGGCCAAGGTAAATGCATTGCCGCCACTTTCGCTTGTACGCGTACTGATGGCCATAGATGAACGCAGGCTTTCCACTGGCGCTCCTAATTGGCGGTGATATGCGCCGGCCGCATGGGCCGCTGCAGTGATGAACGATGTGTTGAGAGTTCCTCCGAGGGCTTTTGCTGCACCTCGCATGTCGTAATACGAAACACGAGTTGTTTCAAGTCGTCGGCGCAGTGAGCGAGTGGTCCAGAGCGGTGAACGCGCAGAGTCTGTCTCGCTGAGTTGTGCGATGAGACCCTTTACGGTGGCCGAAGTAGAAGAACCGATAGTGCCGATGAGGGAAGGGTCTGACAACACGTCACGAACTTGACGAAGAACGGCAAGCGGCATTCTCATGGAGTCACTCATTGCACCGCGCAAAGCTTCTGTTGCATCAACGTGGGGGATTGAGTTAGCAGCGTTCACTATGTCTGCATCGAGTGCAGGAAGAGGGCCTGGGTCGCGTTGTAAATCGAGATACTGCAGCGACAGTTCTACGCCACCTTGACCATCTGTCACAGTGTGATGCATTTTTTGAACCAATGCGCTGCGACCACCAACGAGTCCATCAACAATGATGAAGTGCCACAGAGGGCGCGACCTATCGAATGGGTCGGCAACGAGCAATGTGACAAGGTCGAGTAGTTGGCGCATGTCGCCAGGAGCAGATAGCGAAATTTGGCGAACGTGATATCGAATATCAAACGTTGAGTCGTCTACCCATGTTGGATTTCCCAAATTGCCAGGCGCTGGCTGCACACGACGACGTAGACGCGGGAAAAGAAGAGCGGCACGTTCCATGCGCGCATACAGAGTGTCCATGTTGGGCGAGCGATCGAGAAGTGTGATGTTGGCAAAAGTGGACGCAAGGTACGGGTCTTTCTCAAGTCGCCACATCAGCGATTCTGTATCGCTCATTCTCTTTTCCTGATTAGCCATAGCCATCAACCTACAAGCCCGTATCGCAGATGTCTGCCGATGGTTTTCCGTGGGGGGTTACATCATCTTTTACTAGAGAATTGCGTTGATGACAGGCACAGCGATGCCGCCAAGAACTGCCCCAGCAACAAGACCACCCAGAATGTCTGACAAGTGGTGGATGCGCACAACCACTCGGCTTAGGGCAACGACCACGCCAACAAGGATCCACACGATGGCCAATGGCATGCCGGTGAATGACGTGAGAATGATTGCTGCACACGTGGCTGACGATGCGTGACCACTCGGGAAACTAGATGTTGACGGCGTGCGAATGTCGAATCGTTCATCGCCCGAGACTGTTGGACGATCTCGGCGGAATATTCGCTTGAGGCCTTGGTTAACAATGAGACTTTCGCATCCGAGCGCAACCGAAAGCGAAAGTGTTTCTCGAAATGAGATGACAGAGATAACTGCGCATAGAACACCAATCACATGCCATACAACACTGAAGTCACCAACAGTGCTTGCCATGCTAAACACACGCTGACTCACCGCATTTTTACGCAGTGGTTCAAACACCTTGTCTCCGGTTGAATCAAAAGTCATGACGGGAGAGTTGCAAGAACACTTGCTACATAGGTGATGATTAGGTCTGGTCTTTCAAGTGGTCCAAAGTGTCCCACTTCGTCCCACCGTACAAATGTGGAATTAGTCATTTGTTGTGACACTGCTTCAGCAAAAGAAGACGGCTGGAAGGGTGCAAGTGCGCCAGAGATGACCCATGTTTTCGTTTTGATGTTTCCGAGTTGTTCCCAAGCGCCACTGGTGCCACCGGTTTCGTATGTCACCGCTTCGTGTTCGGGCAAGCATTTCAATTCGACACCGTGTGCTGTTTTCTTAAAGCCGTGACGCACGTATTGTTCGCGAGCATCGGGATGAAACGCAGACATTGGTGGTTTAGAGGCGTAGTTGGCAAGTGCGTCTTCGTAACTGTCGAACGTGCTTCGTCGTTTTCTTGCGCCACCGGCCAATGGGTTAGGGGGCCGCTCAACAGATTCATCAATTGGTGGAAACACGATTGGTTCAAAGACGAACAGTGCACGAAAGAGTTGCGGTGCACGTTGTGCAGCCATCAGCAGTGACGCGCCACCCATGGAATGACCGATGCCAACGATTGGTTCACCGTTGTGTTGATCAGACAAGTACTGAGCAGCTGCGAGTGCATCATGCCCGTATTGATCCCAAGAGATTCCTGCAGGATCAACCGTCTCAGCATCTCCATACCCACGATGATCAAGCGCCATGACATGGTGATTGCTCATCAAACCATCGGCAATTGGTTTCATGCAGTGTCCGTGGAATCCTGTTGCATGCGAAAGCAATATCGGTGAACCCGTGCCACCAAAATCATGCATGGCAATCGTTACTCCATCTGTTGATGAAATAAGAGTCGCGTCTGAACAAGCGATGTTGGCGGTCATTTAGGTTCTCGTGGTAAGCCAAGCAGTCGCTCACCAATAATGTTTCGCTGCACCTGGCTTGTGCCACCTGCAATGCGTCCACCTGGGGCCGACATCATGCCAACTGCATCTGGTCCGTCGAGCATGGCGTTCGCGCCAGAGATGTCGCCGCGCAACATTGCAACACCAAACATCATTTCGGTAATACCGAGCTTCATCAGTGACGAAGCAGTTGATGCAACTGGGCCTTGCGTGAGCGCCATTGCTTTGTAGGCGGTGCCCTTTGATAGCAATGCTGCAAGTTCTTGACGTTGCGAAGGCAGCAGGCCAGCACCACGACCAAGCGATGCCATTGACTCAAGTCGTCGCTCAAGACCAATCACGCTTGCACCAATATGGCCACGTTCATTTGTGAGAACAGCCATACCCACACCCCATCCACCATTCAATGGACCAATGAGATATTCGGCGGGTAGTTCAACGTCAGTGAAGAACACCTCATCGAATTCAGATTCGCCTGTCATTTGTTTTAGTGGGCGCACATCAATGCCGGGGAGATCCATTGGAATGAGAAAGAACGAAATGCCTTCGTGTTTCTTCGCGTCAAAATCTGTTCGCGCCATAAGAATGCCCCAGTTACTGCAGCGCCCACCGCTGCACCACACTTTTTGACCATTGATGATGAAGCGGTCGCCATCGCGTTCAGCGCGGGTGGAGAGTGATCCAAGATCGCTTCCAGCACCTGGTTCAGAAAATAACTGACACCACACATGATCTGCGTTCAACGTGGAACGAAGATGCTGTTGCTTGAGTTCATCGGTACCAAAGGTCATCACTGCGCCGCCGGCTAAGACCAAACCAACCATGTTCAGTACCGGTGGTACTCCAGCTTTCGCACATTCTTCTACCCATGCGCCATGGTGTGCAGGCGTGAGTCCTTGACCACCAAATTCAGTTGGCCAGTGCAGGCCTGCGAAACCGTTGTCGTAAATCAATCGCTGCCACGCCACGCCTTCGTTCACGAGGTCAGGCGGACAAATTGCACCGTAATCACGCGGCGCATGCTGGCGATTGGCTGCTAGCCATGTGGCGGCTCGACTACGAAGGTCTTCGACTGTTTCGGTCATGGTTACTTCATTACGTTGAAGAACATTCCGGTTTCTTCAGGAAGGTTCGCAGGAATTTGGTAACCGTCGGTGTTGCGAATCTGTTCCCAGTTGTCACGCACGTCTTCAAGTGAGAGGCCTGGCTTGTAGAAGCCTTGTGTCTCGCCAATGAAAACACGAGCAACACGGCCACCGCCTACGGAGTACACCTCGCCTGAAACGTCGCAATCTTCGTGTGCCAGCCACGCAACAATTGGTGTGACTAACGCTGGATCGAGTTTGTCGCCCAACGCTCCCATGAGATTTTCTGTCATGCGTGTGAGGGCCAGTGGTGCAATTGCGTTTGCTTTGATGTTGTACTTTGCGCCTTCTGCAGCAAGTACGCGCGTGAAGCCAACGAGGCCCATCTTTGCTGCGCCGTAGTTGGCCTGACCAAAGTTGCCAAAGATTCCAGCAGCTGATGAAGTGGAGATAACGCGTCCGTATCCCTGCTCGCGCATACGAATCCATGCTGGGCGAGTCACGTTGAATGCTCCCTTGAGGTGCACGTCGAACACTGGGTCCACAAGATCATTTGTCATGTTGTGGAATGTCTTGTCACGCAAAATGCCTGCATTGTTAATCACAATGTCAACACGGCCATATGCATCGATTGCGGTCTGGATGATTCCTTCGCCGCCTTCTGCTGTGGAAACGCTGTCGTGGTTAGCTACGGCTTCGCCACCAGCAGCAACAATCTCATCCACCACTTTTTGTGCAGCACTTGCATCGGCACCCGAACCATCGATGGTGCCACCGAGGTCGTTTACCACCACTAGTGCGCCGCGTGCAGCCATAAGGAGAGCATGTTGGCGACCAAGACCGCCGCCTGCTCCGGTGATTACTGCAACTTTTCCGTCATATGTCAATTGGCTCATGGTCTTCACCGTAGTTCTGACGCATGCCGAACGCCTACTCTGAACGCATGGACGAGTTACTTCCTGGGGAAAATGATGCTCGTCGGCTAGCCGTACGCCAGTGGATTGCAGAGCATCCAGAGCCATCGGCGCGTTTGTTAGCTGAATCCGGATTGGTTGCTCCGCACTGGCCAGAGCCGTATGGGTTGAGTGCAGACCCGGTGCATCAGTTGATCATTGATGAAGAACTTTCCCGCGCGGGCATTAAGCGCCCATCAAACCAAATTGGCATCGGATGGGCAGCGCCCACAATTATTTTTGCTGGCACCCAAGAACAAAAAGATCGGTACATACTGCCAGCACTTGCAGCAGAAGAAATTTGGTGCCAGTTGTTTTCAGAACCCGGCGCTGGAAGTGATTTGGCTTCATTGGGCACGCGTGCAGTGAGTGATGGCGACGAGTGGATTGTAAATGGCCAGAAAGTGTGGACAACTGGTGCGCACTATTCAAAGTTTGGAATTCTGATTGCACGGACGGATGTAGATGCTCCAAAGCACAAAGGGATTACATATTTCATCTGTCCGATGGATTTGCCGGGCATTGAAATTCGCACTATCAAGAACATTGCTGGTGCCGAAAGTTTCAATGAAGTGTTTTTCACAGACGTACGAATACCTCATGCCAACGTTGTGGGTGATGTCAACGATGGTTGGCGACTCGCAAAAGTGACACTGGGCAACGAGCGCGTGTCGTTATCGACCGGCGGGGTGTTGTGGGGCAATGGCCCAACTGCACTTGACCTCATTGCAGAAGCACGAGAACGTGGTGTGACTCATCAAGTGATGCGTCATCGTCTTGCCGACATTTATATGGAACACACGATTCTTGAAATCATTCGTATGCGTACGCTCACCGCTCGCTTGCGCGGTACCCAGCCGGGACCAGAGGCCAGTATTCGAAAGATCATGGCTGATGAGCATGGACAGAAAGTCATGGAAATTGCCCGCGACCTCATTGGCGCTGAAGCCATGGTGATTGGGCCACCAGATGCACAAGTAGGAAAATCCATCACTTCAAAGAGTTGGTACAGCGGCTACATGTTTTCCAAGGCACTCACCATTGGTGGGGGCACGGGGGAAGTACAGCGCAACATTTTGGGTGAACGCGTAT
>DAISXE010000074.1:0-6044 GCA_036826015.1 Ilumatobacteraceae bacterium
CAGAACTGAACTACTGGGATGCTGTGAAATCGCTTTCACCTGCAGCGCACAAATAGTCCATGACCGAAGAAACGAAGGGTGTGACACGAGAGGGCTGGCTCCTACTTATTGCGACTCTTCGTTTGCAGGTACGTGGCCTGAGCATGGGCGCTGGCGTTGGCTTGGCGTGGACTTTGGGAAAGGTGGCTGTTCCGCAACTCACCCGACTAGCAATTGATAATGGCATCGAAAAAGAAGGCTCTCTCTTTTTTTGGACAATGCTGATTCTTACTGCGGCAACAGTTGCTGGATTCTTTGCGGCGTGTAGGCGTTACTTTGCATTTCGTGAATCGCGTTTAACCGAGTCATATTTGCGCGAGCGGTTGTTTGCTCAAATTCAAGGCTTGCACGTAGGTTTCCACGACAAGGCTCAAACAGGTCAACTCATGAGTCGTTCGTCGAGCGATCTACAGCAAGTACAAGGGTTTGTTGTCAACATTCCGATTTTCGTGTCTCAGATCACCATGGTTCTCGGTGTTGTCGTCACCTTGTTCTTCTCCGATCCAATTCTTGCCGCGGTGTCATTGGCTCCATTGCCATTCATCAACGTGTCAGCTCGGCGTTTCTCAAACAAGATTCACCCCGCTGTGTTGGCGGTGCAACAAGAGCAGGCTCAATTAGCCAATGTGGTGGAAGAAACCGTGTCTGGCGTACGCGTTATTAAGGGCTTTGGCGCAGAGGGAGTACAGCAGGCCAAGTTGCAAACTGAAGCCGATGACATTCGTCGCGAATCAATGAAGGCTGCTTACATTCGCAGTCGCTTCTTGCCCGCTATTGACTTGCTGCCGTCACTTGGGCTTGTAGCAGTACTTGGTCTCGGCGGGCATCGAGTGATTACAGGCGATATGACACTTGGGGGGTTAGTTGCGTTCAACACGTACCTCACGATGCTCATTTGGCCGATGCGCAACATTGGTATGACGATTGCCTTTGGCCAACGCGCAGCGTCTGCGTTATTGCGTGTCAATGAGATCTTGTCGCAAGAACCAGCAATTAAAGATCCGGCCAAACCAAAGCAATTGTCTAAGGCAGGACTTGCTCAACCGACTGGCGCATTGAGTTTTCAGAGTGTTCGTTTCGGATACGACATTGGACATACAGACGTGCGTGTTTTAGAAGGGTTGACATTAGAGGTAGAGCCTGGAGAATCTGTTGCAATTGTTGGTGCAACAGGTTCGGGTAAATCCACTATTGCGCGATTGCTTCTTCGTTTCTATGACCCGCAAACTGGGCGCATTGCCCTTGACGGAATAGATCTCCGCGAACTGCGACTATCCGAGTTGCGCCGTTCTGTTGGTGTGGTATTCGAAGACACGCTCTTGTTTCACGACACAGTGTCTTCCAATATTGCATTCGCTAAGCCGGGGATTGACTCAGACGTCGTGGTGAGGGCTGCAAAATTGGCTGGTGCTCACGAGTTCATCATGCAGTTGCCGGAAAAGTACGACACTGTGTTGGGTGAACGAGGATTCTCTTTGTCTGGTGGCCAACGTCAACGTATTGCCATTGCACGAGCAATTGTGGCCGACCCGCGTGTGCTGGTGCTTGACGACGCAACTTCTGCTGTAGACCCCACAAAAGAGCACGAGATTCGTGATGCTCTTGCGACCGTGATGCGCGGACGCACAACATTGGTGATTGCACATCGGCCCGCAACCATTGAATTGGCCGACAGGGCAGTACTGCTAGACGAAGGCATCATTTCGGCATCTGGAAGTCATCATGAGTTGTTAGAAACCAATGAGAAGTACCGCGAAGTACTTGCTGCGATGGCAACGCCAAAGGTGGTGGAGTAGTTATGTGGGCCGGTGGTGGTGGTGGTCGTGGCGGCGGAGGTCGCGGAGTTGAAGACGACGACAAACTAAATAGATCTCAGACACGGGTTGTCTTGATGCGTTCCATTCGCATGGCAGGCGAGTTTCGGCGCCAAGCAATGTGGGCGATGGTTCTCGTCACTATTTCCACTCTTTGTACTTTGGCTGGTCCTGTTCTGGTGCGTCACGGCATCGATGCAGGCATCAAAGCAAAAGACGAACGAGCCTTGAACTTCACTGTGGTGGCGTATTTGGTGGTTACTGCTATTGCCTATGTGGTGGGCCGTGCGCAGTATGTGTCTTTGAACTCTGCTGGTGAAGGCTTTTTGCGCATTTTGCGCGTGAAGGTATTTGCTCAGTTGCAACGGCAGTCCATGGCCTTCTTCGATCGTGAAAAGGCGGGCGTGTTAGTAGCGCGCATGACAGCAGACATTGAATCAATGGCTGAATTGGTGCAGTGGGGCCTCATGCAGTTCTTGTCTGCATTTTTGCTGCTATTCCTAGCATTCTTTTTGTTGTTGAGCCTGTCGTGGCAACTCACGTTGATCACGTTGATTGTGTTCCCATTCCTGATTGCAGCGTCTGTGAAGTTCCAGCGAGATTCCAGTAAGGCCTATCTCGAGGTGCGTGAAAAAGTGGGCGCCAACTTGTCTGCGTTGCAAGAAGGCATCACGGGCGTTCGTGTCATTCAGGCGTATGCGCGTGAAGACGAGCAGATTCGTCGATTTGAAGAATCAAACCGTGCGCTCTTTCGCAGTCATATGCACAGTGTGAAGGTCAGCACTTGGTACTTCGGCCTGATTGAGTTTGCAGGCATCGCGTCGTCTGCTCTGATTATTGGCATTGGTGGCTGGTTAGTTCACCGAGGCACAGTGTCACTCGGAACGGTCGTTGCTTTCGTGTTGTTATTAGCCAACTTGTTTGACCCTGTTCAGCAGTTATCGCAGTTGTACAACACTTTGCAATCAGCAGCAGCTGCTCTCCACAAACTGTTTGGCATCTTGGACGCAACTCCAGACGTTGACGAAGTGGCAGCACCAACAGAACTTCCAGCAACTGGCGATGTAGTCGTCAACAACATCACGTTCTCGTATGCGGCTGGTTCACGGCCGGCTCTGGAAAACGTCAACTTAACTCTCACTGCTGGTACGCGCCTTGCGCTGGTGGGCCCCACAGGCGCTGGTAAGTCCACCCTTGCCAAACTGATGGCGCGTCTCTATGACCCACAGAGTGGTTCGGTGTCATTTGGTGGTGTGGATCTGCGGCAAGCATCTATGGAAGATCTGCGTCGACGCATAGTGGTGATTCCGCAAGAAGGTTTCTTGTTCGATGGTTCTGTTCGCGACAACCTTCTGATTGCTAAGCCAACTGCTACCGAAACTGAGCTTTTGCGTGCTCTCGACAACATTGGGTTACGTGAACGCTTTGAAGCACTTCCTGAAGGCCTAGATACACAGGTGCGCGAACGTGGCTCACGTCTTTCTGCTGGTGAGCGTCAATTGGTTGCGCTGTCTCGTGCGGCGTTAGTTGACCCCGCCGTGTTGGTGTTAGATGAAGCAACTTCGAACCTCGACCCTGGTACTGAGATGTTGGTGGAAGCAGCTTTAGAGAAATTGATGATTGGTCGCAGTGTGATTGTGGTGGCACACCGATTGTCAACGGTGCAACGCGCAGACAAGATTGCAGTAGTTGCAGATGCGAAGATCTCAGAGATTGGCACGCACGATGAACTGATCGCGCTGAACGGCCATTACGCCCTTCTTGCTTCAACCTGGAATAAAACCCAACCTCACTAGGCGGGGCTCTTCAGCTCGTAGTTTTAGTCGCGAGCGACGAAGTACTTCGACTTCGGGTGATGACAGATAATCGCTGAAGTTGTTTGCTCTGGTTGGTACTGCCAACCAGTTTCTTCACTCACTTCAATACCAATTCGACCTGCTTCAAGTAGTTCGGCAACACGTGCGTTGTCTTCCAGATCTGGACATGCGGGGTAGCCCCAGCTGTATCGACCACCGCGGTATTGCTGACGGAATAGTCCGGCAATCGTTGGGCCGTCTTCATCTACGAAGCCCCATTCGGTACGAATGCGATGGTGCCAGTATTCAGCGAGCGCTTCTGCCATTTCCACACCGATGCCGTGAAGCTCGAGATAGTCCTGGTACTTGTTTGCTGCGAAGAGTTCGGCAGCCTTCTCACTAACGGGTTGACCCATGGTGACAATGTGGAACGCTGCATAATCTGGTTCACCAGATTCAACGGAACGGAAGAAGTCAGAGATGCACATAAATGGTGCAACTTTTTGACGTGGATAATGGAACCGAGTTTGTTCGGTAGTGCGACTGTCGTCGGTGTAGACCACAAGGTCATCGCCATCGGCATTCACAGGGAAGTAGCCGTACACAAGTTGTGGAACGAGAACGCCGCTTGCTTTTGCATCAGACAATTGTTGACGCAAGATGGGGCGAATACGCGATTTAAAATCTTCGTCGGTCTCGCCTTCGGTTGGGCGATACTGCCACTGGTTGCGGAACAGTGCGGTCTCGTTGATGTATTCAGCAATCTCATCAATACCGATGCCCTTGACAACCTTCGAGCCAAGGAATGGAGGGGTAAACACTGTGTTGTCTGTTTCAACCTCTGGTGAACGTGCAGGCAGCGTAGATGGATCTACTTCAACCTTTTCGCGGCGAGGGATACGGCGTTCGCCTACCTTGCGACCGAAATCTGGGTCATCAACGCCTGACTTCTTGATGTCCATCAATTTGTCGAGAGTGGAGAGGCCTTCGAAGGCATCTTTGCCGTACAGCACGCGACCGTTGTAGATCTTGCGCAAGTCTTGTTCCACGTAACTACGTGTGAGAGCGGCACCACCAAGAAGTACTGGTATGTCGCTGAGGCCCTGCTCGTTTAGTTCGAGGAGATTGTCGCGCATGATGATGGTGCTCTTTACAAGGAGACCACTCATACCAAGAGCGTCTGCTCCAACTTCTTTGACTTTCTCAATCATTTCGTTGATACCAATTTTGATACCAATGTTGTGCACTTCGTAACCATTGTTAGTGCAAATAATGTCGACCAGGTTCTTGCCGATGTCGTGTACGTCACCCTTCACGGTGGCCAGTACAAGTTTTCCTTTAGATGTACTTTCGCCGGTCTTTTCCATGAACTGTTCCAGGTGGGCAACTGCGGTCTTCATTGTTTCGGCGCTTTGCAATACGAAAGGCAATTGCATACGGCCAGAACCAAAGAGTTCTCCCACTTCACGCATGCCATCGAGCAGGACTTCGTTGATGATGTCTAGAGGTGCAATGCCTTGGCTACGTGCGGCGTTGAGATCGTCGATGAGCCCTTCACGGTCGCCGTCAATGATTCGTTGACGCAGAATCTGCTCGATTGTCCAATCAGTGCGATCTTCTTTGACTTCATCGATAGTAGATACATCGGCGAATATCTCGAGGAGTTTTGTCAGTGGGTCGTAGCCCTGTGAACGGCGATCAAAAATGAGGTCTTGGCAGACTTCAATCTGTTCATCGGGAATACGCGATAGCGGAAGAATCTTTGACGCGTGAACAATTGCTGAGTCGAGGCCTACTTCACGAGCTTCGTGTAGGAACACACTGTTGAGCACCTGACGAGTTGCAGGACTAAGACCAAAGCTCACATTGGAAAGACCAAGAGTGGTGAATGCGCCAGGGATTTCGCTCTTGATGCGTTGAATTGCTTCGAGTGTGGCGATGCCGTCTTTACGAAGGTCTTCATCACCAGTTCCGATGGGGAAGGTGAGAGCATCGAAAATAAGGTCGCTAGCAGAAAGGCCATAGCGCTCGGTAGCAATCTTGTGAATGCGATGAGCAACTTCCATCTTCCATTCCACATCGCGTGCTTGCCCGCGCTCGTCGATGAGAAGGCAAATGACCGCTGCACCGAAGTCACGAGCCAATGTGAATACTCGATCTAGGCGACTGCCAGGTGCTTCGCCGTCTTCCAAGTTGGCTGAGTTCAAGATGCTTCGTCCACCGGTGTGAAGAAGTCCTGCTTCCATGACTTCTGGTTCTGTGGAGTCAAGAACGAGTGGAACACTTGCTTGGCTGGCAAATCGTGACGCAATGTGATTCATGTCGACGGTGCCGTCGTGGCCTACATAGTCAACACAGACGTCGAGCACGTGAGAACCTTCACGAATTTGCTCGG
>DAISXE010000075.1:0-5879 GCA_036826015.1 Ilumatobacteraceae bacterium
AGGCCTCTGCAGTCCACACACTGTCGAAGCCGAGCTTGTCGGCTTCTTTAATTGCTTCTAGTGCGCCTGAAGGTGGGCCACTGCCCCAGTAGCCAGTTGTGTATCCGAGAGAGATGTTCTTTGCCATTGCGACACCTTAGATGACGCTGGTGCGACGCGATAGCGAGCCACAACCATGGCTCCCACCGGGATTGCAAAGAACATGATCTTTGTAGGCATTGGCTCGTATGCGGCTGCAAGGTAGAGACCTAACCCACTTGCCATTGCATAGGAAATAAGTGTCTGCACTGCGAGTGCTGTTCGTGAAGGTTTCTTCATGACCAAATGGTCTCTCATGAACCTTGAATCAAGATGAATTACACGCCAACACGAGTTGACTATTCAAAGAAGCGTAGGCGGGAGCCGCCGATGACTATCGGGTGAAGCCGAAGGCGCCACGTTCGCGCACCTTGTCCATGAAGTCTGGCAAGTACGCATCCTTGGGAGTCAGACGCACCATCTCATCGAGGATGACTGCGTCGTCACCAACAAGAATGCGCCAATCGCCCTGTTGCACACTGTCCAAAATGAATGTTGCTGCTTCGGCTGCAGACATCGGCGCGTTATCTCTGAAAGATTCGCCACCAGCGATCATGAGTACTCGCAAGTCCTCGTCGCTGAATGCACTTGTGTCGATGCCACCCTTGGCCATGCGTTCGCGTGCCTTCTCTAACTTTTCTGCGCTCATCTCTTTAGGGTCGTTGCCGAGCAACTTTCCAGAGTTGATAGCGATTGATGTTCCAATGTGGCCAGGCATTACAACTGATGCGCGCAGTGTGGGTGCGTTCATGCGAAAATCTGTAATAAGAGCTTCAGTGAAACCCTTGACAGCAAACTTTGCTGCGCTGTACGCGGTGTGTGCGGTGTTCGGTCCGAGCGATGCCCAAAAACCATTGACAGAGCTTGTATTCACTACGTGTCCAAACGGTGCTTTCAGAAGAAGAGGAAGAAACGCACGAGTGTTGTAGTACACGCCGTACCAGCACACTCCGAATGTCTTTTCCCATTCGGTGCGGTCGCTTTCGACGATGCTTCCGCCACCGCCGATACCAGCGTTGTTGAAAACCACGTTTACATGAGGGCGCCATGCGGCAACTGCATCACGGAATGAAAGTACTTGTGCTTCGTCAGAAACATCTGCCATGTGCGTGAGGATTGCGCCAGGGTTACCGTCTTTTACGCAGATGTCTACAGTTTCTGCCAGGTTGTCGACGATGACGTCACATGTAGCAACGTCGCACCCTTGTGCCGTGAGTTGACGCACTAGTTCGCGACCCATACCGGTGCCGCCACCAGTTACTACCGCGACATGTCCCTTGTACCCGTTTTCGAATCGCTCTGCCATTGTTCCCCCTCGGAAAAGAGTTGCACTCTGCAACACGTGTGACAGTAGTAGGAATAGAGCCCTTTGGTCATTTCGGACCACCCATTGCGTACGGTAAAGGCATGAAACGGATCTCATCCAACATTGTCGGCATCTCAATTTTTGCATTGGCCTTATCCACTGTGGTTGTGGGTGTGGCTTGGGCGGGTACTTCCGCGTTGCGTACCCCCGACGGGGCTATCTCGGCTAGCGACACCACAATGCCAACAGATGACTCAGTGCCGAACGATGGTGACAACGTTGATATCGATCCAGGTACGCCGCTAGATAATTCTGAACTCACGCAGTTAGTTGCGAGCCTGTCCGAGCAACTTGATGAGTTGTCCGATGTCGTCAACGAAAGCATCGAGGAAATCGACGCTGCAGTAGCACGTATCACGGTTACTGAAACTGGTCTTGCCGAGGCGCAATCCGATGCCACCAGTGCGTTGTCTCAAGCAAAGAAAGCAGTAACTACAGCTGAGGAGGCTTCGTCAAAAGTTGACGAAGTTGCCACGACCGTCGAGCAAGTGTCCACTGCGGTAGCGCAGGTGAAAACGAAACTCGTCAAGATAAACGACGATGGCACATACACCGGAACCATTACTCCTGCACAACTCAGTCGCAAACTCACTGCTGTCGACCTCGCTGGTGACTGGCCACTCGACCGAACATCAGGAGACTTAGATTCCGCCAAACTGAAGGCGCCTACTTTTGGTTGCTGGCCAGATTCTCGCTACAACACTGTTGTTTCATTTGATGCGTGGTCCCGTATCACCTGTCTACGTCTGCCCAAGTAAGGTTTCCCCAAACAGGGGGTTCTCATGGTGTCAGTAAACGGTTCAGTGTCTTCAGGATATGAAGGCGTCAAAGAAGCATTCGCCGCAAACTTCAATGATGATTTTGAAGTAGGTGCATCTCTCGCAGTCATGCACAAAGGTGAGATGGTTGTCGACATCTGGGCGGGACACCGCGAGTTAGAACGAACAACCGAATGGCAAAGCGACACCATCATCAATGTGTGGTCCACCACAAAGACAATGATGTTTCTCACATTGCTCACACTTGCCGATCGCGGTGAACTTTCACTCACAGATCCTGTGTACAAGTACTGGCCAGAGTTCAAAGCCAATGGCAAAGAAGACGTAGAAATTCGTCATCTTATGGCACACACCGCAGGACTCTCTGGTTGGGACCAGAAAATGTCTGCGGAAGATCTCTACGACCATGACAAGTGTGCGGCGGCCTCTGCTGCGCAAGCCTCATGGTGGAAACCAGGGTCACAATCGGGTTATCACGCAATCTCGCAGGGTTACCTCATTGGTGAAGTAGTGAAGCGTGTGACAGGTCAGTCGCTTGGCAATTTCTTTCGTGAGAACTTCGCCGAACCACTTGGTGCTGACTTCCATATCGGAACTGGAGCTGAACACGATGAGCGAATTGCGCTTGTTATTCCAGCTGAACAAGGTTTGCCTGCAGAAGTTGATCCCAACAGCATTGCGATGCGAACTTTCTTGAATCCGCAAATGGACGCACGAATGTCGTGGACAAAAGAATGGCGCCGCTGTGAAAGCCCTGCTGCCAATGGTCATGGCAATGCACGTTCGGTTGCGCAATTGCAATCCATCATTTCGCATAATGGCGAAGTTGGAGGCAAGCGGTTCCTTTCTGCCGAAGGAGTGAATGCACTCTTCACCGAGCAGTCCAACGGAATGGACATAGTGCTTGGAGTGCCCATGAAGTTCGGTATGGGTTATGGCCTTAACTCTGAACATTCACCGTTAAGTCCAAACCCACGTGCATGTTTCTGGGGCGGTTGGGGTGGTTCACTTGTTGTGAACGATCTAGATGCTGAACTGACATTCGCATATGTAATGAACCGCATGGGTAATGGCACCGTCGGTGACTTGCGCGCCGCCGGCCCACTCATGGCGTTATTCGGAGCAATTGCCTAAACAAGTGTCATTGCGTAACGCGCAATGTGACTATTTCAAATGGCCGAAGGGTGATACTGAATTCGTTACCCGTCGATGGCAAAGAATTCGTCTCAGCATTCTCTAGGGCATCGCATCGGAACATATGTAACTGATCGTCTGTCTGAGTAATTGTGATTGTGCCACTCGTGCGTGCACCACGCGTCTCCCACAAACGAATGATGATGTCGCCGCTGTCGTCATCTGCAGGTTTCATGGCGCTCACTAGTGCTCCAGGAACATTCATCACCAAATTTGCATCCGGCAAACCAGGAGTTCCGTCAACAATGCGGTGCGGATACGCAATACGTGCTGCAGTTTCCTCGATGCCATTAGTAATTGCGTCGCCAGGTGTGAGCATGACTGCCCATGTCAATCGTTGAGCACCAAGATCTGCCTCGGGGTCTGGAAAGCGAGGGGAGCGAAGCACGGTAAGACGCAATGAGTTTCCACGAATGTCGTAGCCACGTGGTCCGTCGGCCAGGATTGCAGCGCCAAATGCAGGTTCACTTACAGCCACGTATCGATGCGCACACACTTCGAAGCGAGCAATGTCCCAACTCGTGTTCGAATGGCGTGCTCTACGTACATGACCAAATTGTGTTCCGCATGTTGCATCAAGCGATCGAAGGTCGGTGGGAAGTGTCCACTGCAGACGACGTTCCTGCTCATGCCAATCAGCTTCTAGTGACACATCTAGTTGTTCTGCAGCCGCACACAGTGAATAGCGCACGACCAGCCGTGAGGACTCGGTAGCGAAGAGACATTCGACTGTGGCACGTAGCGGTGAAGATTCGACAATTACTGGCGCTGAGTCTGCGATAAGGGAAACAGCAGGCGCATTTGCATCGGCCATGTCTATGTCCCATGCGTCGTATTCGGCAGGAGTGTCTTGCCGAAGAGTGAAATGCGCGGAGTCACCAGGTGCGAAAAGGTCTCGCACACTATTTCGAATCGATGTGATTGCACCATCTGTGTTTACAGACACTGAAATCAACCCATTTGAAAGCGTGATGATGCCGTCAGTGGCGCTCACTGTTACAGGTGCATGACCACTGGGTATCTCGCTAGTTGGTGCGGCCGAACCAAATGCAGGTGCATCGATCCACATTGGCACTGCATCAACATCGACTACGCCGTGAAGCGAGACTGGCGCTGGATTCATAACGTGAACTTCGGTGCCACGCACTGGAATAATTTTTGCAAGGTGGTCTTCGATTTCATTAGCAATCGCGGCATGTTCTGCTTCCGCGTCATCGTGCACCCAAGCAATAGATGAACCAGGAATGATGTCGTGGAATTGCTGTGTTAAAACGCGCTGCCACAAAGCGTCAATTCCAGTTGGTCGCACGCCACGCAAAACAGACCACAGTTCAAGTTCGTGCAACAAACGTTCACTGTTGCGATTTCCTTGCTTTGTACCTACTTGGGTGGAATAAGTACCGCGATGCTTTTCGAAATACATTTCTCCCACCCAGCGCGGAGCAGTGGAGCCGTATTCATCTTCAGCCTCAGCGAAGAACCCACTCACAGTTCCAAATGAAACTTTGGGAACACCTTCAAGGTTTGCGGCCAGGCGACCTCGTTCAATCATTGTTTGAGTAGGTCCGCCGCCTCCGTCTCCGTGACCATAGAGAACTAAGGACGTGTGAGAACCGACATGATCGCGGTAGTTGCGCTCAGCAAAACGTAACTGCGACGGGGTCATGATTGCGTTGTATGTATCTACGGGACTGAAGTGTGTGAACACAGATGTTCCGTCAATGCCTTCCCACCAAAATGTGTGATGAGGAAACTTGTTGGTTTCATTCCAGCTGAGTTTTTGCGTGAAGAACCATTTGCAACCACCGTGAGCAACTATTTGTGGCAATCCACCGGGATAACCAAAGTCATCAGGAAGAAACGCACCGTTGCATGTGCGGCCAAACCAATCTTTGAAGGCACGTTGACCCTGAACGACCTGTCGCAAAAGACTTTCACCATCCGGCAAGTTGAGATCGGTCTCTACCCACATGCCGCCCACTGGTTCCCATCGTCCTTCCTGAACAAACTTGACGACTTTGGCAAAAATGTCTGGCGCGTCTGTCGCAACCCATGAATAGTGCTGAGCTTGACTATGGCAGTACACGGCATCTGGGTTTTGTTCGAGGAGGTGAACTGCGTTTGCAAAAGTGCGTACAGCCTTGCGGCGTGTCTCACGAATTGGCCACAACCACGCAGTATCGAGGTGAGCATGACCAGTTGCGGTAATGCGATGTGCGGATGGTCCGTTTTCGACTGCGAGAACTGCATCAAGAGTTTGACGTGCTGTCTTCGCAGTCTCGATCACGTGAGCAACATCAAGTGCCAAGTCGCATTTTTCTAGCGCGGAAAAAATGCGTGCGCGCTGTGGAGAATTGTCGGGAAGGTCAAGTGCCAGATCAATGGCGCAATGAAGTGCAATCGCTAGGTCGTTGACCTCGGAGTTGAAAACAGCCACGTGGGCTGCGCGCAACGTATATATA
>DAISXE010000076.1:0-3331 GCA_036826015.1 Ilumatobacteraceae bacterium
AGCAACTAGCCAATCGCTGCATTAGCAACTTGACCAAGCAATCCAATGCGATCTGTGTTGTGGCCATTCACTGGCAAGTTGATAGTGAGTCCATCAATGCCCGTACTCATAAGTTCTTGTAACTTCTCCCCCACTGTGTCGGGGTCACCAAAAATAAGCATGTGCGGCAGCATCTGCATTACTTCGTCGGTCCAATTTTTTGCTCCGGACAACGCTTTCACATCTGCTTGAGCTTCTTCCATGGTTGGTGCTACACAGCACATCACCAGTTTCGTCACTTTGATTTCGGCTCGATTACGACCCAAACGTTCACAGTGTGCGGCCAATGCATCGAGCTTTTGCGGAATCTCTTGCGCTGTGCCTCGCGACAAATTTGATTCATTCGCGTATTGGGCAACCATGCGCAATGTTTTCTTCTCACCACTTCCACCAATCATGATGGGAATCTGGGAGATTGGCTCGGGAGAGTTCACTGCATCGGTAACGGAATAGTGCTTGCCACTAAACGACACTTTCTCGCCGCTCAACATTGGCTTAATGATCTGTAGTGCTTCTTCCAATTTTTCGAATCGATCAGTAAAGGTTCCGAATTCATACCCCAGCGAATCGTGTTCTAATTCAAACCATCCGGCACCAATTCCTAATGTGGCTCGACCATTTGATACGTGATCGAGAGCTGTAATCGTTTTAGCTAGCAATGTGGGGTTGCGATATGTATTGCCGGTTACAAGCGATGACAGCCGTACCGACTTAGTGTGCTGCGCGATGGCGGAGAGCATGGTGTAACACTCGAGCATTGGCTCTTCAGGAGCACCGAGGCCTGGCAGTTGGTAAAAGTGATCCATCACAAAAACGCGGTCGAACCCGGCTGCTTCTGCGGCTTGTGCTTGGGTGATAACCGACTGGAAGATATTTGTTCCAGATGGATAGGTGAAGTTAGGGATTTGATATCCGAGACGAGTCATTGTGGCCTGCTTTCGTGGTGACAGCAGATTACAGGCTTATGCACATCGGGGCTCTGGGTAGGCATTGCGCTCTTATCAGGCAAGTAGATGTCGCACTACTTCGTACGAAACCGCATCCCATTTCTCAAGATCGACAACACCCGGATCCATTTCTGCAACAACACGGCCATTGATTTGGCCGTGCAACCAATATGCCGTCGCCATTGGATCTAGATCTGTACGCACCCAGCCCTTTTGCTGCGCAGTTATCAATGCATCCGCAAGGCTCGTGAGGAATTTTTGGTTTACTGCGTTGATTTTTTCGCGCAGTTCAGGATTAGTTTGCGCTGCACCCAAGACACTGACACGGATGGAACGAGTATCAATTCGATCGGGTCTGTAGCTCCACGACATTGACTTCAACACCGCACGCAGGTAGTCCTCTTTCGTGTCGACGAGCATCATGATGTTCTCAACTGGTACTTCAAGTTTGAGACAGCGCCAATACCACTCGCTGTATGCCTCAGTAATTAAGTCACTTCGATTTTTGAAGTGGTGATAAATGGATGGTTCAGAAATGTCTAAGGCTTCTGCGACCAAAGACAATCGAACAGCAGAATCTCCACCCGAGGCAAGGAGGTCAATCGTGGCGTCAAGAATGCGCGTGCGGGTGTCGAGAGCAACTGCCATGTATCACACACTAGGCAAAGTTCTATTGCGCTTGGCAGGCGAGGTGCTAGTCGAAACCAACAAAAGAAGCGGCGGAGTCATTAGGTGCACGACGGGAACGAACATCGTTAGCCACAAATGACTCGTCGGGGAAACCCATTGCAACACAGGTCATGATGACCTGGTCTTCGGGGATATTCGCATGTTCACGTACGACCTGCGACTGCATGATGCCCTGACCGTTGATAACAGAACCAAGACCCTTTGAGCATGCAGCAAGCACCAACCCATATGTCGCAGCGCCACAATCGAAATGAGCGATGGTGTCATGTTCAAGTGCCTTATCAACCGTGATCACAATGGACACTGGTGCATCAAACTGGCGAAAGCCTCGCATGACCCAATCTTGCCGACGTGCTTTATCATCGCGTTCAATTCCCATTGCTTCAAACAACTGAACTGCAATTTCCACTTGGCGATCTCGGTGTGGTCCTTCGTACCCATGATTCAATTTGATTTCTCGGTCGACGCGAGACCCCGACATCATGCGTTCAGTATTTCCCTTGCGAATCATTTCGAGTGGCTCACCGGTTACTACGTGGAAATGCCACGGCTGGGTGTTCATGGATGACGGCGCGCGTTTTGCAATCTCAATGACTTCCTCAATGAGTTCACGTGGAACTGGAATTGGTTTGTAACCACGAATACTGCGGCGTTCGTTAACGACCGTCTTGAAATCTGTATGCACATCTGGTGTTGCCATGGGGGCCTCCTTGGTTTCCAAGAAAACCCTATAACTGACCGCATCTCAACCATGAATCGAACGCAATCTATTCATGCGTAAAAACCCCATGTAACCTGTGGGGATGCGTCGTATTTCCCTTTTCACTGTTGCCGCTTTTGCCGCAATTGCCACTTGTTTTACTTCAGTGTCTCCTGTTCAAGCGGCCACCAAGACGGTCTACATCTTCAACACCACACTGGCCACAAACAAGGGACTTGGTTTTTGTTCCACTGACCAGTCCAAAGGCTGTATCGACTCAGTCTTCGTCGATGGTGTTCAACTCACCCAAGTAACTTCTCAGATGGCAGCCGACTACACAATCGCCGGAGGCGTGTACTCCACTCCGTGTCGTTTCCTAGAGACCACCGCTACTTCATGCGAGGCGCCATACATGGTGGTGTATCCAAAAGGTGGAATCTCGGCCAAACCAACTGGATACCAAGTACTTGGCGAAGTCACGATTAATTTCCGTCGTCAGCCCGGCGAAGATCCAACGGCGCGCGTGGGAACTGTGATTTCAAATGGCGCAATTCAATCGTTCACTCCAGCAGCACCTGGCGTGCGCGATGTTGCAACAATCGTGGTCAAGCCAACTCTTACTCAGAACTACGGCGTCGGTGCGAGTAGTTGCTCAGGCTGGTCACCCGCAATTGAATTATGTGACATCGGTGAGAAAGCTACGTATGCATCAGCAAACAGACTCGTTGCATTCTTACTTCCTGGTTTTCGTAACTCCGTAGTACCACCAGATGAACTATTAGACGGGTGTACTCGTAATGCAGACGGAAGTGGATGCATAGTTAACGTTTTCGACCCAGCAAGTTTTGGTGGATGGATGGACACTGATGCTTCTGTATTTGGTCTTGCTTCTACTGATCGACTGACTGGTGCTGCACAATTAAAAATTGCAGGACCCCATTTTCAAATGGATGAA
>DAISXE010000076.1:3431-5871 GCA_036826015.1 Ilumatobacteraceae bacterium
GATTTGGATCCATCACAATTGCCACGAGTGCAAAGAACGGCATCACCAAAACTGGTTCTAGCTATAAATTCAACAAAAAGAAGGCAATCACTTTGTCTCTTCGCTACAAGCCAAGCAAGAAGTCATCGGCCACTCGCACATTGCAAATTGTCGTCAAATAACTACTTGTATTAACGCATTGCGTCGGTTGATAAATCTCAGCCGTGGCCAGGAATGTTCTTCCAAGGGCCGCCGTCTGCACGAGGTTCCTTTGGAAGACCAAGAACTTGTTCGCCAACAATTCCACGTTGCACCTGGCTTGTACCGGCATAAATCGTTCCGGCACGAGCATTCAAGAACACACCAACCCAGTTCGCACTGTCGTTTGGTGAACCAGGTGAATCGGTAGTGAACGCAGTATGTGGTGTTTGGCCAACAGGTACAAGCGCATCAGCACCGAGAATCTCGACAGCCAATTCAGTGACTTCCTTGTGATATTCACTCCACCACAACTTGCCAATTGAAGCTTCAGGTCCGGGCTGGTTGCCGCTCATAAAAGCCGTGAGCGTGCGGTACCCAAGGAAACGCATGATCTCCACTTTGATGTGTGCTTGAGCCAAACGCTGACGAATGTGGGGATCCTTAGTAAGACCCTTTTCTTGCGCCAATGCATTCAACTTGTCGAGTTCACCACGGAACGAGATACTGCTAACAACTGCGCCAGCACCACGCTCGTTACCGAGAAGTGTCATCGCGACCATCCAGCCGCCGTTGACCTCTCCCACGACATTTTCTTTTGGACAACGTGCGTCGGTAAAGAACACTTCATTGAACTCTGAATCACCAGACATCATCTTGATAGGGCGAACTTCCACACCTTTTTGACGCATGTCAACGAGAAGGAAAGTAATACCGCGGTGTTTTACATCGTCTGGCGATGTACGAGCCAACACGAAAATGTAGTTGGCAAGATGACCAGCTGATGTCCAGATCTTCTGACCATTGATTACCCATTCATCGCCGTCGAGTACCGCACGACAACCAAGGTTTCCTAAGTCGCTACCTGCTGCAGGTTCGCTGTATCCCTGACACCAACGATCTTCACCAGACAATGCGCGCGGCAAATAGTGGCGCTTCTGCTCTTCCGTACCAACTGCGATGATGGTGTTACCCAACATGCCAATTCCGAAACCATCGTTTGGTCCACCTGCAGGAACACCCGCACGTGCAAATTCTTCAGCAAGAACAAGAGACTCAATGTGAGACAAGCCTTGACCGCCGTATTCCTTCGGCCATGTGATTGCTAAGAAACCTTCTGAGTACAACTTCTTGCGCCAGTCTTCAGTCCACTCTGCTGCCGCAGCATGATTCAATGCACCGATGCCCTTCCAATCTTTCGGAAGGTTGGCATCAAGAAACGAACGCACTTTTGTGCGGTAGGTATCGGCTTGGGGTGGGTACTCAAAATCCATATCCGCACCCTAGTAAGGCAATCGCCTGCCCTTGGTATCCGAGCCTGTACATGGCTCTACAAATGACAGTGGAAATGCCCCAGGGGCTATTTCTGTAATTCCAGACCAGCGAAGTCGCCTTGTGCACGCCACGCTTCAAGCAGTCGCACAAAGGCCACAGGCCCACGGCCGTAACTGCCATTTTGTGCAGCGCGTTCAGCCGGCTTGCCCTCATTGTTGTAATAACCGGGCGTGCATGCTTCCAGGAACTTCAGATTCATGGTGGAGTTTGCTTTGATCTCCTGCACCCAATCTTGTTCAGCCTGCTCAGCAGTCTCTATTCGAGTCACGCCTTCTTGCGTTGCATGCTTCACCACGTGAGCGATATGTATTGCTTGTTCGTTCAACATGTGCGGGAAGTTCACGGAGAAACCAGACTGAGCGGTCGACACGATAAACGCATTAGGAAATCCACGAGAGAAAAATCCGTGGAATGTCTCCACACCATTTGCCCACTTGTCGGTAATGGTGAGGCCATCGGTGCCAAACACTTCGTACCCAGAACGACGTGCGTAATCCGTGCCCACTTCAAAACCTGTTGCATAGATAAGGCAATCAAGTTCGTATTCCACGCCATTTGCCACGATTCCCTTCGGCGTGATTTTCTCCACACCACGACCACCAGTATCAACAAGCGTGACATTTGGTCGGTTGAACGTTGGGAGATAGTCGTCATGGAAACACGGACGCTTACAGAACTGTCGATACCAAGGTTTCAGAGCTTCAGCAGTAAGTGGGTCTTTCACAATGTCGTCAACACGTGAACGAACTTGATTCATTTTTTCAAAGTCCGCCACTTCAACAATGGTGCCGATCTCTTCCACGCTGGTACCAAGACCGCCTTCTTTGCGAGCGCGTAACATGAGATTACCAATGATCTCAGTCCAACCATCGTTGACAAGGTCTTCGCTGTCGAACACACCGGAAGTGAGGTTGGTGAAGTTTTCATT
>DAISXE010000077.1:0-5782 GCA_036826015.1 Ilumatobacteraceae bacterium
GCGTTACGTAAACGGGAAGAAAACAGCCTGGCTAAAACCCTGATGGGCCACTAACGGCTTGTTGGGTTTAGTTGGCCCTTGCCCACTAAATCGCGCAGTTCAGTCTTCAAGAACTTGCCAGCAGCGTTACGCGGCAATGGCTCGTTCATGATCACAACATGGTTTGGCACTTTGAAAGATGCAATGCGTCCATCAAGGAATTGCCACAGCTCTTCGGCATTCAACGAACGGCCTTCCTTCGGAAGAATCGCAACTGCTACTTCTTCACCAAGACGTTCATGCGGCACACCAAATACTGCAACTTCATGCACAGCGTCATTTTCATAAATGGCGCCTTCTACTTCAACGCAATAAATGTTTTCGCCACCACGAAGGATCATGTCTTTAATGCGGTCCTTGATGAACAAGAAACCTTCATCGTCGATGTATCCACCGTCGCCTGTGCGCAACCAACCGTCAACAATTGTTTCTGCAGTGGCATCAGGGCGATTCCAATATCCACGAATAAGCATCGGTCCAAACATGCAGATCTCGCCCATCTCATTTGGCCCAAGCGTCTCAAATGTTTCTGGGTCACGAATTTCAACGCGCATTGGTGCTGTTGCACGGCCTGTACTTGTTGGTCGAGTTGTGTAGAACTTGCCAGTGTTGCCAGGGCCATACGCATTGGTTTCGGTCATGCCGTATCCAAGTTGTGGGCTTCCCTTTTTCACGGCCTTATCAACTTTGTCTACAAGTGCTGCAGGCGCTGGTGCACCGCCGCCGCCAACTGCGCGCAAGCTGCTGGTGTCGTACTTGTCAAAGTCGGGGTGGTTCACAAGGTCGAATGACTGTGTTGGTACACCAACGAAGTTTGTGATCTTTTCATCTTGAATAATTGGCAATGCTTTACCGGCATCCCACTTGTACATGATCACCAATTTCAGGCCAGCCATAAAACAGCTGAGCATCACAGGCACACAACCGGTGACATGGAACAACGGCACGATCAAAATGAAAGATGGTGGGAATGGGTCTGCAGGCGCTTCTGGTTCGTCGCTTGCCAATTTCAATACAGCGTTACGCGCTGAGAACGCCATAAGTGCACTCAGCACTGCACGGTGCGTAGATACCGCACCCTTCGGGCGACCAGTGGTGCCAGATGTGTACAGGATGGTGCAGTCGTCATCAGGTGCAATGTCAGCAACAATTGGTCCGAGGCCAGTTTTGACTTCTACGCCCCAATCATCAACATCGGCACCTAGTTCACGTTCTGGGCGAACACACAGCATCTTGATGCCGTGCTTGCGGCACGATGCATGCGCCGTATCAATACGTTGCTGATCACCAATCAAAACTTTTGCGCCAGAGTCAGTGAGTGCGAAATCCATCTCGTCTTCGGTCCACCATGCATTGAACGACACGTTGATAGCGCCAACAGAGACAATGGCCGCAAACGCCATGATCCACTCAGGGAAGTTACGCATAGCAACAGCAACGCGGTCGCCTTTTTTCACGCCATATTTGTTCACCAATACATGTGACAAACCATCGACCTGATCCATGGTCTTTGCAAAGGTCCACTTTTCACCTTCATACAAAATGAATGTGTTGTCGCCGAAGTTGCGAGCGTTCTGCAACACCAGCGCCAAGTTCGGAGGGCAGTTCTTGAAGATGTCCATCTTCACGCCACGAATCTCTGCTTCTGTCAGCTCAAAAGGAGTACCAGACCCTGGTGCAAGTACTGCTGTTTGTGCGTCTGTCCATGACAATGCCATTTGAATTTCCCCTGTTGGTATGAAAGGGAAAGTCTAGGCGTGAGGGTGCAAAGCGTCACAGTCCGTTCAGGATGCAGGACATTTTCCGTACAGCAAGTACGAAGGCGACTGAGGTCTAGGCAGCGCGACGGTCGCCGTAATAGCGACGCAGGTATTCCTGGTTGCGGATCTGCACAAGTACGTAGCAGTAGGCCGCAAGGCTGAGGAATGAGACAGTGAACGCATACAACATTGCGGTACTGCCGGTAGTGAGACCAAGGAACAAGGTGACAGCATTTGCTGCGACCATTCCGTACAGAACATTCACGCGACGACGACGCACGATTTCGCGCGACGACATAAAGGCAGTCTCGGCAGCAAAATGATGGCGAGGCAATTCCGAAGTGTGGTGTGAACGGCGAGGGCGAGACTCTGTCTCTAGAACACCGTCAGAGGCAATGAGGCGTGGGCGCTGTGCAGCACGTGGTGCCTGGAGACGAGGAGATGGCGCAAGCGGACGAGCCATTGCGCGCATCGGGGCCTGGGTACCTGGAGCCTGAGAGCGTTGCAATGTGTGCAACTGACGACGGAAATCTGAAACCGAAGACACTGCGCCTCCATCGAATCGGGAGCGCAAAAGAGGTGGCAAAAGAACTGCCATCCATAGGGCTCCAACGATGAGAAGTACGAGTTGACTCATTTACGACATTGACCTTGATTAGGGAACATGAACTGTCGACCGTGGTCGATGTCCTGGCTGGATGCAAGGACAGTGGCATCCGAAGACGCTTTGTAAAGCCTAGTGAAGTTTCGTGTGGGTAGCGACTTACCCCCTCCCATACGGGCCACAAATAGGGATAAAACCCACAAAAATAGGGAAAACAGCCAGAAATGGTCACTTTTCACAGGGCTTGACAGACCCCCAATGTGTGCCCCAGACGACCAAAACGGCCGACGCGTGGGTCATGAGGTCTTGCGGAAATCTCCCGAGCGACCGCCAGATTTCTCCCACAAGGTCAATTGGCCGATCTCCATTGTCTTGTCTGCGCTCTTACACATGTCGTACAGCGTGAGTGCAGCGACGGAACATGCAGTGAGAGCTTCCATCTCGACTCCGGTCTGTCCGCTGGTCTCAACAGTTGCTTCGATGACAACACTGCCCGACTGCACCGTGATGTCGACAGAGACGGCCGACAACATGAGTGGGTGGCACAACGGAATGAGATCGCTGGTTCGTTTGGCACCTTGAATGCCCGCGATGCGCGCCGTGGCTAACACGTCACCTTTTGGCAACGAGCCAGACGCGATGGCATCTGTGGTGGCAGGCAACATGGTGACGACGCAACGAGCAACAGCCCGGCGGTTCGTGACGGCCTTCTCCCCCACATTCACCATGTGGGCCTGGCCCGATTCATTGAGGTGGCTAAAGGTTGGCTCGGTCACATGCTCAGGCTATTGCCATATTGCAGGGTCTCTACACACATTTCTTGCCATCGACAAGGGAAGGATTTACCATGACGGTGAGCGAGACAAATCGACTGGACATGCTGGTCGGATTGCGAATGTATCTAGGGGATTCAGTGGCCAACACTTTGATTGAGCATCTTCCACCAGGTGGTTGGCAAGACGTCGCACGCACCGCCGATACTGATCGTCTTCAGCGTGACTTCGACCGCCTGCACGATGACTTCACCCAACTACGCAATGAGTTCCAAGGAATACGTCAAGAGTTTCAAGGGCTACGTCAGGAGTTTCAGGGATTACGTCAAGAGTTTCAGAATCTGCGCGACGAGTTTCAAAAACTGTCAGATCGTTACGACACCACCATGAAGTGGCTCATCGGAATCTCTCTCACGTACGGCATCGGCATTCTTGGGTGCGCTGTTGGCGTCCTTACCGTGGCGATTCAGCAATAAGCCCTTTCAACCGCGCCTCAATTGGCGACGCAATAACTGTTACGCCAATTTCAGAAACAGCTTCTCAACTTCTTCTAAATCGAAACCATCTCGCTTGGCCTGCTTCGGGTCTTGCAAACACTGCTGCAGTCCGGCCGAGAGCAAACGAAAGCCCACTTGATCAAGAGCTGTGCTTGCGGCTGATACTTGAGTGATTACGTCGCGGCATTCACGACCTTCTTCAATCATCGTGCGAACGGCACGAACTTGGCCCTCCACCCGAGCTAAACGCTTCATTAATCCGTCCAGAATCTCTTGTTCGATTTTCATAACTGCCTCCTGAGTGCAAGTGATACCCCATAGGGTATAATACAAACACCCCATTGAATGGACACCATGATGATATTTGAGCAGTTTTACTTGGAATGCCTTTCGCACGCTTCCTACCTTGTTGGCGACACCACCACCGGAACAGCTGTAGTCGTTGACCCTCAGCGCGACATTCAGCAGTACCTCGATCGTGCACAAGAACTCGGCCTCACAATCGCCTATGTCCTAGAGACCCATTTCCATGCAGACTTCTTGTCTGGCCACCTGGAGCTGGCTAATGCCACTGGCGCCACCATCTGTTTCGGTGCCGAGGCTCGTCCCCAATTCCCTGCTCGTTTACTTCAAGACAATGAACAATTAGTCCTCGGTGAAGTTGTCATCGAAACTCGCCTCACACCTGGCCACACTCCAGAGTCCACCTCATATGTGGTGTACGAACATGCTGGCGACACTGTGCCGTACGGAGTGCTCACCGGAGACACGCTCTTCATTGGCGATGTCGGCCGTCCCGACCTTTTGGTCAGCGTTGGAAAAACCGCAGATGAACTTGCGCACTTATTGTTCGCCTCTATTCAGAACAAACTGCTCACATTGCCAGACCCCACTCGTGTGTATCCCGCACACGGTGCAGGAAGTGCATGCGGAAAAAATCTGTCTACAGAGACAATGTCCACAATGGGTGAACAACGTCGTGATAACTACGCACTGCAATACACCGATGCCAATGCATTTGTTGCTGCCGTCACCGAGGGCCAACCAGAAGCACCTGGATATTTCATTTACGACGCAGTTCTCAATCAGAAAGATCGTGGCACGCTTGATGAGCACCAAGAACCTGTAGAGCTCAGCGTGACGCAGTTGATTGACAAACGAGACGCTGGTGTCCAGATTATTGATACACGCGAATCTCAGTACTTCGCAGCCGGGCATCTCAACGGTTCAGTCAACGTTGGTCTTGCAGGTCGATACGCAGAGTACGCAGGTTCAGTCATTAACCCAGATGAAGACATTGTCATCATCACAGATGCCGGACTTGCATTAGAGGCCAAGGTACGACTTGCGCGCATTGGTTACGACCGTGTTGTGGGCCATTTCCTTGCAGACAACTTGGCAGATGTACCAAGTGAAGTTGGTCGCGCATCACGCCTCACTGCGTCTGAGTTTCTTGCTCGCCAAAGTTCAATTCCTCACCTGCAAATCATCGATGTTCGTGGCGATGGCGAATTCGCTATTAATCACCTTCCTCAAGCGATCAGCATTCCTGTCTCGCAGTTACGCAAGCGCCTGAGCGAAGTGTCTGCAAAGACTCCAACAGTTGTGTATTGCGCAGGTGGCTACAGAAGTTCCATTGCTGCCAGCGTGCTGCGTGCAAACGGATTCACCGACGTCAGTGATGTACTTGGTGGCTTCGAAGCAATCCTGCTTGCGCAGTAACACAGAGAAATTGAATTAGGCGCGTTTCCACGGCCAACGCACTGGCCGCTTTGCCAGAAACGCCGCAACACCTTCACGCACTTCTCCGCTCTTATCCATTTCGGTTTCCCAATACAGAGTGGTTTTCGGTTTCACTTTTCCTTCGCGAACAACTTCGTCAATCATGGCTTTAGTTGCCACTTGAGTTAACGCCGAGCGCTCCACCAACAGTGCTACTAGTTCGTCAACTCGATTGTTGAGCGCAGTTACTGAATGCACTTCGTCTACCAAACCAATTCGCAATGCTCGTTCAGACTGAATCAACTCGCCAGTAAACATGAGGTGCTTGGCCGCAGAACCACCAATAACACGAACTGCTCGCTCTAATGCGTTTGTTGGGTACACAAT
>DAISXE010000078.1:0-5771 GCA_036826015.1 Ilumatobacteraceae bacterium
CGAAGAATTGGCCCACGCACGTCGAATCCGTCGAGAGCGCCAATGTTGCCACCGGCCTCACCAATAGCGGCGCAGAGCTGACCGAGTGTGCCTGGCACATTGTCAAGTTGGCAATCGAGAGCAATAGAAAAAGCGGCTGAAGGAAGTATCGACATAGGGAATACCGAGGATACGCCATTTCGGCATCAATCTGGCATGTACTTGCGTGAAGTGGCACCAATACAAAGGGAACATGGGCGCAAACACTGGCTCCAATAAGGTGTGCAAATGGCTTTTGCACGCAAGAAGAACCCTCTCTCCCCCGTTGACCCAGTCGAAATTGTCACCACTATCTACAGAGGCCTCTTGGGCAGAGAGCCTGACGAAATGGGGTTACCCAATTTTGTTGAACTCTATGAATCCCAAGGGCTGCAAAAAGTCTTAGAAGCAATCGGTGGTAGCGAAGAAATGCGCAAGCGAGTTTCTGCAACTGATTATCGCAAGCATTGGTCACTCTCACAGTTCCGAGAAGTGGAAATTCTGCTCTCCCTCATGACAGCAGCTGCCGCACCATCGAAGGTCATTGTTGATGTCGGTGCTGCCGGAGTACATCTTTCGAACTCCATTGACCTCATCTCCAGCATTGGTTGGAAAGGGATTTTGGTTGAGGCAAACCCCAAGGATGCAGAGATACTCGCAGAGGCCGTGAAGGACATCAACGCAACCGTTCTGAACTACGCAGTTTCAGACACTGAAGGCGAAGCGACATTCTTTCTCGGCAAGCATCCTCACCACTCTTCATTGAAATCTGAGATGACGTCATGGTGGGGCCCCATCAGCGGAGAAATCACTGTCACCAAACGCAGGCTCCCAAATATTCTGAAAGATCACAATGTTCCTGAAATCTTCGGTGTGCTCTCTCTCGACATTGAAGGTGTCGAGTTTGAAGTAATCAACGACTTACTCGACAACTCCAATTATCGACCACAGTGGATGATTATTGAATGGGGCGAGAAACTCTATGAAGCGACACTCAACGATGAAAGGTTGACAGAAAAAATCCGCCACGAATACTCAATCGTTGGCGGCACCGAGGCCAACATTTTTCTGCAACACAGAAGTGTTACAGAATCCTGAACTGATGACCTCGGCGTAGACGCTTACTTCTGAATGGTGCCGTTCGACATCTGAGTACCGGTAAAGATTGCGCCGGTCTGCACTGAGCCAGTTGTGATTGCACCCAACATGAATGCGTAGTCAATTGTTGCATTCGTGAGGTTCGCGTTAGTGAGATTTGCAGAAGTCATATTCGAATACATTGCAGTGATTGAGGAAAGATTCGCACTTGTCAGGTTCGCCTGAAAGAGATACGAGCTATCCAACTTTGCACTGGTCAGATTTGTGCTGACAAGAGTTGCGCCGTTGAGGTTGATGTAGGACAAGTTTGCCTTGATTCCAGAAGCACTAGTGAAGTCTGCATTAACTGCGCGAGCCCCAGTGAGATTGGCTTTCCCAATTTTCGAAGACTTCAATATTGCATTAGTCAGATTTGCGCCTCGCAGGTTTGCTCCGGTGAGGTTTGCGCCAGTCAAATCTGCGCCAGTCAAATCTGCTCGACTGAGATCAGCACCTGCAAGATTTGCATTACGCAGTTTTGCGCTACGCAAGTTGGCCTTTGTCAAAGTTGCTTTCGACAATGATGCACCATTCAAGTTTGCTTTTTTGCATTGTGTATTTGCCTTGATAACGCAGCCGTTCACAGTCTTGGCGGGGACACTGGTGGTTGCACCGAATCCAAAAATTGATAAAGCTGAAATTGAAAGTGTTGCTATAAATGTGAACATGTAACGAAGGTACAATCAGAACAGTTAGTGATGTACGTCAACTTGTAATGATGTATGTCACCAAAGAACTAACACACAAGCGTGAATGCTTTGCATTTTCTTGCAACGTAAAAACATTGTGCGTAAGTGATGTACTGTGCGATTGTGAATGCAAACGAAATTCCTGTCGCCCACACACCATATGGTGGTTATGGAGAACACTTCCCACCGCTCATTCTTGGCAACTGCACAGAACCATTAATAAAAGGTGCTCCCGACCTTCGTGGTATCTGGAAAACCGTTAGTGCGACACGTGGTGGAGAACCAGTACCTTCCGACGATCGCCTCATGTCATACACCGAACGCATCGAACAATGCGGAAACAGAATCGTTGATTGTGGTGGAGGGACTATTGCTGATGCTCGCGCAGATGGAACAGAAGAAAACGGCGTGCACGATGTTTCTGTATTTGACTACACCACACCTATCCATGTGATCGCTACATATGAAGACGGAGCATTTGTTCTGCGGCCCGTCGGAATTCCCGGCATTGAAGTACGCCGAGAACTTGATGCTGACGGCCACATGATCTGGACACGCCCAGATATGGGCGGCATACGTGTTGTTCTCGAGCGAGTCAGTCCACCGAGATAAATCGGCAGTTGGCTATTCGCCGATTAGTTCTTTACGTAGTTCACGCTTCAAGAATTTGCCAGTTGCGTTACGTGGAATCGGTTCAGACCGGAACCACACCTTTGTTGGGATCTTGTGCTTAGCAAGCGACGCCGACAAGAACGTGCGAAGTTCTTCTTCGGTCAAGGTTGCTCCAGGTCGTAACACAAGCACTGCTGCCACCTCTTCACCGAGGCGCTCTTCTGGAATTCCGAAGACTGCAGCTTCAGCAATTGCATCGTGGTTGTAGATGACTGTCTCCACCTCACTGCAATAGACATTCTCACCACCGCGGATGACCATGTCCTTTGCGCGATCGACGATGTATACAAAACCTTCGTCATCAATTCGTGCGATGTCGCCGGTATTCAACCAACCATCTTTGATTGTCTCCGCATTTGCTTCTGGGCGGTTTAGATAGCCCTTAATGACAATGGAGCCACGCACACACAAGATGCCCACAGTGTTAGGCCCCGGCGGCAAGTCATTGCCATCCTCGTCAACGAGTTTTCCTTCCAGTGTTGGCACTAGTGGACCACATGAATCTGGCTTGGCAATATACAAACGCGCAGAGTTAGCCGTGATGATTCCGCATGTCTCGGTCATGCCATAACCCGTGGATGGTTGACCAGTCTTTAAGGCACCGGCAATTTTATGCACGAGGTCTGGTTGAACCGCAGAACCACCGCCACCCATGCCTACGAGAGATGATGTATCGCGTGTTGACCAATCGGGGTGCATGAGAAGTTCACGGCTCATCGATGGAACGCCTGAGAAGTTTGTGATTCGCTCCCGTTCAATGAGTTCCAGCGCACGGCCTGGATCCCACTTGTACGTCATCACAACTTTTCCTCCAACAAGTGTTGCTGGGTGCAATAAGCAGTTACACGCAGTGACATGAAAAAGTGGAGTGGGCGCCATGAACGAAGGTGGGTATGCAACAGCTGGTGCCGGCGCAGCGGTGACTTCGCCGAGGGCTACTGCTTTTTGTTCTGCAGCAGTGGTGATGGCCCCCATTGCAGCAATGTTGAAGATGTTGGCAACTGAACCACGATGAGTGAGTTGAGCACCCTTCGGAAAACCAGTAGTGCCTGATGTATAGAAAATTGTTGCATCGTCATCGGGGTCGATTGTTGCGTCAGGTAGAACTCCTGGATCGTCAGCACTCATTACATCGGCCCAGCGCACACCATCACCTTGCACTGCACGATCGGTGCGAACGGAAATGACGTGCATCGGTGGCACGTTTGTTAACTGCTGAAAACGCTCAAGACGTTCATCGTCTGCAATCAATACGAGTGGTGCACTGTCGTTCAATGCGTATTCCATCTCTGGTGCTGTCCACCATGCATTCATACCGACCGCTGCTGCGCCTATCGAAATAGTTGCCCAGTAGCCCGCAACCCATTCGGGATAATTACGCATTGCAAGCGCAACGCGTGTTCCACTGCCAACTCCATGTGCAACTAAATGCTGTGCCAATTTGCGCACCATGGCATGCATCTCGTTATATGTGAAGCGCTCATCTTCGTAAACGAGATAATCCTTGTCACCGTGCACCGCTGACATCTCCCACATGGAACGCATATTTGGCGGTGCTGCAGCAAAACTCTTGAGAGTCACGCCGCGAACCACTTCAGTGGTCACAGCAAATGGCGAACCAGGTCCGGTTATTTCGTTACGGGCGGCCAGATAATGCTCAATCATCTCTCCATCTTGGTACAAAAGTGACCGTTGACACATAGTCCAACATCGCCCGTATCGTGGACACATGGATGCTTTTGAGGAAATCGCTACAAATGAGACTGTGTGGCGATTTGAGAGAGATTTTCTCACGTCGAACTGGACCTGCATTTGGGGGCGCGGGTGCAAAGGAATTGGTGAAGTAGAGAACACAGAGAATGGACAAGGGTGTTGCTCGGTTGGTGCCGAGCTTGACGGTGAAGACGAAGCCCTCAATCTGTCTGCCAACGCCGCCTTTATTCCCCAATCACTTTTTCAGTTTCATGAAGAAGCCACCCGTGGTGGTGTGTATAGAGACGAAAAGCGCAATGCCACACGCGTTGTCGATGGGGCATGCATCTTCCTCAATCGTCCTGGATTTGCTGGAGGTGCCGGATGCGCCCTGCATCTGGCGTCAACGCATTTTGAGGAATCCCCCATTGATTGGAAGCCATCGGTTTGTTGGCAATTGCCCATCAAAGTGGACTGGGAGCAAGGCCCTGGAAACACTGAGATCGCTACTGTTCGAAGATGGAGCCGCAAGGACTGGGGCGACGACGGCGAACCCATGGCGTGGTGCTGTACCGAGGGAGCCGACGCATATGTCGGCACCCAGCGGGTCGTTGAGTCATTGTCTGAAGAACTGACGGCGATCACAGGCGAAGCTGTCATGGTGGAGCTTCGCCAACGGCTGAGGTAAAGGTCACCCTATGTTCCCTACCTATCAGTAGGTAGGGGGCTATCCTGAGACCATGAGCCCAGAGACCTCTGTCAAACCAGGACCACGCGAACGATCGCTGAATGATGTGCGAGCAATTATCCCCGAGAGTTGTTACGAACGTTCCGTTACTAAAGCAACACGTGCGCTCGTACAAGCGTCTGTGCTGTACGTGCTGCCAATGATCGGTCTCGCACTTACAAACAACATTTGGGCACTTCTTGGTTTGTGGGCACTTACTGGACTCGCAATTGCCGGACTATTTGTATTGGGTCACGATGCTTCTCACAATGCACTGCTCGATTCTCGTCGCATGAATCGCATCATTGCGCAGATTTGTATGGGGCCAAGCGTTCACGTCGAGTCTGCATGGGACTTGGGCCACAACCGTATTCATCACGGTTACACCTCACGTCAAGGTTTCGATTTTGTGTGGCACCCGCTTACTGCCGAAGAATTCAACAAACTCAGTTCATTCGCAAAGATGCGTCACCGCTTGGAGTGGTCAGTCTTTGGTTCTGGGGCTTATTTCTTGCGTGAAGTGTGGTGGCAGAAAATGTGGCGTTTCAACGCACCAGGAAAACGCCACGATGCAATTGTTCGCGACAAAGTTGTTCTTGGTGCCTCACTTGCCGTTTTCGTTGCAGCACTCGCAGTTCTTGGTGCGATGACAGGCACATGGTTAAACGCATTGTGGATGCCGACAAAGATGCTTGTGATTCCATTCCTCGTCTTCATGCAAATCTTTGGTTGGACTGTGTATGTTCACCACGTGGACCCAGAAATTCGCTGGTGGGCACGGCGTGAATGGTCTCAATTCCAAGGACAAATGGAATCAACCACCATTCTCGACTTTC
>DAISXE010000079.1:0-4225 GCA_036826015.1 Ilumatobacteraceae bacterium
GATGCACTACTCCCATTATTGAACGAGAACGTCGGCTCCCTAACCAATGTCGATGTCGTGCACGCCGATGCCATGCAGATCAGATGGCCTGAATTACTTGGCGAAAACACTGATTGGGTTCTTGTAGCAAACCTTCCGTACAACGTGGCCACTCCATTGATCGCTGATGTTCTCGACTTCGTTCCTCAAGTACAACGCATGTTGGTCATGGTGCAAAAAGAAGTGGCCGAACGTTTTGCCGCATCACCATCTACTCCTGCATACGGTGCGCTCAGCGTGAAAGTTGCGTATCACGCAACTGCACGCATCGTCGGGCTCGTTCCCGCATCAGTGTTCCTTCCCCGGCCAAATGTTGAGTCTGCACTTGTCGAAATCACCCGACGCACAACACCTATCGACACAACAATTGATCCGAAACAATTGTTTGCACTTGTACGAATGGGCTTTGCAAAACGTCGCAAAATGTTGCGCGGATCATTGGCTGGCAAAGTAACTCCAGAGCAATTTGAGGCTGCATCTATTGCCCCAACAGCCCGCGCAGAAGAGCTCACAATTCATGATTGGCTACGGTTGTCCCACTTAGTGGAAGCGAATGACGAATGATTTCAATAGAGGCGCCAGCGAAATTAACACTGTCACTTGCCATTACTGGCGTTCGCGAAGATGGCTATCACCTCATTGATGCTGAAATGGTAAGCCTCACAATTTGTGATGACATCGTGATTGAAGAAGCAGCAACGACATCAATCAACGTGGTGGGAAAATACGCACAAGGCGTGCCAACCGATGATTCAAATCTTGTTGCGCGCGCATTGCACCTGCTTAACCGTCACGCGGAAGTTCGCATTGAGAAAAACATTCCACACGGTGGTGGCCTCGGTGGTGGCTCTAGCGATGCAGCAGCAGTTCTTCGAGCAGCACGCTTTACAGACCTCGTTGCTGCTACTCGATTAGGCGCAGATATTCCGTTTTGCATGGTGGGCGGCAGAGCACGCGTCACGGGAATCGGTGAAATCGTCGAGCCACTTCCCTATGTCGAGCACCGTCTCACGCTCATCATTCCGCCGCTTCAGGTATCCACACCGGCGGTGTACGCCAAGTGGGACTCCATGGGTCAACCCCGAGGTGATCAGGGAAATGATCTCGAGCCAGCAGCAATTGCTGCCTACCCAGAGATGGCGACGTGGAGAGATCGCATCGAAAGCGTCACGGGGAGCCGTCCATTTTTGGCTGGTTCTGGGGCCACGTGGTTTGTCTACGGGCAAATCCCTGGCATTTCGGCCAAACTAGAAGGTGCTCAAGTGGTGTACACAAGCACCCGCCCCCAAAGTGATTAAGGGCGGGAAAATGTCACGAAAACGTTGTGACTAGTACTACTTGCGACGCTGATGGCGCGTGCGACGAAGCATCTTCTTGTGCTTCTTCTTGCGCATGCGCTTGCGGCGCTTCTTGATTAGCGAACCCATAAGGCATACGAACCTAGCGCAACAATGCTGAAAAGAGAAAATCCGATACCGTAGTTATCTCGGTCCGGGGTCGTTCAATGGCAGGACAGCGGGTTTTGGTCCCGTTAATAGGGGTTCGAGTCCTCTCCCCGGAACAAAGATGCATGGCGCGAGCCGTGTGGCCAATGGCCATACGACGTGCGCGTTCTACACTGTTCAAGTATGAGCACTCGTTCGATGGAAAAAGTCACCACTAAGCGATTGTCGCTATTTACCGGACGGACTCACCCATCGCTTGCACAAGAAGTCGCCGATCATCTCGACATCACTCTTGGTGATGTGAACCTCGTGCAGTTTGCAAACGGAGAAATTCGTCCACGCTTTGCCGACAGTATTCGCGGCGGTGACGTGTTCATCATGCAGTCGCATTACGGAACCGATGCAGGTTCTATCAATGACTCCATCATGGAACAACTCATCATGATCGATGCAGCACAGCGCGCATCTGCAAAAAGAATCACTGCAGTATGTCCTTTCTACGGTTACGCACGTCAAGACAGAAAAGCAGAAGGACGCGAGCCAATTACAGCGCGCCTTGTTGCAGACATGTTTAAAGCAGCAGGTGCTTCTCGCATGGTTTCTATTGACTTACACAGCGGTCAGATTCAAGGTTTCTTCTCTGGTCCTGTCGACCACCTCACTGCGTTGCCGGTTCTCGAGCGCTACGTGCGCGAACACGCTGGACAAGATCTTGTCATCGTGTCTCCCGATGCCGGCCGAGTAAAAGTTGCTGAACGTTTCGCTCAACACTTGTCAGACAAAAATGCTGATGTTGCATTCATTAACAAGCGCCGTCCAAAAGGCACAGCAAACGTCGCTATCGCAAAAGAAGTCATTGGCGATGTTGACGGCCGCTTGTGCATCCTCACCGACGACATGATCGACACAGGTGGCACCATCGTGTCGGCAGCAGAACTATTGCTCGAACGTGGAGCAAAAGAAGTGTGGGCAATGGCCACTCACGGCGTGTTGTCCCCACCAGCCGTCGAACGTCTCTCGAACTCACCCATTAGCCGGGTTGTGCTTACCAACACCCTTCCCTTGGCCCCAGAGAACCATTTCCCGAAGGTGGAAGTACTTTCCGTGGCCAAAATCATTGCCGACGCCCTCGCAGCGGTATTTGACGAGACCAGCGTCTCTGAATTGTTCGACGGCGAAAACCAGTCCTGACCCTGAGGCCAGCCACCCCCAGACAGCGATTTGAGGGCCGTGTGGCAGTTCAGGCATCTGCCCATAGACTCGTTAGCCGTGTCCAATACAGCAACTCTCTCCGCCGAAGTAGGCCGCACAACAGGAAGCCCAGCTTCACGTCGTTTGCGTGCCGCTGACCGCATTCCTGGCGTCCTTTATGGCCAAGGTATGCAACCACTTGTTCTCTCTGTCGCTCGTCGCGACCTTCGCGTTGCCATCTCTGGCCCTGCAGGTCAAAACACCATCTTGAGCCTTTCGGTCGATGGCAAGTCATACAACGCAGTCATCAAAGACCTGCAGCGTCACCCAGTGCGCCGCAACGTCAGCCACATCGACTTCATGCAAATCAACTTGTCAGAAGAAATCACCATGAGCGTGCCAGTGCATCTCTCTGGTGTTGCAAAAGCAGTTGTTGCTGCTGGTGGTTTGGTCGACGCAGCAGTCGACTTGCTCGAAGTACGCACCACTCCAGCAAACGTGCCAAACGAAATTCTTATCGACATCACAGACCTCACTCCTGAATCAGTGATTCACCTTTCAGACCTCAAGTTGCCTGCAGGTGTAGTTGCAATGGGAGACCCAGACATGTTGATCGTCACTGTTCTCATGTCTCGTGGTTCAGCTGCAGATGCACAAGCTGCTGCTACTGCCGAGGGCGAAGCACCAGCCGCTGATGGCGACGCGCCAGCAGCCGAAGCCTCTAACTGATTCCACGACCACTCGGTCGTGATTCATTGCCATCATGATTCGCCGCTCGGCTCCTCGCCAAGGCGACATGGAACGCATCCTTATTGTCGGACTCGGCAATCCCGGGAAGAAGTACGCGCGCACACGCCACAACGTCGGCACTGATGCGATCGAAGTTCTTGCACAGCGTCTGCATGCCTCACTAAAAGTCGGACGCGACCGCGCTCAAATTGCAGAGTGTCGTATCGCAGATCAACCAGTCGTCATCGCTGTTCCCACCACGTGGATGAACGATTCAGGTGAAGCAGTTGGACCACTTGCTCGCCGCTACAAAATCACAAACCCAGCGCAAATCATCATCGTCCACGATGAATTAGATCTCGAGCCAGGCATTGTGAAGATCAAAGTTGGTGGTGGCCTTGCCGGCCACAACGGACTGAAGTCCATCTCGGCTCACATCCACACCGATGACTACATCCGCGTTCGCATCGGCGTTGGGAAACCACCGTCAAAAGAAGTCGGTGCCGACCATGTGTTGTCATCTATTCCAGCTGCAGAACGCAAAATTCTCGACGTCTCAGTAGAAGTTGCTGTCGATGCACTTGAAGCAATCGTCACTCATGGCATTGCAAGCGCCATGCAGGACTTCAACGGACGGTGAGCGAATCCACTGCTCCCCTTTCGAGCCTGACCGACATTGCTCGCACAGAACCAGGCATTGAAGCAATCGCTGGCAAGCGTGACGCAGTGCTTGCAGTTCCCGAAGTAGCGCGCGCCACCGTTCTTGCTGCACTCATCAACAACACATCGCGTCGCCCAGTCATCGTTGCTGCGCCTACTGG
>DAISXE010000079.1:4325-5679 GCA_036826015.1 Ilumatobacteraceae bacterium
GACGCACTGTGCGAACAACTTGTTCATTTTGGATATCGCAGAGAAACAATTGCGGAGCACCGCGGAGAGTTTGCGCGTCGTGGTGCAATCGTGGACATTTTCCCCAGCACAGATGACGAACCCATTCGTATTGACATGTGGGGTGACGAAGTGGATCGCCTCTCGCATTTCACAGTTGCCGACCAACGCAGCACCACCGACATTGCAACCGCTCTAGTTTTTCCCGCACGTGAACTTCTGTTCGAAGATGGCGTGAAGGAACGTGCCGGCGCACTTGTAGCGACCGACCCATGGGGTCGCGAACAATGGGAGCGTTTGTCTGAGGGGCAAATTTTTGACGGCATGGAGAGTTGGCTCCCCTGGCTGACCGAAAAAGATGAACTACTGACAGATCACATTGGCGATGACGCCTTGATGATCATGATTGAACCTCGACGCATGGGCGACCGTGCACGTGATTTACTTGCCGAAGAAGATGACTTGGCGCGCGCGCTTGCTTCTTCATGGGCACGCGATGAAAACGTGACGTTCCCTCGCTTACATGTGGAAGCAGATCGACTTTTCTCCGACACCACGCGCACTTCAACGATTTCACTTGTTCCCACCGCTGAATCAGTCGATGGTCCTTCAGTGCCTGCGTCTGGTTGGGGCCCAATCGTGCATGAGCCCACTTCGTTTGCCCGACGCGTCAATGAAATGTTGAACGACAAATGGCGAGTGATTGTTGCAGCAGAAACACAAGAGTCTGTCGCACGTCTTGTTGAACTCATGCGCACTCACGGCGTTGACTTTCGCTCATCACAAGACCCAGACATCATCGCGAAACCAGGTGCGTGGGTCACGTTGGCGCCACAAGCACGTGGCGTCTCTATTCCTCATTCACGCATTGCAATCATCACTGAAGCAGAGCTCAGTGGCCGTCGTCGTACGCGAAAGACCCGCGCTACACGTGGCAGATCATCTGGAACCGTCTTTGAAGACTTGCAGCCCGGTGGTTATGTGGTTCACGCACATCACGGCGTTGGCAAATACGAAGGCATGGTCAAACGTTCTATTGGTGGCGTGGAACGCGATTACTTGCTTATTGCGTATAAAGGCGGCGACAAGCTCTACGTACCAACAGAACAGATTGGTGTCATTCGTCAATATGTAGGCGGCGAGGCACCCACATTGCACCGCATGGGCGGTTCCGACTTTGCTCGCGCAAAATCTCGCGTTCGTTCAGCTGTGCAAGAAGTCGCGCAAGAACTTGTGGTGTTGTATCAGCGTCGTGTCACTGCACAAGGTCATGCATTCCCGCAAGACACTCCGTGGCAAGCAGAGATGGAAGGAGCTTTTCCATTTGTGGAAACGC
>DAISXE010000080.1:0-5667 GCA_036826015.1 Ilumatobacteraceae bacterium
CTCGGTGTAGTGATAGCGCAGTGTTGTCCGAAGCGCATCAGTAATCTGGTTGACTATTTCTGCATCAAATCTTCCCTGCAATATTCGTCTTGTTAATTCGCATACAAGGCCAAAGTTATGGTTTTCCGCACTATTTGAATCTGCACGTAAGGATGCGATAACTCTCTCAATCTCTTCCACTTCCTCACCTGTGACTCGAGACAACTCCTGATACACCTGTATGTCTGACCATTCGTGCTCCTCCGGCGTCTTAGGAACTAAATGATTTATAATCTCTTTATCGTAAAACCGAATTCCATCATCAAATGGACGAATTTTTCTACGTAACCCGTTGAGTTTTTCAATTTCACGAGCAGTCGAATCCGCCCACTCAACAATCGCTGGGGCATTTAAACCGACTACAACACGCCCTGCTCCACCCTCAGCGTTCGACCTGCTGGAATCTTTCGAACCACGACCTGAATCGCAAATAGCTTCGATGAAATTGATCAAAGTTGATTTTCCGACACCATTTTTTCCGTATACGACGTTGAGCCCTGGTTTTGGTTCAAACCAAGTCTCCAAGCCAATTACAAATCCAGGAATTGACATCAAAGAGTGATCTGAATTGGGAGCAAACATTTGTTGAGACTAGTTGGTCCTCTTACGACAGATAGAGAGATTGCTTTGGGCACCACTCTGCACACTTGGCTGGATAACTCGTGGGTCAGTTACGTTAAACGGGACATAACTGCAAACCGTTCTCCTACAAGGAACAGCGCATAGCAAGAAGCAATTGGCAGCCCCAACGGGATTCGAACCCGTGCCGCCACCTTGAGAGGGTGGTGTCCTAGGCCACTAGACGATGGGGCCAAGTAGCGTTCAAACTCTACCCATCGCTAACGCATTTGCGAACGAGTAACCGTTCAGGCGTTCTTTATTGAGGTTCACGAGGCAAGCCCAGAATTCGCTCACCCAAAATATTGTGCTGGATCTCATCGGTTCCGCCAGCTATGGATTGCCCCGGAACAGAGATCAGAACTTCTGCCACCATGCCGTTCGCAGGCGTATCGGCACCGTTCAGCATTCCCATTGCACCTGCAATACGACCATGTTCCATCGAGGCCAATCGAGCAATCTCGCTCATTGCCAATTTGCCGACTGAGCCTTCAGCACCTGGTGGATGACCTAACTCGCGTGCAGTTCGAGCACGATCAGAAGTCCAACCACTCACCTTTTGCATCGCAAGAATTTGTGCAACACGTTGACGATGAATCGGGTCCTCATTCAACTCTTGTTCGGTGAGTTGCGGAACCAATAGATCTACTCGGCCTGCACGTTGCGGATACCACTTATAGGTCTCCATGTAGTCGAAATATTCGTGCATTGCTTCTTGCACTGCTCGCCCACCAGTAATAATGCGTGGTCGCGACACAATGTTGCCAAATCTGCGCTCGTGCGCAAGCGTTGCTAATGCAACTGTCCATCCGGCATTTGCATCGCCCACTACGTTCTCTGCAGGAATCCGCGCATCTGTCATAAACACTTCGTTGAACGATGAGTGATAGTTCATCTGTTTCAGCGGACGCACCAAAACGCCATCTTGTTTCATGGGCATCACGAAATATGTAATGCCGTGGTGCTTCGCAGCAGAACTATCGGTACGCGCGAGCAAGATGCCGTAGTCGGCGTGGTGAGCACTGGTGTTCCACACTTTTTGCCCATTAACGATCCACTCATCACCGTCGCGAACTGCTTTGGCAGAAAGCCCAGCTAAATCTGAACCGGCTCCTGGTTCGCTGAACAACTGACACCACGAAAACTCTCCTGTGAGGGTGGAGCGCAAGAATCGTGACTTCAGGTCATCGGTTCCATGTTCCAAGATGGTGGGCGCAGCAAGAGACATTCCGACTCCAGTTGGCAAACCAGGCGCACCGACGCGATGAAGTTCTGTAGCCACCACTTTCTCGCTCCACGCAGGCAACCCTTTACCCATCCATTGCGTTGGCCAATGCGGTACTGCCCATCCGGAATCAACCAGTAGTTCACGCCACTCGCGTAGTGAAAGGTCTGGATTCCAATTCTCTGACAACCAGACCGCACATTCAACCTGCACTGATTTTTGTGTGGCTGCAGTAGTCATGAGCGCTACAAACCAGACGGATCGATTGCCATACCAAAACGAAGTTTGTTGTTGGCGTGACCAAGATGTTGCAGCGAAAACGCAGCACGCATGGCGGTGTATTGGCCTTGCGCTTCCAATGCTTGATTCACTGATTCCTTTGCAAGCTTCAAGGCAAACCCTGGCTTCTTTGCGATAGTGGCGGCCATAGCCATAACAGAAGCTTCAAGATCAGCAGGAGGAACAACCCTATTCACCATTCCCAATTGCATTGCTTCCTGAGCCGTAAACGAATCACCGGTAAACAACAACTCTTTTGCTTTACGTGCACCAAACTCCCAAGGGTGGCCGAAGTATTCAACGCCGTTCACACCGAATGCGACAACGGGGTCCGAAAATGTGGCGTCTTCCGCGGCAACAATGATGTCTGCAACCCACAACAGCATGAGCCCACCAGCAATTGTCATTCCTTGCGCAGCAGCAATGACAGGCTTTGGAATGTTGCGCCAACGCCAACACATGTTGAAGTACACCTCTTCTTCATGCGCCATCATTCCCTCTTGTCCCTCGCCAGTAAATCCAGACTGGGGAAACACTTGGGGGAAATCACGATGATCAGATTGATCGCGCAAATCATGGCCGGCGGAAAAATGCTTTCCTTCAGCTCGCAACACAATGACTTTGACACGATTGTCTCGGGCCGCGGCGTCGTAACACGCATTCAGTTCATACGTCATGCGATTGTTTTGCGCGTTGCGCTTGCTGTCGCGATTCAGCGAAATAACGGCGATGCCTTGATCGCCGGGGTTTTCGACACGGTATGAAACCGTCTCCAGGGAGTTGATGTCAACGTCCATTTGGTTGGGGAACAAGGACTCGAACCCTGAATAACAGTACCAGAAACTGCTGTGTTGCCAATTACACCATTCCCCAGTGCGACCCCTACTTTATCGTTTGCAACAGGCAACTTCCACAGTCAAATTGCAAACCAAAAAGTTCAAAACCTCAGTACTTAGCCAGTAATTGAATAGAGGGTGTCAAAGCCCATTAATCGCCCAAAGGAAATACCGAGCAATTCTTTCAGTGCTTTGGTTGTCCATGACAGTGCTTCGGTATTTTGCGGCACTGGTGAAGTTGATGCGTTGTAATCAAGTTGACGCAAAATCAAATCTGCTCTCTGCACATGCCAGTAACTGCTCACCACAATTGCGGTCTCCACACTTCGTTCTTGAAGAACTGGTACAAGTTGCGACAAAGACTGCCACGTTGATCGGCCAACATCTTCGCTCACGATTGCATTTACTGGCACACCTCTGTCGGTCAGCCAACGCCTCCCGGCTTCTGCTTCGGTGAATCGATCACCGGCTTGTTTTCCACCTGTCAATGCAATCAGTGGTGCTCGTCCGTCTTTCCACAAATCAAGACCTTGCTGCAAACGCATCTCCAACAAGTTTGAAGGCACACCGTCGTATTGTGCTGCGCCCATCACAATGATGACATCTGCAGAACCTTTCGCTTCATGTGACCATGAGGCGCGATACGACACCGCTGCAACCACAAAGTAAAGAACAAATGAAATTGCAACAGCACATGCAACGCGCATGAATGTACGCGCAATCAGTTTCACAATTGACTACCCAAGTCGCGACAGAGAATTCTGAAGGCGGCGAATTGTTTCATCGCGGCCAAGAATCTCAATACTTTCAAACAACGGTGGGCCAACTGTGCGTCCTGTCATTGCAACCCGTATTGGCGCCTGAGTCTTTCCAAGTTTCAATTCTTTTGCCTCTGTCCACGATTCAAGAATTGTTTTGAGTGCATCATGATTCCACTCACACGAAGCAAACTCATTCATGCAATGCTTCAGGACGTCTGCAGCAAAATCGGCTGACATGGTTTTGTCCCATGCCGCTTGATCGATTGCGGGGTCTTCGAGAAACAAGAAATCGACCATGGCTGGTACTTCAGACATTGTGACCACTCGCGTTTGTACTAGCGGCGCAATCTTCTCGTACACCTCTGTAGAAAATCTGCTCGCAGGCCACGCATCGGTGGCAGCAAGTACAGGAAGAGAAGCCGAGACAAAATCTTGCAATGACAATGCGCGGATGTAATCACCATTGAATGACGCCAACTTCTTAATGTCGAAGAATGCTGGCGAATGGTTGACATCTTCCAAACGGAACTCCTCCACCATGGAAGACCACGGAACTATCTCGGTATCACCGGCAGGCGCCCAACCAAGTGTCATGAGGTAGTTCACCATCGCATCGGGCAAGATTCCCTCTTCGCGATACTGCTCTAGGGCTACTTTGTCGCGGCGTTTCGACAATTTCTTGCGTTGCTCGTTTACAAGCACCGGCACATGAGCCCACTGTGGTGGCGTGTGTCCCAATGCATCCCACAACATCTGCTGCTTTGGAGTGTTCGGCAAGTGCTCTTCTGCTCGTACAACGTTGGACACTTTCATCTCAATGTCGTCCACCACGTTGGCCAATAGGAACATTGGACTTCCATTGCTGCGCAGCAACACAAAATCTTCAATCGTTTCGTTGGCAAATTCCACTTCACCGCGCACAAGGTCGTGCACCACGGTGGAACCAGCGGGAACTCGGAATCGCAATACCTGACCAGGGCCACCGGTTAGGCCGCGATCGCGCGAATACCCGTCGTAGCCCTGCTTGCCAGTCTCTTTTGCACGTGCCTGAATTTGCTCGGCCGAAAGATCGCACCAATATGCATTGCCTTGTTCAAAAAGTTTGTGTGCCGCTGCCACATGCAGTGCTGCGTTCTGACTTTGAAAGTACGGACCTTCGAATTGAGGATGCGACGAATCAATGCCCAACCATGAGAGCGCATCGATAATGCCTTGTGTCCACTCGGGGCTGTTACGCGATTCGTCGGTGTCTTCAATACGCAGCACAAAGGTGCCCCCGGTGCGTAACGCCAATGCCCAGTTGTAGAGGGCCGTGCGCGCGCCACCCACATGGAAAAACCCCGTGGGCGATGGAGCGAAGCGATAGCGAGGGACATGAGTCATACATCTTCAGGTTAGTGGCGACAGGCGTGGAGCCTCGTGAGGGCTAGGTTGATTTCATGGATGGCTTTACACAGACCGATCAGCTGAATGTTCTCGGAGAACGCTTGCAAACATGTTGCACGTCTCCCCTTACTGGTTATTACCGCACTGGCTGCTGTGAAGTAGGTGGCGATGACACTGGCGTCCATGCAGTGTGCGCAATCATGACGGATGAGTTTCTTGCATTCTCAAAAGATGCGGGAAATGATTTGTCTACCCCAATGCCTCAATACGGCTTTGCTGGTTTGAAAGCCGGAGACCAATGGTGCCTGTGTGCACCACGGTGGCAAGAGGCCTACGAAGCAGGCAAAGCACCGCAGGTAAAATTACACAGCACTCACATGGCTGCTACAGAGTTTTGCGACATGGACGCGTTACGCGACCACGCAATTGACTTGTAACTAGTTCTGACTACTTAGCGCTTCAACGATTCATGGGTAAAGCCCATGAGAAGTGCACCATCACCAGTGATTGATGCACCAATGCC
>DAISXE010000081.1:0-5597 GCA_036826015.1 Ilumatobacteraceae bacterium
CGTCGCGCAACAACATCTAGTTCTCCCCCACGCATGAACCAATTGCGCGCAATGACTTCATATCCGTTGCGCGCATACCACTCGGCAGCGCGTTCTTCACCCCAGCGCGCTCGTGCGCGACGAGCAGCAGTTAGATCACTACGTTCGGATCGAGAATGTCGTCCGAGGGAAGTTCCTCTACGTTCACGTCCTTGAAACTGAGGACTTTGACCGTGGGGATGAATCGGGTCTTGCGGTACATGTCCCATACCCATGCGTCTGTGAGCTCCACTTCGATAAGTGGGCGTGCGCTGTCTCCGGTGACTTTTACAGAAACGTCGTTCGCCAAATAAAACCGGCGCTCGGTTTCAACGGCATATTTGAACATGCCAACAACATCTTGATACTCCTGCGCAAGTTTGTACTCGCGTTCAGCCTCGAAGTTGTCGAGATCGTCGGTATTCACCGAAGAAGTTCCGATGTGCTTTGCAGGAGCCTACGACTCGCGCTTCTCGCGAATCTTGGCGGCCTTACCAGCGCGATCACGGAGGTAGTACAACTTCGCACGACGAACATCACCGCGACGAAGAACCTCGATCTTTGCTACTGATGGGCTGTGCACTGGGAATGTGCGCTCAACACCAACGCCGTAACTGACTTTGCGCACCTTGTAGGTTTCGGCGATTCCTGAACCCTGGATGCCAATGATGTTTCCTTGGAAAATCTGGATGCGCTCTTTGCCGGACTCGACAACACGTACGTGCACCTTGACTTCGTCGCCTGGCAAGAGGTCGGGAATGTCGTCACGCTTGTTCTGATTATCAATGATGTCTGTGCTCTTCATGGTGCGCCTTCGAACTGGAATGTGGACGGACAATCGGCTCTATGGCCGTTCCGACGTGAACATTGAAGGATACGAGGCGAAAGCCACCCCTTCCAACAAGGCACGCTCTGAATCCGTCAATCCGCCGCGGGCTTCAATGAGGTCGGGGCGCATCTGCAGAGTTCTCCACAGGGCTTGGGCATGCCTCCAGGCCTCTACTTTGGCGTGATCGCCACTGCGAAGCACATCTGGGACTTCCCAGCCCCGAAACTCGGCTGGTCGCGTGTACTGGGGCTCTTCAAGTAGTCCCTCGGCCCCAAAACTCTCTGTAACTGGAGATTGGGAGTTCCCCATCACCCCAGGAAGCAATCGGGTGACAGCTTCGATGATGAGACACGCCGCCACTTCGCCGCCGGCCAACACCACGTCTCCCACGGATACCTCGTGGTCTACCAAGTGCTCGCGCACACGCTGGTCGACGCCTTCGTAGCGGCCACACAACAAACTGAACCCACCGGCGTCTGCCAGTGCCTGTGCCATGGATTGATCAAATGTCTGTCCACCTGGCCCAAGAAGAATTAGTGGCCGTGGAGGTTGCGCGGCTTCAACGGCGGCAAAGATTGGTTCGGGACGCATCAACATGCCGGCGCCACCACCAAATGGCGTGTCGTCCACGGTGCGATGCACATCAGTGGTGTGTTCGCGAATGTCGTGACAATTCACTGCCACTGCGCCACTTTCGCGGGCGCGACCCAACAAGCTGTGTTCGCAAAACCCGTTGACTATGTCGGGAAAAAGCGTGAAGACATCGATGCGCATTGACACGGACACTACCTATTCCGCAGCGTCACTGTCGTCTGATAACAGCGCTTCTCGCAACCCAGCAGGCGGATCAATCACTGTGATGCCTTCATCACAGGACAATACAAATGGCATGGGAATGAGGACGCCAGATTCCAGTTCCAATAAATCGTGCGCTGGATTGTTCAACACACCTGTGCAAATACCCCATGACACACCCGACGTATCTTCCACTTCAGAACCAATGAGTTGATGCACCCACAAACCTTCAGCGCCATCTATGGGTGCTGCATACAAGAACTTGTTCGTCAGTTTCTCTGCTGCATTGCGATCATCAATACCTTCGAAGTGCACTACCCAACGGTCTTGTTGTGGACGCGACGAGGTGATGGTCAATGTGCGTTGGCCAGAGGAATCAAAAATGATGAGCTGCGCGCCAACTTCGCGACGTTGCACAAGGTCAGACGTGAGCGACAAGAAAAGATCACCACGAACACCGTGGGGTTTACCGATGCGGCCAACCTCGAGGAGACCGTCGGGTTGTTCAGACATGAAGATGAATCAGGCGACTGCCGATTCAGGCATCAACAAAGTCGACGTCTACATCGACATCGTCATTTGTAGCAGCAGCGCGAACAACGGTGCGGATGCTTTGTGCAGTGCGACCACGACGACCGATGACACGACCAAGATCTCCAGGACCAACACGAACTTCAAGAAGAATCTTGTCGCCCTTGCCAGGACCAGATGAAACGTTTACAGCTTCAGCGTCGTCGACAATGCTGCGCACGATGTGCGTAAGCACGGCGATAGCAACGGGAGCTTCGAGAGTATTTGCGTCGAATTCAGACACGGGACTACTTGGACTTTGCAGCGGTGAACTGAGCCCAGGCACCACTGATTTCAAGAAGTTTGCGAACGCGCTCGGTTGGCTGTGCGCCTTGCATGAGCCACTTCACTGCTTTGTCGTTATCGATGGTGATGGTGGACGGTTCAGTACGTGGGTTGTATTGACCCAAGATTTCGATGAAACGACCATCACGAGCGCGACGGGAATCAGCCGCAATAACGCGGTACTGGGGTTGCTTGGTCTTGCCAACTCGTGTGAGGCGCAATTTCACTGCCATGGTGCGATTTCTCCTGAAAGGACCCGATTCGGGACTAGGTAAGGCTATCGGTGGAAAACCCAAGTCCCCAACGAAATGAACTACTTGAAGAAGGGAGGATTCCCCGGACCATTTGCGCCTGGAAAGCCCGGAAAGCCTCCTGGACCGCCAGGGCCACCAAGCATGTCGCCCAACTCTCGCATGGCTTGGCGCTTGTTGACCTTGCCTTTTCCTTTACCCGCTTTACCTTGTGGCTTTGCGAGGCCGCCCATGCGCTTCATCATCTTTTGCATTTCGGTGAACTGTTTGATGAGGCGATTGACGTCTGCCACCTGGGTTCCGCTGCCCTTAGCGATACGGGTGCGGCGACTGCCGTTGATGATCTCTGGCTGTCTGCGCTCCTCGGGAGTCATCGAGCGAATGATGGCTTCGGTGGTCTTGACCTGATCGTCACCTATTTGCGCATCCTTCATTTCTTTTGGCATGCCAGGCAACATGCCCATGATTCCCGACAACGGCCCCATCTTCTTGAGTTGCTGCAACTGGTCTAAGAAGTCTTCGAGAGTGAACTGACCTTCCAGCATTCGTGCTGCGGCTTCTTCGGCCTTGTCTTGTTCAAAAACCTTTTCTGCTTGCTCGATGAGAGTGAGCATGTCGCCCATTCCCAAAATGCGACCCGCCATACGGTCAGGGTGGAATTGTTCGAACGCATCAATCTTTTCACCCGTAGCAGCAAATGCAATTGGCTTACCAATGACGTACTTCACCGACAGCGCAGCACCACCACGTGCATCACCGTCGAGCTTGCTGAGAATAACTCCGTCGATGGAAAGTCTTTCGTCGAACGCTTTTGCAACACTGACAGCGTCCTGACCTGTCATCGCGTCGACAACCAAGAACGTGTAGTTCGGTTTTACTGTGGAAGAGATCTCTGCAACTTGCTGCATCATTTCTTCGTCAATTGCCAAACGACCAGCAGTGTCAACAATGAGAACGTCTTTACCTAAACGGCGCGCCTCTTCAAGACCTCTGCGCGCAGTGGTAACCGGGTCACCAGATTCTGAAAAAACTGGCACACCAATTTGTGAACCGAGCGTGCGCAACTGCTCAACAGCAGCAGGGCGCTGAAGGTCGGCACCGACCAAGAGTGGTTGACGACCTTGCGACTTAAACCAGCGCGCAAGTTTTGCAGCACTGGTGGTTTTACCCGAACCTTGCAAACCGGCCATGAGAACAACTGTGGGTGGAACACTGCTGTAGGTGATCTTGAGCGTTTCTCCACCCAACATGCCAACAAGTTCAGCGTTAACTATCTTGATGATTTGTTGACTTGGATCGAGCGCTTCAGAAACCGTGGCGCCAATTGACTGCTCACGAATGCGTGCGACAACATCGCGAACAACCGAAACGTTGACGTCTGCTTCTAAAAGTGCAGTACGAATTTCCGCCAATACCTCATCGACATCAGCCTCGGTGAGACGACCCTTACCTTTGAGTCGTTTTACAATTCCTTGGAGGCGATCACCGAGCGAGTCAAACATGCGAGGTAAAGGCTACCGATTGACAGACTGCTAGCCGATGGTCACGGCAGTGACCACGGTCTTGACAACAGTGAGATTGACCCTATTTTCCGAGTAATCCTTGGTCAACATAAATGCTTCGCCGTCGCGCATTGCCACGCGAATAGTCCATCCACGTTCTGATGCAACCTTGACTGCTTCATCTTCCGTTAGACCAATTAAGGACTTCGATGTTTCTTCAGTCAATGTGGTGGGCAGCACGCCTGGCTCCACTACTCCCCCGTCACTCGGTGAACCGCCCCCCGTGTTTCCAGGCGCAACTCCAGTTCCTGGGTCAACTGGCTGTGGTGGTGCGACGGTATTGATTGCAATTGACGGTGCATTGAACGTGATGTCTTCGTCTTTCATGGCGATCACCGTTCCGACATCACCTTCGTTATTGAAGTAGGTGTACGCCGGCACGAGAATCGATGCGTTATTCGTCAGCGCAGCCTGCATGAGTACATATCGCACGCCAGTGATCGGTATGACTGTTGAAGGCATCGTTCCAGAGTCAGTTGCTAGCGAACCGTCGGTTGCTAGTACGCCCCGTGAGGAAACAGCGATATCTACGGCGCTACGAGTCGCTGTACCCCACGCCGTGTAACGAACGTCGTTAAGTCGTTTTACTGCATCATTCGGTGACACCAAGTAGTAACCATTCGCCCGGTCCACATATAGGAATGGCCCACTTGCTGAAACAAGAGCACCATCCTCGCCATAGGAGAAATACACGGAAAGATTTGTAGGCACACCAGCTACAGAGAAAACACCAGAGACATCTGTTGACCAATCGGAGGTTTGTGCTGTGAGATGAAATGTTGCGGGGTTGTAACCACCACGCGTCATCAACGTTGCCGTGCGATTCAATGCTTCTCGAGCGGACAACAAATTCTTCGGCAGTGAGATATTCGAAACAGTGCAATCTTTCTGATCAGGCGCGCACGGTGATGAGACCGCGGTGGAATTCATTCCACTTGCGTACGACCACCACGCGCCCGCAGTATCTACCCACAACCACATACCAGTGCCCTTATCGGCATCTAAACCAAGGGTGTATGAATTCTTCTCGTTCTTCTTTACTTCACCTGTGACACCAAATGCGCTAGCTAGTTCACGGAAAGCATCTTTAGCCTTTGGTCTTGCCACCACCGACCATGCAAAACCCGAGATTCGATCAATACTGAGGTCGTTCATGGCTTTGTATTCGACTTCTGAATACATTGCCTCTCGCGCGCCATCAACTGTGTTTGCGATGGAGCGATTGTCTCCCGATTGCGCTTGCGACAACTTCAAAGACAATTGCAATGGGCCAGGCTCACCACAACT
>DAISXE010000082.1:0-3773 GCA_036826015.1 Ilumatobacteraceae bacterium
CCACACGGGATAGGTCGTGCGCCGCAGGTCGCCTGGCCGTCACTTCACTGCCCATGGGCGCCCACTGGGCTTTAATGGGAGTTCTAAGGAACTTATCCACACCCTAAGATACTTAGGTGTTCAAATCCGTTAGATCCCGTTTCCGTCTCGTACTCGTCGCCGCCCTCGTTTCTATGGGTTTAGTCGCTGGACCACTGCCAATTTCGATCGATACAGCTGGAGCAACCGCGGCTCCGCTCTTCTACACAAGTGGAATGAGCACCTCTATCGACGGCCTCTCCATTAAGAATTTCATCAATGCTGCCGGCAATGCCTTCGGCGGATCATTAGGTGGCACCAAGCCAGCCGTGACGAGTTTTTCCGTATTGGTAGACGGGCAATCTTTTCCTGTTGCCGCTGTTCAATACGGACCAGCATGCCAATCCGCGTGCTACATCATGGATCTCACATTGGTTTCGCCAATTTACACAGGTGCTGTCATCACGGTGAGTTACGTTGCGCCGAGTCCCGACGCTGCAACAACCAATGCAGCAATTCAAAGTCCAACCGGAGCTGATGCCGTCTCCTTCGGTCCGCTGTCGGTCACAAATAATGTTGTCGGACCAAACGCTCCTTCTACACCAACTGTTGAGGCCGGGATTGAGAGCGCAACAATTACAGTCGCAACTTCGGGCAGTCCATCACCCACTTCTTATTTAGTTACCGCATCACCAGGTGGTGCGACATGCACTGTGACTGGCGCATCGGGTTCATGCACCATCACCGGTCTCACAGCGGGAACTGCATACACGTTTACCGCAGTCGGGAAACGCAATGGGATGGCTGACTCCAAGCAAAGCCCTGCATCTACAGCAATAAGTGCGCTTGGGAAAGCCGGGAGTTCATCTGGCTCTACAGCGTCATGGGATGTTGAGCCTGCAACAGATTCAGAAACTGATGCATTTACTGAGGGTTTCTGGCCAAGCGCTATTCCAGGAAACATCATCATCACTAATGAGTTCGGATTCACTGTCGACAAAAAGAACGGCATTAAGCCAAAGATTCGAATGAAGAATTACGCGGGCAAAATCAAGATGACAATCTCTGCCACCTACAAAGACGGCGCAAAGACAAAGAAATACAAATGCACCTATGCACCGTTTGGCTCCACGAAAAAAGCAAAGACTGCAAAATGGAAGTGGTACACACCGAAGAAAGCGTGCATTCTTCCAACACCACTTGTAAACGCACTTAAGGCCGGCACGACAAAGTTAAGTGCAAACGGAAAGTGGACACGCTTATGGGTCACCACCGGAGCAAAGTCACGTCCGGATAAAACAAAAGTTAAGCCACGAACATTGAAATACACAGTGCGAGCAAAGCCAGCAGCGGCGAAATAACTATTAGTTACGGCCCACCATGGCGCGCTCGGTGCGTTCCACTAAGTCCGACATTCCTAGTAACTGCCCAAAGTGAGCAAGCTCTTTCGTTGGGCCACGCCATTCCCAATCGTCAACGCTCCCTAACTGCACATCGTCTTCAACGTTGGTGACCACGGTGGCAACCACTTTGAACAAATTGGCTAGGTCTCGTTGATCTCGCAATGTTGCTGCCAATTTCGCAGCTCCACGCACCACGACTCCATCGGCAGCCCACTGCGCTTCATCGTCAGGAATGTTTTCGATATGCAGATACTTCGCCAATACAGATGCAGCGCTCTTTGCTCCCCACCCGGGAAGACCCGGAAAACCATCTGCAGTATCGCCAACTAGTCCGAGCCAATCGGCAATGCTCGCGGGGCCAACACCAAACTTTTCAATGACTGCTTGCTCGTTAATGATGAGATCGTTACGCCGATCAAACTGCACCACATGATTACCACTCACGCATTGGCCTAAGTCTTTATCTGGGGTCAACATCTGCACCTGATCAACTCGCGGATCTAACGAAGCAATAAGTGCACCAGCAGCAAGACCATCGTCGGCCTCGTATTTCACCATCGGCCACACCGCCACACCTAGTGCACGCAGAGCATCTTCCATGATTGGCAGCTGCTCCAGAATGTCTTCTTCCATGCCATCAGATGTCTTGTATCCGTCGTACAAGTCGTTGCGAAAACTTTCAATCACATGATCGACCGAAACTGCAACATGAGTTGCACCACCAGCAAGCAATTGCAAGGTCGACTGAACCACGCCGCGAGTGGCCGCTAATGGTGGTGGTGTGCTGTGACGAACGGCTTGACCGAAGTGCTGCCGATATAACTCGTAGGTGCCGTCGATGAGGTGAACAATCATGCTGGTTCAGTATCGCAGACTTAGTGGGAAAGCCCCGAAATGCCAATACCCTTATGCATATTCGATGTAGTTGCGGGCGCAACTAGTTGAAGAAGTCTCGAAAGGACCACCATGCCTGCAGTAACCGCCGACACGCTGACGCTTCCTCGTATTGAAGCCCCGACAATCGAGGCCCATGATCGTCCATTGATTTCGCTCACGACTGCGCCAAGTGGTTTTGAAGGCGAAGGCTTTCCTGTTCGTCGTGCCTTCGCAGGCATTGCAAAAGAAGTACTCGACCCGTTCATCATGATGGACCAAATGGGTGCGGTTGACTATCCGCCATACGAAGCGCGCGGCACAGACTGGCACCCACACCGTGGATTCGAAACTGTCACGTACATCATGGACGGTGCATTCATTCACCAGGACTCACATGGTGGTGGCGGAATTATTCAAGATGGTTCAACACAGTGGATGACAGCAGGTGGTGGCATCCTGCATATCGAAACTCCCCCCGAACAATTGGTCGTCAGTGGTGGTCTCTTTCATGGATTGCAGTTGTGGGTGAACTTGCCTGCAAAACAAAAAATGATTTCACCCGCGTATCAGAACCTTGATGCAGATTTGGTGAAACTATTTACAACACCTGATGCAGGCACGTTGGTTCGTCTCATTGCCGGCGACATCGCTGGAATTACCGGCCCCGGTTCCACTCGCACACCCATTGTGATGGCACACGCAACAATTCTTCCGGGCTCGCGCATGGTGCTGCCATGGAATCCTTTGTTCAATGCACTCGCACATGTGGTGAAAGGTTCTGGCTTTGTTGGTATCGATCATCATTCATTTGTTGTCGGCCAAACAGCAGTGTTCGGTACTGGTGACACCATCACATTGGAAGCGTCAGCACATGAATCACTCGATGTGATTCTGCTTGGTGGTCAACCCATTGGTGAACCTGTCGAGCAATATGGCCCATTCGTCATGAATACACGCGCAGAACTGCAACAAGCATTTGATGATTATCAGCGTGGACGTCTTGGTACGGTCCCAGCTGGCGGCGTGCAACCATTTCGTGGACCACGCAAGTAATTAACTGACCTGAGTTAATCCGCCGTCAACAACAAAGATTTGACCAGTCACGTACTTGTTGCGCAAGAACGCAAGTACTGCTTCTGCGCAATCGTCAGGCGTAGCAGAACGCTTCAATGGCGCAATTGCTGCAACACCTGCGTGCTGCGTTGCCCAATCTTGTGTCCAAGGAGTTTCTACTAATCCGGGTGCAACCGCGTTATGACGAACTGGGCCATGGCTCTTAGCCATGAGACGTGTCATCTGATTGAGCGCAGCCTTCGTCATGGAGTACGCAATGGAAGAACCCATGGGCCGTACACCCGCAACCGACGTGATGTTTACAACGTTTCCATCTTTCGATTTCAACAAGTGTGGCATCGCCATTTTGGTGAGTTGCCATGTTCCCATCACATTCACATTGAAAGTCTTTTCAAAAATCTC
>DAISXE010000082.1:3873-5585 GCA_036826015.1 Ilumatobacteraceae bacterium
AGTTCTGCCAGACGTTGTGCGGTGCGTTCACCAATTCCGCTCGATGATCCGGTGACAATTGCAACCATTCCTGAAAATTCAGACATGAGGTACCTCCGTGTAGTTCACCTCATCGTAGAACGGCGAACAGAGAACCAACGATTAGACAAGGGCCAAATGGGAAATGCGTATCCCTGTCTGCCTTTCGTAACAGCAACAAGGTGAGTGCTACGCCTCCGCCCGCCATAAATGACGCGATCAACGCAACATACGCCGCAGTCGAACTTGACCAACCCAAATACAAGCCCAAGCTTGCGCCTAACGAGACATCTCCACCACCCATGTCTCCACGCGACAGGACACGTACAAGAAAGAGCAAGACCCACATGGTGATTGCACCCACGCACACTTGTTGCAACATGTGCGTATCACCTCCAACGGTGACGGCGAACAATGCACACGTTGCTGCAGAGAACTTCACAACAGCATGAAACGGAATGACGTGAGTATCAAGATCGACAATCGCAAACCACAATCCGCCGATTACTAACAGAGCCACGATTACTTGATCTTCGAAAGTCTTAGTGTGAACTGCAACGAAACTGAATAACGCTGCGCACATCATGCAGCAAACGAATATGGCCCACCTTTTGCTTGCGAAATGATTCTCACCGTAGGTATGACCTATTGAACGTAAATGTTGAATCTCACGCCGCGCAGAAAGTGCGACAAAGCACCCGAGAAAAAGACCAACTATTAGCCACACCAGAATTTGCACGCACAGTGTGTAACCACTCTGCAATCAAATTGCTAGTCGCGAAGTAAAGGCTTATTCCTGAACGAGTTCAATAAGAGTTCCGAAGCTGCCCTTCGGATGAATGAAAGCAACTGTGGTGCCGCGACTACCAGGTCGTGGTGCTTTATCAATTGGAGTAGCGCCGGCGGCAATCATGGAAGCCAAGGCCTCTGCACAATTATTCACGCGGTATCCGATGTGGTGCAAACCTTCACCGCGCTTCTCAATAGCCTTCGCTACTGGAGAATCTGGGTTCGTTGGTGTCAACAACTGCACATAGCTCTCGGCCACTTTCAACAGAGCCTCTTCTACGCCGTCGCTTTCTACAACTTCACGATGGTCAACAGTTGCTCCAAAAGCATCTTGGTAATACTTGATTGCTGCTTCAAGATCGCGAACAGCGATTGCAACGTGATCTATTTCAGTGAGAATCATTTTCTGCTCTTTCCTAGCGACGGAACCAGGTGAGCTTGTCTGCCACCTTTGCCCGCAACTCGTGATCATCTACGCCAAGACCTTCTTTAGGTGCAAGGCACAAAACGCCAAGTTTTCCTTCGTGCATGTTGTTGTGTACTTGGTACGACGCTTCACCAGTCTGTTCAAGTGTGAACACCTGAGACATAACAGGGTGAATCATGCCCTTGGCTACAAGACGGTTTGCTTCGTACGCCTCTTTGTAGTTAGCAAAGTGCGAACCAACGAGTTTCTTCAAACGCATCCAGAAGTGGCGGTTGTCGAATTCCATCATGAAGCCGCTAGTTGCAGCACACGTAACAACGGTGCCGCCCTTTTTCACTACATATATAGATGCAGCAAATGTGCTGCGACCTGGGTGCTCGAAAACGATGTCCGGATCTTCCCCCGTTAACGCACGAATGTCCCCACCAAAGCGACGCCATTCTTGTTCGTTGTGTGAACCATCTTCTTTGAAGAACTG
>DAISXE010000083.1:0-5501 GCA_036826015.1 Ilumatobacteraceae bacterium
CAACCGGTGGAGCTATTCAACTCACAGGTGACCCGCGTCGTTGGCCAGCCGAACCTGCAATGCCTGGCATCATTAAATTCTGGGGTCCATACCCATATCGCTCTGCATTCCATTCAGAAAATGAATTGCAAGAGACAGAACGCGCACTGAAGCACCTCGAAGACACCATCATGGTTGAAGGCCCAAATTATGTGGCTGCAATCATTATGGAAACCGTGGTCGGCACTAACGGAATCTTGATTCCACCACCTGGATACCTCGAAGGCGTTCGCGCTATTTGTGATCGTTACGGCATCGTCATGATCTGTGACGAAGTCATGTGTGGTTTTGGTCGTTGCGGCGAGTGGTTCGCGGTTGATCATTGGAATGTCACACCAGACCTCATCTGTTTCGCCAAGGGAGTCAACTCTGGGTACGTTCCACTCGGCGGTGTCATCATCTCTGACCGCATTGCAGATTCGTTCCGTGAACGCCAATTCCCCGGCGGTCTCACCTACTCGGGCCACCCGCTTGCATGTGCATCGGCAATCGCGTCCATCAACATTTACAAAGAAGAAGGCATCCTCGACAAAGCGCGTCGTCTGGGAACAGATGTCATCGCACCAGGTCTCGAAAAACTAAAGGACAAGCATCCGAGTGTTGGCGATGTACGCGGCATTGGTGCATTCTGGGCAATTGAATTAGTACGTAACCGCGAGACTCGCGAACCACTTGTGCCGTTCAATGCTGCCGGACCAGACGCCAAACCCATGATGGATGTTCTTGGCGCATGCAAAGCACAGGGGCTGTGGCCGTTTACTCACTTCAACCGCATTCATGTCACTCCACCGCTCACTACAAGCGATGCGGAAATACATGAGGGTCTTGCCATCATCGATGAAGCACTCACGCTTGCCGATGCGTTATACACCGGCAAATAGAAATTATCGGTTCTGAGGGAACCCTAAGTTCACTGATGACGTACGCGGGTCAGGCCAACGAGAAGTCACCACTTTGCTACGCGTGAAGAAGTTGATGCCTTCTGGGCCATACATGTGGTGATCACCAAACAAACTATTCTTCCAACCGCCAAATGAGTAGTACGAAACTGGCACTGGAATTGGAACATTGACCCCCACCATTCCAACGGTGACATCAAATTGGAATTCACGAGCAACTCCGCCATCGCGAGTGAAAATTGCTACTCCGTTTCCAAACTCATTGGCATTGATGAGTGCAACTCCCTCGTCATAACTTTTCACTCGCACCACATTCAAAACAGGTCCAAAGATTTCCTCGTCATAGCAACGCATACCTGGCTTTACACCGTCGATGATGCTTGGGTTCAAAAAGAAACCACCAGTTGGTGCATTCTCTCGACCGTCCACCACAACCGTGGCGCCTTCGCCAGCCGCTCCTGCCAAATAACCTGCCACTTTGTCACGATGCTCCGCCGTAATCAGTGGTCCCATTTCATTTGCAGTGTCAGACGCTGGGCCAACTTTGATGTTGGGAATACGCTGCTTCACTTTTTCAATCAACGCATCGGCCACAGAATCCACTGCAAGCAATACCGAGATTGCCATACAACGCTCGCCTGCTGACCCGTACGCAGCACTGACGGCCGCGTCTGCAGCCATATCAAGGTCTGCATCTGGCAAGACCAACATGTGGTTCTTTGCGCCGCCCAAAGCCTGCACTCGTTTGCCATTCTTTGTGCCGGTTTCATAGATGTACCGCGCAATAGGCGTGGAGCCAACAAATGACACAGCAGATACGTCTGCATGATGAAGGAGTGCATCTACAGACACCTTGTCGCCGTTGATGACGTTGAACACTCCGTCTGGAACGCCAGCTTGTTGCAATAAGTCTGCAAGGAACAACGCAACGGAAGGATCTTTTTCACTTGGCTTGAGGATGAATGTGTTTCCACACGCGATGGCGTTTGCAAACATCCACATTGGAACCATGGCGGGAAAGTTGAACGGCGTGATGCCTGCAACAACACCTAGTGGTTGTTTGATGCTGTACACATCGACACCGGCAGAAGCTTGTTCGCTGTAACCACCCTTCAACAAGTTTGGAATGCCACATGCGAACTCAATGTTTTCTAGTCCACGGGCAATCTCGCCCAATGCATCACTAATAACTTTTCCGTGCTCTGCGCTCAGCATCTGTGCAATCTCGTTACGGTTTGCTTGCACCAGATTGCGAATGTTGAACATGATCTCTGCACGGCGAGACAAGTTGGTGGCTCTCCACGCCGGTAACGCTGCTTTGGCTGCTGCTACTGCGGCATCAACTTCACTAACGGAGGCAAAATCAACTTCTCCAGATTGTGTACCTGTTGCAGGGTTGAATACTTTTCCCGTATTGCCTGATGTGCCGACAACGATTGAGCCGTTAATCCAGTGAGAGATGCGCTTCATGAAGAGTCCTTACTACAAGAGTTCTCTCATTGTAGATGGGAGTGCTTGCCGCACCCGAATGACTAGATATGTCGAAATTGACGCGCTGTCTCCACCAGGGAGTCAAACAACGCCTGAGATGAAGCCACAACAGGGCTACGTCGATCATCTGGGTCAATCACCACGAGGTCTCGCCCGTCCACATCTCCAACGACTGCCCCAGCCTCTCTACAAATAAGCACTGCGGCTAGGTAGTCCCACACGCCGTGGTCATGGAAATCGACATAACCATCAAGCCCACCCTTTGCGACGAGAGAGATGTCTAATGCGGCGGCACCCATAGAACGAAACTGCCACCAACCGTGTGGTGAAGGCGGGACTCCATTTGTCCCAATCACTGCCGACGAAATGTCTCGCAATTCTTGAACACGCAACGGCACACCGTCGCAATTTGCGCCATGACCACGCGTTGCTGCATATCGAGTCTCTGTGCCCGACTGTTCTGCAACAAGAGCAGCACGCAGACCGTCTCTGTCAACAACACACAATGAAGTGGCAAACCATGGAAGACCCTTACTGGCATTTGTTGAACCATCTAATGGGTCCACCACAACCAATAGTCGATCATCATCAATCGGCCACTCAACATCACCGATGCCGCTTTCTTCTGACAACACTTGAAACCCAGCTGCCTGCAGCATGTCCACAATGACGTCATCCACCACGACATCAGCTGAGTACTGGCCGTCTCTTTCACCCGATAATGACCAGTCTGCAATTTCATCCAGAGTGTCGGCCGCAGCGTCAGCTACGTCGTGGAGAAAACCCATTATCTCGCGGTCATCAGAGTTGTAATCAAAATGGGGCACCCCTGAACGGTAGTGTGCCTGCGTGGCCGTGATTGATATAGCCGGGTTTATTACAGACCTCAAGAGCCATGCGGTGGACCATGGATTCCATGTTCATGATGAACGCCATTTCGTCGAGACGTACTCACTTCGCCAGTTATGGGAAGTAGACCTGCACCCAGAAGAGGCCTGCCACGGCCCCATCGACCTTCATGTCAGTATGGAAATAGACCCTCGCACCCTTCTTACCTTTGAAGACTTAGTTCTGGCCATGGATGACCCAGAGGACGAGCCACCAGAGGGTTTCTCTTTTCCCCTGGTGTTCACGTGGACATTCCCCCCACTAGTTCGACCACCCGACTTACTCGTTCTCGCAACTGAAGTTGCGGGACTTGGCGGCGTGGAGTTACCGCTCGAAGTCTCTGCCATTGATTCATTTCATCAAGTCACCGATGCCCCAGAGCGAAGCCTCAGTGTGATTAGTCGAGTTCCTGTCTCACTCGGCTCTGTCTATAAAGGCGACAATGAGCAAGTGTGCGCAGTTCTTGATCGCTGTAAAGAGGTGAGCATGAGTTTGCTCGAACGGGTACCCGCCTGGATCGAAGACAACAGTTAGCGAGCCGAGAGAGTAACGCGCGCCAAGAGACCTGACGAACCGTCAGTTCGAGGCAATAACTCTGCAGTTCCACCACTGGCAATCGCCAGTTGAAGGACAATTGCTAAGCCCAACCCTGTACCCGCACTATTCGTGGTAGCAGCACCACGCCAAAAACGCTCAAAAGCTTGTTCACGTTGTTCGGGTTGCAAGCCAGGTCCAGCATCGATCACATCTATGACTACATGATTTTCCGAGCGAACAACGCTCACTACAATTTCAGAATCTTCGGGCGCCACAGTCAATGCGTTATCTATATAGTTATCGATGATTTGTTCCAATGCGCCGTCAATCACAGCGCACGAGGCGTGCTCAGCGATGTGCCCACTAATACGCACACCTCGTTCAGCGGCCAAGGATTCCCACATCTCAATCCGATTACGCGCAATCTCGGAGGCGTTAACTGACATAGTTGCGGTTGAACCGCCCTCTATTCGTGCAAGCGCAAGTAGTTGCTCCACCATTTCTTGCAGACGGTCTGCCTCAGCACGAGATGCATCGAGCGTGTCTGCAAGAACAGACGCATCGGATGGCACAAGTTCTTGTGCCTGCTCAAGGCGCAATCTGAGTGCGGTGAGTGGCGTCCGTAATTGGTGTGAAGCAGCACTGGCGAAATGTCGTTGGTTCTCAATCACAAGACCTAAACGGCCTGCCATTGCATTGAAGGACCTCGAGAGTTCCCGCACTTCTGGTGGTCCCGTCGCGTCATCTGCACGCACCGAAAAATCACCATCAGCAAGGCGTTCAGTGCGGCGAGTCAGTTTGGTAATGGGTCGCGCAATCGTGAGAGCTAACGGAATCGCGATCCCCACGGCTGCCAGCAAAGTGAAAAGGCCCGCGACGACTATGCCGATGACCCGATTGCGTACTTCTTCATCAATTTGGGATTTTGGATTCGACAGTCTCACAACTCCGAGCACTGAATCACCCAACAAAACGGGCACGGCCACAAAGACGAGAGTCTCGCCCAACGTTGCAGACTTCCTCTCCCCCACGGCGGGTACTCCTGTTAAAGCCTTCACCACTTCTGGGCGATTGGTGAAATCTGTACCGATTGGTATCGATGGGTCATTTGAAGCAATCGACAAACCCGTCGCATTGGTAACAACAATTCTTGCTCTACTCGCAGCCGAATACTCAACAATGAAGGGCTGCAACGACGGCAACACTGCTCCAGCGATTGTGTTCAAGGTTTCTTTTGCATGACCGGCAAGCATGAAGGCATCTCGCTCTAACGCAGTAACCAGACGCTCACGCTCCACTGTTGCCACAAATGATGCCAATGGGATACTGAACACAAAAAGGATGAGAAACGCAACAGAAACCAAAGCTCCAATAAGGCGGATTCTCACAATTCAACCTCTACAAATTTGAACCCGACTCCCCGAACACTCTGAATCCAATCAGGGCTTCCCAACTTCTTTCGAATTGACGCAATATGGGCGTCGAGCGTCTTTGTTGTTCCGTACCAGGGTGTGTCCCACACATGCTCAAGGATGTCATTTCTGCGAAAAACCACACCAGGTTCAGAAGCCAAGAACGCCAGCAGGTCAAATTCTTTTGCGGTGAACTCAATCTCGCTGCCATCAAGTGTGACAATGTGCGTCGGTT
>DAISXE010000084.1:0-5488 GCA_036826015.1 Ilumatobacteraceae bacterium
TCGCGCACTATTACTTTGCAGAGCCGTACCACCAGCAATACCTAGGCAAGAACCCCAACGGTTATTGCGGTATTGGTGGCACTGGTGTTAGTTGCCCGATAGGCGTTGTTTAGTCAACAAACTCAACTTGACCAGCATCGGTCATCTGCTGTTCTGTCGGCTTCTTGTACAGAACGATCATGACGATGCCTGCAAACAAATAGATAGCGGCCATTACACGCCACGCTGTGAAATATGAAGACACCATTGTGCGAGTGACTGGTTCTTTGTTTGTCATCGCAACAAACAAGTTCTTCATTGCCGGTGCCGCAAGTGAGGTGGCAAGAGCTGCACCTAAAGCTGAACCAATTTGACGCATGGTTGTATTCAGTGCAGAGCCCATAGCGAAACGTGCTGGTGGCAAGAATGCGCTAGCAGCACTGGACAATGTGGACATGCTGCAACCAACACCAAACCCCGTAAGAATCATCCACGGCAATAAGCCGCTCACGTAATTGGGAGTGGTGCTGATGGTGTAACTGAACATGACGGTTCCAAACGAAAGGCACAGAGCGCCCAAGAGAAGTACCCTGGCGTGACCCCATTGAACTGCAAGACGCCCCATAGGAGCTGCAGCAATTGCAGCAGCGATAGGCCCCGGCGCAATTGCAAGGCCAGACATTGCTGGGCTGTAGTTCCACACTGCTTGCAACCATTGTGTGTTGAGCAACCACATACCAAGGAAGCCAATAGAGAAGAACAATCCGGACAGGTTTGCTGCAACCACGAATGGCATCTTCAAAAGTGAAAGATCGAGCAGTGGGTCTACCACCGTGTTGCATCGCTGAACAAAGAGTGCAAGCAAAATGAAACCGATGACGAGCGCTCCGAGAGTGCGATTATCTCCCCAGCCCCATTCACTGCTTTGCGTAATCGCCAACGTCACTAATGCGACTCCGGGAAAGCCAAGTGCAGTTCCAATGAGGTCAACGTGCTTCGTTGCATTGAGGTCTTTGCTTTCATGCAGAATCTTTGAGCCAACGATGAGCGTGAAAATACAAAATGGAACGTTGATGAAAAATAGCGCGCGCCAGTTCAGCCAACCCACCAAGACGCCACCAGCAGAAGGTCCGACTGCAGCGGCAAGGCCTCCAACAGCGCCCCAGATACCAATGGCAACTGTGCGCTTTTCAACGGGGAACTCAGGAAGCACCAATGCAAGCGATGCAGGCGTAAGTTGAGCTCCACCCAGTGCTTGCACAATGCGAGCAAGAACAAGGAGCAGCGCATTGGGTGCAAGCCCGCACAACACGGAACCAATACTGAATAGTGCAAGACCACGCAAGAAGGAACGTTTGCGACCATTGACGTCGGCAAAACGGCCAGCAGTTAACAAGCCCGCGGCGTACGCAATGCTGTAAGCCGAGAAGACCCACGTAAGCAATGTGGGGTGGCCGAGGTCTGCCTCAATGGTTCGCTGCGCAACAACAACGATGCTGGTATCAAGCGATACCAAGAATGTTGCAACTGCTGTGAGTGCCAGAACTTTGTACGCACGTGTGAGATCTGGTGCTGGAGTGGTGTTCATGAATTTCCCCTAACGAACAGGTAAACAATAGTCACCAGCTCAGGAAAACAGCGAGATGGAAGGGTCGAAGTGAAACGAGAGATGAACAACTCTCAGTTGCGAGTTATTCGTTCCAACCGTTACGGCGTATGGAATCACCGTCTTCATCTTTTGCGCGACCACGCCATTTGATTGCACCCGGAGTCGCGGACAGCCGAGCAACAAGGCCTTGCATGGGTGTTCCTTCAATGTTCACCACTGCTTGGCGCGCAACATAATGCGGGTCTGTCTCTATGTCTTGCATAGATAACACTGGTCCAGCTGCAGCTTCTATCTCTTCAAAAATTGCAAGTGCTTCTGCTTGTGTGCGCGAAGCAAACCAGTTGTCCATCTCTTGCTCGATAACTTCGCGATTGGCAATGCGCCCTGCAAATGTTGCAAACCGATCATCGCCATCGAAACCAATCAACTTCACGACACGTGCCGCAATGGAATCACTCGATGTGGAAATGGCAACAAACTTTCCATCGGCACACTTGTACACACCGCGCGGCACTGTGTAGGGAAGTAGTGAACCCATGCGTGGTTGTAACTCATTGCGCGTCAGCCACACAGTCATTAGTGGTCCGAGAATTTGAAACAAACTCTCTAGCAATGAAACATCAACAACTTGACCTTGTTCTGACCACAACGCAACCATCGTGGCAAATGCAGCAACAAGACCCGTCACTTCATCAGTGAGAGCGAACGGGGGAAGCATCGGGTCGCCACCAGGTACGCCAGTAATAGACGCAAGACCAGACATTGCTTCGGCGATGGATGCAAACCCAGGGCGATGTGCGTACGGGCCGTCTTGACCAAAACCACTCACGCGGGTAATGACAAGTTGTGGGTTACGCGCATGCAACACGTCTGGCGCAAAACCTAAACGCTCCAAAATTCCGGGGCGAAAGTTTTCTACCAATACATCTGCTTCATCAATGAGTCGAAGAAAGACTTCTCGATCGTCTTCGTTTTTCAAATCAAGTGCAACGGTGCGCTTGTTGCGGTTGACGAGTCTCCACCACAGGCCTTCACCATCTGCTGGGTCGCGCCAGCCCATGTTGCGCAAACTGTCGCCACCGTCTGGGCGTTCTATCTTGATGACATCTGCACCGAAGTCGGCGAGATAACGAGCACAGTTAGGCCCAGCAAGAACAGTGGAAAGGTCGACAACGCGTAGACCAGCAAGCGCTGCAGCGGTCATCGCAACTCGATGTTGAAACAGCGTTGCTCGAGTGCACCCATTGCATATGTCTCGTACTGCACACCAAAGTCTTCATACAGGTGACGGCAACGCTCGCTCCATTGCAATGCCTCAGGTGTAGAGATGCGATGAACTATCTGCATGACTCCGCCTTCATACACGCGGTATTCACCCCATGAACCGGGAAAATCCTTCACGCAACCAATCTCTACGGACGGAATACCTGACTGAGCCATGTTGCGTACACGATGACGGTGCGTATGACCTGCTGTGTATGCAAGCACGCATGCGTGTCGCACTGCTAGTTCGTCTAGCTGATCACTGCTGTCTGGATGCAAGCCGAAGTAGTCATCGCTACGTTGGCCTTCTATCCACTGTTGGTGATGACCCATGATGAGAACTGGTGATGTGCTTGCAGACAGTTGTGCGTCTAGCCACTCAAATTGTTCGGGGTCGATGCGGCCAGTTGTGATGGTGGGAATAGTTGTGTCGATCAGAGCGATGGTGACACCAGGTAACTGAATCCATTGGTCACCAGTGAATTCGTTCTGACCCATGTATGCATCGTGGTTGCCGCGAGCCACAAATAGTTTGTCTCCGAAGCCATCGACATAATGTTCGCGAAATGCTGCAAACTCATCATCTGTTCCGTTGCAGGTGAGATCACCTTTTACAAGAACTGCATTGGGTTGGAGTTGTTGTATCTCTGCAATCGCACCCGAGTTCATTGTGATGGGATACGGCTGTTCGCCAGGAAGTGCACGTTGAATGGGGCCATTGAGGTTGTCGTCAACGCGACCACACTCTGTTTCGCCAAAGTGAACGTCGTTCACAGTTGCAAACACACTGAGCAATTTTCCGCTTGGACGAGAAAGTGTTCGGAAATCAATTCCGTGTTCTGTGTACGCGGTGTCGGGCTCTAAGTTCTCGTGGCGGATGACATGTGTGCCGTGATGAAAGACGGCAAGGTCGTCTGCGACTGTGGTGAGTTCAGTGCCGCTCGCCGACGACATGTTTATGCTCCTGGTCGAGTGCGACGAGAGATTGCGTCGTTAGCCCACCAACGGCCACTGAAACGCCAAGCCACATTGGGCTTGTTGTCAGTAGTGGACGCGACCACAGGTTGTGGCCACATGAGAGTGACTGCAGCAACAATGGCCGCCGCTTCCTCTTCAGTTGGCACTGGTGAAATAGATGCAATTGCGGTATTCATCGACGAACCACCACTGAGCGTGCAACTTTGTCGTGCCATGTTTGCTTCTGAGGATCCCAAATCATCCATAGGTAACCAACAAACAAAGCGACTGCAGAAACCCAACTCATAAGGATGCGCTTTGCAGCACGACCCTTACCAATGAACGCACCGGTCTCGGCGTCCAGCACGTACACACCTAACTTGCGGCGCAACGGTGAGCCACCTTGCGTGCCCATCCAGTACGACAACACAACTAATGAAAGGGCCATCTGGGCGAGTTGAAAAGGTACTTGCGCATCGTCACTTGCACCGGTTGCAATCACTGCAAGTGGAAGGTTGACCAATGACACCATGATTCCGTCGCAGATATTTGCCAAAGCGCGAATCCAGAAACCTGCTTTAGGTTCGCTGCTAATTCCAAAACCAACGGACGGTGCACCAGCAAAGTCGGAAGCAAATGATTCAGTCATGATTTCCTACAGAGGCATGTTGCCGTGTTTGCGGCGTGGGAGCTCTTCGCGCTTTGTTTGCAACATGCGCAATCCAGCAACAACTTTGCGTCGTGTATCTGCTGGGTCAATCACGTCGTCAATGTAACCACGCTCGGCAGCTGCATATGGGTTCGCGTACTTCTCTGTGTATTCAGAAATGAGTTCTGCACGGCGCGCAACAGGGTCTGCTGCTTGTTGCAGTTCTCGCTTGTACACAATCTCTACTGCACCTTGTGGTCCCATAACTGCAAGTTCTGCGGTTGGCCATGCGTATGCAAGGTCTGCACCGATGGACTTTGAGTTCATCACCACGTATGCACCGCCATAGGCCTTGCGAGTGATGATCTGAATACGTGGAACTGTTGCTTCACAGAATGCGTACAACAACTTTGCACCATGGCGAATAATGCCTTCGTGCTCTTGGTTGACGCCTGGCAAGAAACCCGGTACGTCTACGAAAGTAAGTAGCGGAATGTTGAATGCATCGCAGGTACGTACAAAACGTGCTGCTTTTTCAGATGATTCAATGTCGAGAACACCAGCAAACGCCATTGGCTGGTTGCCGACAACACCAACAGTTTTTCCTTCAATACGAGAGAAACCGCACACGATGCTCTTCGCCCAATGTGGGAAGTACTCAAAGAATTCACCGTCGTCTACAACTTCACGAATGACTTTCTTCATGTCGTATGGCTGGTTCGGTGATGCAGGAAGAATGTCGCGCAGTGATTCACAGAGACGATCTGGATCGTCAGCAGTTTCAACAAGTGGAGCTTCTTCAAGGTTGTTCTGTGGAAGGAACGAAAGCAAGAAGCGCACATCATCAAGACATGACTGTTCGTCATTCGAAACGAATGTTGCAACACCAGATTTTGAAGCGTGGCTCATTGCGCCACCAAGTTCTTCCAATGTCACGTCTTCACCAGTAACTGTCTTTACAACGTCTGGACCAGTAATGAACATGTGGCTTGATTCGCGCACCATGAAAATGAAGTCGGTCATTGCTGGTG
>DAISXE010000085.1:0-5443 GCA_036826015.1 Ilumatobacteraceae bacterium
GCAATATTGGTCATGGCGAAGACTGGCGTTACAAAGCGATGCGCAAAAAGAAGGGTGCGCGCTTTGGTTTAATCAGTTTGGTCACGGTGTTTGGCTTGCAGGGTGTTCTTATGTGGGTTGTTTCGCTTCCGGTCATGTTTGGAAATTCCGACGCGACCCCAGGTGTTGGTCCACTTGCAGTCATTGGTGTCATGGTGTGGGCTGTTGGTTTGTCTTTTGAAGCCATTGGTGATTGGCAACTTGTTCAGTTTAAGAAGGATCCGAATAACGCTGGAAAGGTAATGCAAACTGGTTTGTGGAGCCTGACGCGACACCCAAATTATTTTGGTGATGCATTGTTGTGGTGGGGTATTGGCATTGTGGGCGCCGAGACTGGTATCGGAGTCATCGGCTTCATTGGTCCAGTCGTCATGACAGTGTTTTTGTTACGAGTTTCTGGTGTTCCTATGTTGGAACGTTCACTCATGAAGCGTCGAGAGGGTTACGCAGAGTACGCCGCTCGCACGAGTGCTTTCATTCCTCGTCCGCCGAAACGAATCTAAACAACGAATCTAAATTGCGGCGAGTGCTTGATGGATGTCATCAACGAGGTCGTCGGCGTCTTCAAGGCCAATGGAGAATCGCAATAGACCAGCGGTGACTCCGAGAGATTCAAGCTCACTTTGTTGGAGTCCTACGTGTGTACTTGTTGCGGGATGACACACCAAAGTCTCTGGACCACCGAATGAAGTTGCAATGTGGGCGATTCGAAGTTTCGATACGAATGATTCACAGGTGGCAAAGTCGCCGTCGAGTTCTACGGCAAACACTGTTCCTCCAAACCGCATTTGTCGCCGTGCCAGATCGTGTTGTGCATGTGACTCAAGGAATGGATGTTGCACTGAAACAACTTTCGCGTGACTCTCGAGAGACCGCGCGATGGTGAGGGCAGACGAGTTTTGGTGTTGAAGCCTCACGCCGAGCGTGCGTAAGCCACGAAGAGCGTTGAGTGCGTCATGCGGTGATGGCGATGCGCCGTGCATGACTGAATATGCCCACACCGCATCGATGAGTTCTTTCTCTCCGGCAATCACGCCGAGCAATGCATCGTTGTGCCCGCCAATTCCTTTGGTCGCAGAATGCAAAACAATGTCGACGCCAAAATCAAGTGGACGCTGACCAAGTGGTGTTGAGAGCGTGGAATCAACAACGGTAAAGGGTCCATTAATCGCGCCAAGTTCTTCAAGGTTGGTGACAGACAGGCGGGGGTTGGAGGGAGTCTCTGCAAGCACAAGCATGGTGCGTCCTGGTTGAACAGCTGCTGCAAATGAGCCCGGAACCGTTGGGTCCACAAAAGTTGTTTCAATTCCAAGGCGCTGACACGGGCCCTGCAGGAATGAAAGCGTGGCGCCGTAGATGTTGTTCTGCGCAACTATGTGAGAGCCCTGGCTACAGAAGGCCAAGATGACAGACGAGATGGCTCCCATCCCAGATCCGAAAGCAAGCGCGCTTTCAGCTCCCTCAAGAGTGGCTATGGCGTCTTCAAACTGAGTCACGGTGGGGTTGGAGAAGCGTGAGTAAAAAGTCTCGGAGCGAAGCCCAGTAGCTCGGCGAGTGGCGTCGAGAAGGCTCTCGGACTCCCACACGGTGTTTGGCCACAGCGCGGGCGCAAGAGACCGAGATGAGTCTCTTCCGGCAGTTATTGCTGTGGTTTCGGGCTTATTCGGCACGGTGTGATGCTAACCACCAAAACCCGACTCAAAAGGGGGTATTTAGAGGTTTCTGCCTTCAACGACGTCAGTGGGGTACCCTGATAGGCATGTTCTCATACTTAGACGCCGGTACAGGCAGCATGTTGGTCTCAATTCTTGGCGGTGGCCTTGCCGGTATCGGAGTCTTCTGGAAGATGATCCGGGCAAAGGTCACGGGCAAGCCAATGCCAATCCGCGACGCTGACGAAGACGACGCAGACGACTCCTCACACAACTGACCCATGTCGCAACTACATCAGGATTCAGGTTCTTTTCGTGACCCTCTGAGCAGGGTTTTTGTGGGCAACGGTGAAGTTGTGCGCGCATTCACGGCCATTGGTGCAAAAGACATTGAGAAGGTGTGGAAGAAGCCGTCAATTCAGAATGCATTGGCGTCTGGCGAACTCATCGAGTCGAATCTCGTCGAGCCATCTTCCGTAGGACTCAACGAACCGTGGGTAACGGCAATGACGCACCCGCTCATTCCATTCATCTCATATCCGTACGAGTGGACTTTCAGCATGTTGAAAGATGCTGCCCAATTGCAATTGAAACTCACTCGCGAAACGTTGGCCGATGGCATTGGTCTCAAAGATGCAACTCCGTACAACGTGCAGTTCATCGGATCACGCCCTCAGTTCATTGATGCTGGTTCATTCGAGAAGCGTCGCAAAGGTGACCCGTGGTACGGCTATCGCCAGTTCTGCGAGATGTACCTGTATCCACTGATGATGCAGGGTTACTTGGGAGTGGGCTTTCAACAGTTCCTGCGCGGATCAGTGAATGGCATATCGCCAGACACCATGCGCAAACTGTTGCCCGCAAGTATTCGCCACCCACGTAAAGGTCGACTGACCCACGTTGTGTTGCATGCGGCTGCACAGAATCGTTTTGCCGACAGCGATAACAACATGAAGAGCGATGCAGCGAAGGCAGGAATGAATGCTCAGGTGCTCGACGCCACTTTGCGCAAACTGCAAGGCATCGTGAAGAAGATTTCGCTTGGTGATAAGAAGTCCACATGGTCTGAGTATTCAGAGCGTGGGCACTACATCGAATCAAGTCTCGATGAGAAGCAAAAGTTTGTGCGTGACGCTGTGGCATCAGCCCCGCGTAATCAAGTGTGGGATATTGGCTGTAACGACGGCGTGTTTAGTCGCATTGCTGCTGCTCACTCTGATTATGTGGTCGCAATGGATGCTGATCCGCTTGTGGTCGACCGTTTGTACAACACATTGAAGGCAGAGAAGAACGAACAAATTCTTCCGTTGTATGTGGATCTCACCGACTCAGGTGGTGGTGTTGGTTGGCGGGGACAAGAACGGCCAGGTGTTTTTGATCGCGGTCGTCCCGACATCGTGATGGCTCTTGCAGTTATTCACCACATGGCAATTACCTTCCATGTTCCACTCGCGTCTCAACTAGATATGTTCCGTGACCTCACTCCAGAACTCATCATTGAAATGCCTCATGCGGACGACCCAATGGTGCGCAAATTGCTTACAAACAAGCGCGATGGAATCCACGATGATTTCACTCTCGAGGAGTTTGAACGCCTTTTGAACGAGCGCTTTACCGTGAAGTCAAAGATGCTTCTTTCGAGTGGAACTCGCACGATTTTCCACGCTGTTCGCAAGCCCTAGTCCGACGGGAGCGCAAGAGCGCCGATAGCATTACCGAGTCGTGGTGTTCGCACCGCTACTGGCGACGTGGCCGAGTGGTTTAGGCAAGGGCCTGCAAAGCCCTGTACCTGGGTTCGATTCCCAGCGTCGCCTCCAATATGGAGATTGATTCAACCAAGAATCAATGGTTCTTTATGCACACAGCGGGCACAACACCCGCTCAGTCTTTGCCTCACATGTAGGGCACAACAGCAACCGCACGCGACAGGTGGAGACATCGCAGTTGTGGAAGTGGTTATCTGGTTCGCCACAACTCTGGCATTCACCGATTACTGCTGCGTCTTGAGCGAATTCCATCTTGAGTCGACGATCGAACACGTAGAGCGACCCTTCCCATAGGCCATCGTTGCGAAAGGTTTCTCCGTATCGAACGATGCCACCATCAATTTGGTACACCTCTTTGAAGCCGCGTTTCTTCATGATGGCTGACAACACTTCGCAACGAATTCCGCCGGTGCAATAGGAAATGATTGCCTTGTCTTTGAGGTGGTCGTATTTTCCGCTCTCAATTTCAGATACAAATTCTGGAGTAGTGGCGATGTTTGGCACCACAGCATTTTTGAAACGACCAATGCGCGCTTCAAATTCGTTACGTCCGTCGAAGAACACAACATCGTCACCTCGTTGCGCAACCAGTTCATTGACTTCGACGGGGGAGAGATGTTGACCTCCGCCAATGACGCCATTCTCGTCAACTTGAATTTCGTCTGGTACGCCGAAAGTAACAATTTCGTCTCGTACGCGAATTTGTAAGCGTGGAAAATCGTCTGCTCCACCTTCAGACCATTTGAAATCGATGTCTTTGAATGGCGCATACTCGCGAGTGAGACGACGGTACATCTTGACGGAATGAATTGAGCCGCCGACAGTCCCGTTAATGCCATGACGCGAGATGATGATGCGACCCTTGAGGTCGAGTGATTCACATATGTTGCGCTGCCATAGCCGAATCGCTTCTGGGTCGGCTATGGGGGTGAACTTGTAATACAGGAGAATCTTGTCGTCGTTGATGACTCAATTTTACCTGTCATCAGGGTTTACAGCCCCAATAGCTCAGTAATCCCCTCGGGTACGAAGTTGTTCTCTGTTGTTGTTTCTGCTTCAACAAGTTCAACTAGGCGCTGTACTACTTCGGCTGGGTCCATCTGGTTCGTGGTGACCATTTGTCCGACCATCTTGTGAATCTCTTTAGCGGGTGCATTGACCGCAGAGTCGTCGAACCACTCCCACATGGAGTCGGCCATGCGGTCATTGAAGCCAGTGTTGTAGGGCGCAGGGTTAATGAGGCAGACGTCAATGCCTTGTGGAGCCAGTTCAGCTCGCATGGCTTTGCCCATTGCTTCCAATGCGTGCTTGGTCATTGCGTATGGGCCAAAGCCGGGAGCCGCAAACTTGCCTGCAATGGAAGACATGATGATGATTCTTCCCGAACCTTGCTTAGCCATTGCCGGTAAAACTGCCTGTGTAATCGCTACGGTTCCAAAGACATTTACTTCAAAGACTTTACGAAGACGATCATTTGGCACGTCTGACATCGGCCCGGTCTGGCCGTATCCGGCGTTGTTGATAAGTACATCAACCTTCCAGTTGGACACACGAGCGATATCGGCGGCATTCGTAATGTCGAGCTTTTCTACTTGCAGCCCAGGCTGTTCGGCTTGAAGTGCGGATGCCTGTTCGGCTGTCTCAGTCGTGGCGATAACTGTGTGGCCTCGCTCAAGCAACGCAATCGCTGCACCCTTGCCAAAACCAGAACCGGCTCCTGTAATGAGAATGTTTTTCGACATGAATGGTCTCCTTGATTGACCCAAACCCTAGGTCTTTTCGTACCCCTTTGTTCGGTCGCGTCAGTATGTTGTGTGTTCAGTAGTCTCATGGCGTGGGGGCACGCGAAGAGATACAGACAGAACTGGTTTCTGCTGGACAAGTTTTTGAACTAGAGACGGTTTCAGTACATGGGAATCCGTTGCGTGTATTCAAAAATGCACCACGAACGTTGCGTGATGTGTGGCTAACTGCTGCAAAACGTGG
>DAISXE010000086.1:0-5427 GCA_036826015.1 Ilumatobacteraceae bacterium
CCAACGGGTCACAATCACACCAGCAACCAACACAAACAAACCGGCGATCACAACAAACATCGACCCGCCAGTCTCCGGCAGTTCACACTCACCAACAGCAAACATCGCAAAACCCTATACGCCCGAGGGTCAAAGATATCTACTACATAGCTACTGCGGTGCCGAATTGTGCACCAGCCTCACGAAGGCGGGGGATGGTGCGAAATGTGGTGCGAAATTCGCCGCCACACCTTGCGCTATCAAGGTCTAGGTTACTAGCGCCCACCTAATGGCAAAAGCCAACAGGACCAAAATCCCTAGACCCGCCCACTACTTGAGCAACGACGGGCACATCACAGACATGATCGAGCGAATGCGACTGCTTGCTCCACTATTTCTACGGGCACAACCTTCCCCACCGGCGTGGTCTCACGTGTTGTCGGATTGATTTGGTAGTTCCCCACTCGTCCACATACGAGAACATCTCCATTCAACAAGAGAGTCATTTCATAAGCTATTTGGCCATTGCAGTCCACGATTGTTGCCTTGGAGAGGTAATCATCAAGATTCATGGACAGGAATCCTTCTGGAGTCGCACTTAATTTCTGCCGTTTGGGATTCAAGTGTTGGTTCAAATCTGCAATCTTCAAGCAAGGGCGTGAGAGGCTGAAAAACATCACTCGCTAAGAAATGACATAGCTCATCGTGGATCTCCACTTTCGCCAGCCCACCGAGCCAAATTTTTTCACCATTGTGTCGCCTGATGACCGCAACATTTGAATAACTGCAGGCGTCAATGCACTTCATGATATGAAGTTTGCCACCAGCCTTCCTGATGACATCTTCTAGTTCGCGTCGCTGAGCTGCATGATCAAAGTCGGGATGTTTGCGATCTGTCCCGCAACAGCAATCACGACACAACAGAACACTGAAGCTTTTTCTGGTTTCACTTCTCACGGTTCAAGTCGTCACTGTCTACTCAATGCCCGCTACATCAAGAAGGAAGACTTCTCCATCCTCGGTTCCCACAGCAACCGTTGATGATTGGGGAGAGATTGCAAGAGCTGATAATGCAAGATGCGTATCGTTCCGAGCAATTAATGAACGACCCTTCGCAGTTGGTCTCCATAAACACACAGCGCCGTCAGTAGCAGCCGATACAAGTATCTCCGGAGCAGTTTTGAGATATCCAATCCCCACTATTCGGCCCGTATGGCCTGTGAGTTCAATAGGACGTGAGCCTTTTGGTCCCTTGCCGGAGAAATCCCAAAGAGAAATGACATCAAAAGAAGCATTTGCAAGGTAGCGAGATGATTCGTTCCACGCAATGTGTTGCACTTTTGTTTCAAATCCAGTCATCTGGAGATCTGATCCGTTGGAAACCTTCCAACAATGAAGCGACGAATCCTGATTACCAGTTGCAATCCACTTATCGTCGGGAGAAATTCGCACCACGAGGGGTGCACCTTTCCACGGGTAGTCCCTAATTGCTCTCGCATCGCTCTGAAACATCAACACGCCGCCATATGCACCGACAAACAAACGACGCCCATCGGAGTTCCATCCCACACATTCACCCGTGGCATCTAGTTCCTGGTGCTTCATGCCATTCAAGCCGTTTGAAAGTACTCGAACCACAGATCGGCCAACTACCCCAGCGACTTCCCCGCCTGTTGGGCGCCATGCAATGTCATTACACCAACCCTTCCGAACTTCTTCTGCGATAAGGACCCCACTATGGTTCCAAATTCGTACTGCCCCATCAATTCCACCTGTCGCAAATTCATGAGCAGTTGGACTGAATCGAATGCGCGTTGTGTCTCCTGTATGAGCAGCAAAAACAATTCCATTTCCATCGAGCCCATGAACACTTGCTTCACCAGAAACTGATGCCGCTCCGACAAATCGCCCATCGAAGGAAAAGTCAATACTGGTCACATAGTCGTCCATCCGACACAGTGGCTGCGTCGAAAACTGAAGTTCGTTGATTACTTCACTAGACATGCACGGAACCTTGAGTTGAGTTCGTCTCGGTCGAGATTGCGACCGATGAAAATCATTTTGTTTACCCGTTGTTCTCCTGGCTTCCATGCTCTATCTGGTTGACCATCAAACAACATATGCACTCCTTGAAAAACGAAGCGATTCTCGGAATTTTCAACATTGATGATTCCTTTCATCCGAAAGATGTCGACTCCCTTCTCCATGAGAAGCCAGCCGAGCCAATCATTAATCTTTTCCAAATTGACAGGGCCCTCTACTTCGATACCCACAGATGTGACCGATTGATCGTGCTGGTGTTCCGAGTCTCCAAGAAACTCTGGATCGACTTCAAGAATTCTGCTGAGGTCAAATGCTCCCGCATTCAACAACCAATCCAGATCAACTTTGCTCATCTGTGTGCGAACCAAAGATGCACCTGCGTTAATTGATCGCACTTGATTCTCTACTTGAATCAACTCTTGCTCAGACACTAAGTCAATCTTGTTGATGAGCACTCGGTCAGCAAAAGCGAGTTGCTCTACTGCTTCATTTTCAATTCCCTCTTCTTTTTCTTCGAATAGGTGAAGTGCTAGATGTTTTGCATCAACGACTGTCACAATTGCATCAAGGCGCAATTGAGCCCGAATCTCTTCATCAACGAAGAATGTCTGTGCTACTGGTGCTGGATCCGCAAGCCCTGTCGTTTCAACGAGGATGTAGTCGAACTTGTCGCGACGTTTCATCAAAGTCCCGAGAATTCGAATCAAGTCTCCGCGCACGGTACAACAGATGCACCCATTGTTCATTTCAAAGATTTCTTCTTCAGCATCGATGACCAATGCATCGTCAATACCGATCTCACCGAATTCGTTTTCGATCACAGCGATTCTTTTACTGTGATTCTCACTCAAGATGTAGTTCACGAGCGTGGTCTTGCCACTTCCCAAGAACCCCGTCACGACAGTCACCGGTACGCGGGTATCTACCTCAGACATATTTTGATTCCTTCATAATAAGAATGATTCTCATTACCATTATGATATCGGAAATAGCTTCGTGACCTCATCGGGCACTCACCCCATTTGGATCTCTGAGATCTCGTCAACAAATCTCTCGAGCCCTCATTTCCAAGGGATGCTGGCCGCGATCCGTGACAGAACCACTTGGTCGCTTGTTGAGGTAGGCAAACAAGCATCATGGACACCGGGCCACGTACGCGTTCCAAAAAACGGCGATTCGCGTTCCAAACGTTTCCTGGAACCCCGACCACTACCCCATCAATACTGGGGTTTGGAATTTCGCACCAGCCTCACGAAGGCAGGAGATGGTGCAAAATGTGGTGCGAAATTCGCCGACACATGTTGCATCACTGCAGATAAGGCTAGTGCAGCGCCACTTCAGAAGGAATAGTGCCCCTCAGAACCCTTCATTTGGTGTATTTGATATCCACGCAGGTCTATCTCTCGGCGCACCAGCACATTTCTCACCTGAGATGTCACTCACCGCACTTGGCAAACGTGAATAACCTCTGTTCCTCTTCGAAAAGGCCTATCTGAGCAACCTTGCTACGGTTTGCCAAATACCGACCGGGAAATAGAGGAACCATGTCCCACGGAATCCCTCCGATGTATTCAGCGAAGGAAAGATATGAAAATTCTGCGCACACCTGACGAATGTTTTGACGGGCTTCCTGATTTCAACTTCACACCCCACTACACCACCATCGCAGGACCTGATGGTGTCAGCCTTCGATTTCATTTCATTGACGAAGGCCCGCGCGATGCGGACCCCATTTTGTTGATGCATGGCAATCCATCATGGTCATACCTGCATCGCCACATGATTGCTGGGCTTGTTTCTCTCGGTCACAGAGTAATTTCACTTGACCTCATGGGGCTTGGTCGTTCCGATAAACCAAATGATCCCAGTTATTACACACTTGCTCGTCACATCGAATGGGTGACTGCTTGGTTCGAAGCTGAAGATCTTCGCAATGTCACCTTGTACTGCCAAGACTGGGGTGGCATGATCGGACTCGGATCTCTTGTGAACATCGGCGATCGCGTTGCACGAGTCATTGCTTCAAACACGGGTCTTCCCGTGGGTGAAGGCGCAAACAAAGCGATGCGCGAATGGTTGGAATACTCCAGCTCAGTCCCAGAACTTCCGATTGGACTCCTTGTGAACGGCGGGTCAACCCGCGCGCTCAGCCGAGAGGAAATGGCTGCATATAACGCGCCGTATCCCGATGGTTCCTACCAAACAAGTCCGAAGATTTTCCCAAGCCTCATTCCTGTGCAACCAGACAACCCAGGAGTCCCACAAAATATAGAAACGTGGAACTACCTCGATACTTGGACGAAGCCATTCCTCACCGTATTCGGATCAGAAGATGCCATCGCATTCAAGCCAGGGGCACATCTCAGATTCCAAGAGCGTGTACCCGGTGCAAAGAATCTTGACCACATCGTCATTGAAGGCGCAAACCACTTCATTCAAGAAGATGCGCCAGATGAACTTGTCGCCATTATCCACGCATTCGTGTCATAAAGGAACCATCTACATTTGAACAACAAGGGAGACGCTGATGGCATCGAAGCAGGAATATCCGTTACGAATTAGAGGCGTCCTCGGTTCGCCGTATTCGTTGAAGATGCGCGCTGTCTTGCGCTACCGACAGATTCCATTCAAATGGGTGCCGCAACATTCCAAATGGGACGACCTTCCACCGTTTCCTCTTATCCCTGCAATTGCTTTCCCCGATGAAACTGGTTCTTACACAGACACAATGATTGACTCAAGTCCGCTCATCATGCGCCTTGAGGACATGTATTCAGAGCGCAGTCTTGTGCCGACAGATGCTGTTGTCGCCTTTATTGATTACCTGCTTGAGGATTACGCAGACGAATGGGTGACGAAGCAGATGTATCACTATCGCTGGTACTACGAAACTGGCATTGATAAAGCAGGGAAACTTCTACCGCTCGATAGTGACCAACAATTGCCCACACACAAGCTTGAGCCTTTCACCAAATTCATCACGGAGCGCCAAATAAGTAGACGCGCTCTCGTGGGTTCAACTGAAGAGAATAAGCCTGCGATTGAACATTCATTCCATCGCTTGCTTGACATGATGCAAGCTCATTTGGAAATTGCACCGTTCCTCTTGGGCGAACGACCAGGACGCGGAGATTTTGCACTGTTTGGTCAAATGACACAACTGTTGCGTTGGGATCCGGAATCTGTGCGCATTGGAATTGAACGTGCACCGCGCATGGTGAACTGGGTGGATCGTACCGACGACTTGTCATGGTGGGATGTTGATGGGGAGAACGGGTGGGTAACTCGTGATGGCATTCAACCCACAGTTCTTGCGCTGTTGCCAGAGATAGGCCGTACGTATGTGCCATTCCTGCTTGCAAACGAAGCTGCGATGGAAGCAGGGGCAGAAACTTTTTCCTGCGT
>DAISXE010000087.1:0-5361 GCA_036826015.1 Ilumatobacteraceae bacterium
CGATGCATGTATCCAGCAGATGGCTCTGCCCAAATAACTTGTTCACCGTCGAGTCGAGCGATGATGCGAAGTGTTCCGTGAGTCGCAGGGTGCTGCGGTCCGATGTTGAGGGTCATGCCCTCGGTTTCAAGTTCTACGTTGACGCGTGCATCTGCTGCTTGCGATGCGATGTAGGCCAACTGTTGGCGGTCTCCGAGCAAACTCATGATGCTTCGCCTTCCTCTTCATCGTCGTCACCTGGAAGCGGTTCGACGTCAACAATTCCGGGCCATGGCTTCACGATGCGCGCAAGCAATGGGAAATCTTTACGTAATGGATGACCTTCAAAATCTGTAGGCAGATACATGTTGCGAAGGTCTGGATGTCCGTTGAAACCAATGCCAAACATTTCGTGTGTTTCGCGCTCGTGCCAATTTGCACCCGCGTAAACACCGCTCCATGAATCAATAGCCATTACAGCGTCGTCAACATCAACCTTGATGTTGATACCGAGGCTTGAGAATGGCTGCATGACGCGAGCAAGTACTTGGAAACGTGTGGAGCCACCTGCGTAGCCCTGCTTCACAGCGGTGTCGCACTCTTTCGGAGGATCGGTGGGATCATCTTCACCTTTGCCAAACGGAGAAGGCATCCAGTCGATTGCGGAAAGAAAACAGAAGTACGAATATCCGAGTGACTTCAATGTGTTTCCGGTTGCGACCCAAGAATCTGCCGAAACGCGGATCCACATGTCGTCATTTGGTTTTACAAGAGAATCAAGAACAGCGCCGTTGAGTGCAGCGATGACTCGCGCAATTTCTGTGTCACGAATTTCGTCACGAGGTGCTTCAGTTGTGGAATCAGTTGTTGACGACAACGGGAACACCTCCCCTCTCTGCGGACTCGCCATCAATGTTCATTGGACGAAATCCTTCACCACGCCAACGCGCACCCATGTCTTCGTTCTTGATGCGTTGCTGCAACAAAACGATTCCTTCTAACAAGGCTTCTGGACGAGGAGGACAACCAGGTACATACACATCAACAGGGATGATCTGATCAATACCTTTAGTGACGGAGTAACTATCCCAATATGGTCCGCCACAGTTTGCGCAGCTTCCCATTGAAATCACATATTTCGGTTCAGGCATTTGTTCATACAAACGCTTGATTGCCGGCGCCATCTTGTCTGTAACTGTTCCAGAAATAACTACAAGGTCTGCTTGCCGAGGAGATGCAGGCAATGGAATAACACCGAGTCGCATTACGTCATAACGCGGGGAGCCGAATGCGGCACCCATTTCAATTGCGCAACAAGCCAGACCCCATTGATATACCCACAAGCTGTACGAACGACCAAGGTTGAACAATTGAGTGAGTGGCTTGCCGAGTCGACCACGATCTACGAGACCCATACGAGAAAAATCCTTGTTCCTAAACCCAGCGTAAGACGCCTTTGCGCCACGCATAGACAAGGCCAAGCAAGAGGATGCCGACGAAGACACCCATCTCAACGAGACCAAAACCCGCGTAGCGCTCTAACTGAGTTGCCCACGGAAAAATGAATACTGCTTCAACATCAAAAATCACAAAGAGAAGTGCAAAGACGTAATAACGAATCTGGCTTTGCGACCAACCGTCGCCTACAGGGTCCACACCACTTTCATAGGTGAGCAACTTTTCTGGGTTGGGCTTGTTCGGGCGAATGAGTGCCGAGATACCAAGCAGCAAACCAGCGACTAAGAAGGAGGCAAGGCCAAACCACACAACAGTGAGATAGGACCGTAAGAACGGGGACATCACTGCCAAAACTACTACGGGCAATCACGATGCCCCCAACTTCTCAGACTGTTGGTGACCCCATGTGCCTTTGTGCAATGGTGGAGACGAACCAGTCCACCAATTCATTGCACCGAATCTCGGCCCCGTCCATCTGAGAACTCGTCTCCGACAGCAGTGCAACTTTCGAGATTCCAGAGGCCTCTAGTTCCTCGGCACCGGCGCCGCTCGACCAATGCGAAACGATGGTCTCTGTGGCCTCGGGGTGAAACTGGACCGCCAATGTGCGCCCGACCACCATGGCCTGCGGGCCAATAGGTGAATCGGCCAAAACGGATGCCCCCGAAGGGACCGAAAATCGGTCGTAATGCCACTGCATCCAGGGGCCCGAGGTCAACGCCGACGGAGCCGTGAGCCCGGCCTCAGACGTGGCAAACACCTGGCACCACCCGATTTCAGGAGATTGTGCTTTTGTGATTTCTCCCCCTAGGACCGCTGCTACCTGCTGGGCACCAAAACAGATTCCAAGGACAGGGATATCTCGCCGCATGGCTTCACGGAGCAACTCTTGCTCGGCGCGCACGGGGCCAGCCACCTGGTCCCAGTAGGTGCTCCAATTGGAACCCAAAGCGAGAACCAGATCGAAATCTTCCACTGGCAACCAGCCCTCGTGGTCTTCACGTAAAAACTCCGTGAACGTATAGCCATGTCGGCGCAATGCTCGCCCGACAAGACCGGGGTCGACATCTTCTCTATTCGCAACAAGTGCTGCACGCATGCCCACTACGGTAGAGCCTGCATGACCACTCCACCTATTGATTCGGCTGCCATTCTGGCCGCTCGACAAGCGGGCGCAGGTGTTGTGAAGCGAACTCCCATTACGGAGTCGCTCACTTTGTCTGAACGTTTCGGCGGCAATGTCGTTTTGAAGGCTGAGAATTTGCAGCGGACAGGCTCATTCAAAATTCGCGGTGCGATGAACAAGCTCACTTCACTCGGTGATGCAGCGCAGTCCGGTGTCGTTGCAGGTAGCGCTGGCAATCATGCGCAAGCCATCGCATTTGCTGCGCGCCACTTTGGTGTGCCGTGCGAAATTTTTGTTCCTGCCGGTGCATCACTTTCGAAAATGGAATCAGTTCGTTCATACGGCGCAACACTTACTGAAGGTGGCGACACCTTGAGTGACGCGGTTGCGCTTGCACGCTCGCGGGCAGATCTCACGGGTATGAATTTCTGTCACCCATTTGATGATCCGATTGTTGTAGCTGGACAGGCCACTCTTGGTCTCGAACTCGCCGAAGACATTGCAGATCTTGCAATGGTTCTCGTTCCACTCGGTGGCGGTGGCTTAACAGGCGGCGTTGCGCTTGCACTAAAGCACATCAACCCAAAGATTCAAATCATCGGAGTACAAGTACGCGCTTGCGCACCATACGCAGGTGATCCACCACCCGATGGGCCAATCGTTACTTTGGCAGATGGAATCGCAGTAAAAACGCCTGGCGAATTTACTCGGCCCATCATTGAAAAATACGTGGACGAAATAATTGTTGTGGAAGAAGACCTTGTGGCAGATGCGATGGTTCTACTGATGGAACGCAGCAAGTTGTATGTCGAAGGTGGCGGTGCAGTTGGTGTTTCAGCGCTGATGAGTGGTCAAGTGAAGCCGGCGCGTCATGGCACAACGTGTGTTGTGTTGTCTGGTGGCAACGTGGACTTGGGAGTTGTGCCTGGGTTAATTCGTCGTAACGAAACACAGGCAGGACGACGACTCATTATTTTTGTTCGCATCTCTGATCGCCCTGGTGGTTTAGCAGGACTTCTCAACTTGTTTGCACAATCTGGTGCCAACCTCATTGAAGTAGAACACGTGCGTGAAGGCGTCAATTTACATGTGCGTGAAACTGGCGTGCAGGCCGTGCTGGAAGTTCGCAGCCGAGATCATGCAAAAGATGTACTTGCCGCCGTACAAGCCGCGGGATACGAAGCAGAAGAAGTCGATAACGGATGATCATGCCGTTGATCGGTGTACCCGGGCGTCGTGCTTCAGAAGCAAACAATGTTCGAGGCAAGGCTATTTCTTCTGGACGAATGTATGCAGATGCAATCCATCGTGCGGGTGGGCTACCTATTGTTATTCCCCCGTCGGACGACCCTGATGTGATTGTGGCGACGATTCAGAGATGCGATGGCATCGTGATGCCAGGCGGTGGAGACGTGAACCCCACTTGCTATGGACACACTGAAAATGCAGAGCTTCGTGGCGTCAATGACTTCATCGATGCTTTCGAAATTGCCGCAGTGCGTGCAGCGCTTGATATCGATCTTCCAATTTTGGCGATCTGCAGAGGACACCAAATTTTGAACGTTGCACTTGGTGGAACCCTCATTCAGCATTTAGACACAACTGATGACCACCGCGACACCATGCACACTGTGCAAATGGTTCCTGGTTCGCTGGCGGCTCTTGCCATGGGAACACACGAACCATTTGTGCATTCGTTTCATCATCAAGCGATTCAAAAACTGGCAGATGACCTCACCGTCGTTGGTACACACCATGACGGCACTATTGAAGCCGTGCAACATATATCTAAAACTTGGGTGATCGGCGTGCAATGGCATCCAGAAGACACTGCGGCAGATGACGCAAACCAGCAGGGTTTATTTGACGCTCTGATTCAGCAGATCAAGTAATTAGCGCGGGGCGAAGCGCACTAATTGTGTTGCATCGAGCAGTAAGTCTGGGAACAGACCAACAACCAATGTAAACGCGACCGCCAAAACAATGACAAGCACCACTGGGGTCGCAACATTGAGCGGCTCGGAGGACTCTGGTTCTTCCAACCACATGCTCACAACAATGCGTAGGTACAAGAAAGCACCAATCACTGCTGCAACCATGGCTGCAACTGCAAGAGCGTACGAGCCGACATCTACGGCCGACTTCATGATTGCAAACTTTGCGACAAAGCCAGATGTAAATGGAACTCCTGCCTGGGCAAAGAGCAAGATACTGAATGCCAACGCCAATGCAGGGCGGCGCTTTGCTAGACCTCGGAAATCTGTCAATGCTGTATCAGCATCTTGCTGACCAGACATTGCAAGCACAATCGCAAATGAGCCCATAACTAGGACCGTGTAAATGACCAGATAATTCATTGATGATGCAAGGCCGTCACCACGCATGTGCGCGGCTGCCTCAACACCAACAAGAATGAATCCGGCGTGGCTCACGGATGAGTACGCAAGCATTCTCTTCACGTTTGTTTGCACAACAGCCATGACAGAACCAATAAAGACGGTCGCAATTGCAAGCGCCCATACCACTGGGCGCCAATCGTCTACGCGTTGAGGCAAACCAACAAGAAGCACTCTCAGAAGTGCAGCAAATGCTGCGACCTTTCCTACGGACGCCATAAAAGCAGTCACTGGAGTGGGTGCACCTTCATATACGTCTGGAGCCCACACATGGAATGGAGCGGCAGAAACTTTGAAGGCCAAACCAATCATGAGTAGGCCGATACCGATTAAGAGCAGCGAATCATTTCCATTTACCGCAACCTGAGAACCCAGGGCTTGAGCAATACCTTGCGGAAGTGA